>JAVBOU010000110.1:0-6090 GCA_031550185.1 Kiritimatiellia bacterium | reverse complement strand
CGCCACGCCTCCCCAGACGCCTTTTCGTCCTGGCAAGTGGTTTTCGATTTTTTGCCAGTGCGCGTCGGACAGGTCATGGCGTCGGTGTGCGGGGGAGGTGTCGTTCATGCGTGAAAGTATGCCAAAATCATGAAAACAGGGAAAGACAAATCTCATGACTACACTGTCTAACGGAAAAGCGGCGATAAATCGCCACACTCCATAATAGACGATAACCGTTATACCCCCGACAAGTCTACGCTATCGTGCCGCACCAACCACAGACAAGAAGACCTTCGGTATGCTTCGCGTCGTCTGTCCTACCTTGTGGCGTGGCAGAGGTTCTGCCACGCCACGGGACGTTTTTGCGTTCTATTCCCCGCGTTCGACGACGATGGTGCCGGAACGTGAAAGGTCGAGGATGGTGTAGGGTTTGAGCAGGCGGATGAAGTCCTCGACGGTGTGTTCGTCGCCGACCATTTGAATGGTGACGGAGTGTTCGCGCACGCCGACAACCTGGGCGGAGAAGAGCGAGGTGAGCTCGATGAGGTCGCTACGCTGGCCGTCTTTGGTGGAGACCTCGACGAGGATCATTTCGCGGTTGATGTGGTGCTGGCGCGTGACGTCGCTGATGCGCACGACGTCGATGAGCTTGTTGAGCTGACGCAACACCTGTTCGAGCACGTGGTCGTCGCCAGGCACGACCATGGTCATTTTGGAGACGGCGGGATCGTGCGTGGGCGCGACGTTGAGGGTTTCGATGTTGTAGCCGCGGCCGGAGACGACGCCGACGATGCGCGCGAGGACGCTGGGCTTGTTGTTGACGACGGCGGTCAGAATGTGTTTCATGACGGGTTCCTCACGCGTTGAAAATCATGTCCTTGATCGACTTGCCGGGCGGCACCATCGGGAAGACGTTGCACTCGGGTTCGACGATGCACTCGATGAGCCACGCCTTGTCGTCGGCGAAGGCCTTTTTCAAAACAGGCTCGACATCCGTGTCGCGCGTGACGCGGATCGCGGAGGCGCCGTGGGCTTTTGCGAGCGCGACGAAATCGGGGAGATATTCCGCGGGCCGGTCGTCGATGCCTTCGTTTTTCGGGCGTCCCTGCTGGCCGAGGACAACGGCGGAATAGCGATGGTCGTAGAAGAGTTCCTGCCACTGTCGCACCATGCCGAGGTGTCCGTTGTTGAGCACGACAACCTTGACGGGAAGACCGTGCTCGACCGCGACGACGAGCTCCTGGAAATTCATCTGAATGCCACCGTCGCCGCTGATGCAGACCACACGCTCCTTCGGTTTGCCGATTTGCGCGCCGATCGCCGCGGGAAGACCAAAGCCCATGGTGCCGAGTCCGCCCGACGAGATAAACATGCGCGGATGTTTGTAGACGAAATAATGCGTGGACCACATTTGATGCTGGCCGACGTCGGTCACGATGACGGCCTCGCTTTTGCAGAGCTTTTGAATGGTTTCAAGCACAGCCTGCGGCGCGATGGCGCCGTTTTTTCCGGGCTCGTAATGAAAGGGATGATTCGCGCGCCACGACGAAATTTGATCGAGCCACTCCGGGCGTTTCGCCGCGGCGACACGTTCGAGCAGCGCCTCCAAAACCGGTCGCGCGTAACCATGCACGCCGATGTGCGTGTGGACGGATTTGTTGATCGCGGAGAAATCGCAGTCCACATGCGCGATGGTCGCGTGCGGCGCAAATTCCGTGAGTTTGCCGGTGACGCGGTCGTCAAACCGCGCGCCCACGGAGATCAGCAAATCGCAGTGGTTGATCGCGTAATTCGCCACCGCGCTGCCGTGCATGCCGGCCATGCGGAGCGCGAGCTCGTCGTCTTCGGGAAACGCACCAAGGCCCATGAGCGTTGTCGAAACCGGAATCGTCGCCTTCTTCACGAGTTGAAAAAGCGCCTGGCTCGCGTCGCCGCGAATCACGCCGCCGCCCGCGAGGATCATCGGCCGGTGCGACTGGTTGATCGCGTCCGCGAGCTTCTGCACGTCCGCCATATTCGTGTCGTCGAGCGCGCGCAGTTTTTCGATCACGACCGACTTCGGCGCGACCTCGCGCGTGAGCTTTTGCTGGACGTCTTTTGGCACGTCGATCAACACCGGGCCGGGGCGTCCGGTTTGCGCGATGTAAAACGCCTCCGCCAAAATTCGCGGCAAGTCGTTCACGTCGCGCACGAGATAATTGTGCTTCGTCACCGGCCGCGTCATGCCCGTGATGTCCGCCTCCTGAAAGGCGTCGTTGCCGATGAACGACAGCGCGACCTGGCCGCACACGCAGACCAGCGGCACGCCGTCCATGTACGCCGTCGCGAGGCCCGTGATGGTGTTGCACGCGCCCGGACCCGACGTCACCACGCAACATCCGACCTTGCCCGTCGCGCGCGCATAACCGTCGGCCATGTGGACCGCGCCCTGCTCGTGGCGCGCCAGCACGAAGCGGATTGGCGAGTCAACCAGCTCGTTGAAAATATCCAGCACCGTGCCGCCCGGATAACCGAACAGCACCTCGCATCCCCCTCGTTCCAAACCTTCCACAATGCACCGCGCGCCCGTGCGCGCCTCTTTCGACACAGTATTCATAAGACACTTCGTCTCCTTCAACGATTTCCGTCCAAGTTTACCACACGGCTGCGTCGAAATGAAGCCGCGAAACGTCGGCGTGAAAAAAGTCTGGCGTGGCAGAGGTCATGCTCTGCCACGTCAGGTTGTTTGACGGATTATTTTCGTTGTGGATTGAACCACTCTCGCCCGGCATCGCATGTATGGAGTGTGGCGATTTATCGCCGCTTTTCGCTGAGCCGGAATATCTGTTTTCGCTTTCATGTCGCGTGGGTGACAAAACACACGCCGGAATCATGTTTACGGAAAAACGGCGATGAATCGCCGCACTCCATAATCGACGATAACCGTTATGCCCCAACTTGACGAATGGCCTGCACAGCGCCATGCACGCATCGACAATTCGTGTGCATGCGTGGTTCAAAATCGTCATTACTTTGCGTCGCGCAGCACCATCGCCGCGTGGCGCGCGAAGTGGCCGCGGATGTCGTGCGTGTAATCCGTGAGGATGCGTTCGCCGAGACCGTCGCAATCGCCGCAGCGGTAGAGCGCGCGGGCGAGGAAGAGCTCGCGGAGCGAGCGGTTGCGCGTCGCGGTGTCAATCGTGGATTCGGGAATGTCGCCGAGCTCCTCGTTGAGCGAGGTCCAGCAATGCCCCGCGATGCCGGGCTTCATCAGGAGTTCCGCGAGCGCCTTGGCGCACGCCTTGTTGCGAATCGCCTCGCCATACAACGCCAGTGCGCGGAAATGCGAGAACGCATCCTTTGCCGTCAGCTTCTCCGCCTGCGCGAAAATTTTCTTCGCGGCGGTCGCGTCGCCCAGCATGGCGAGTCCGGCAATCGCGTCGTCGACCGGGCTCATACTGCGGCCAAACTGGCCCATGCCGGTGTAATCCCAGCCCGTGTCCCAACCCGCGGTCGCGGCTTTTTGCAATGGTTTCGCGCCGTTGGCGTCGCCCATCACGGCCATGATTTTTGCGATGCGCAAACGCATCCCCGCGTCCGTCTCCACCTCCATGCGGCTGTTCAGCAAGGGCAGCGCGGTGGCGGGCGAACTCATGATGGCGGCGAGCTCGGCGTGATTGTTCAAGTCGCCGAAGACCGCCTCGGCCACGCGTTCGTCAGCGATGACGTCCACGTCCGCCATGAGCAGCGCGGGCGATGGCAAAATGTCTTTTTCGACCAGCCTGCGCTGCAACGCCTTAATGTCGATGGCGCGGAAATCGTGGCCGGTCTTCAACGCCATCACCGCGGCGATGCCGAGCACGTAGGCGTGGTTCTGAATGTCCGGTTGCATGCGCAGCACGGGCATCACGTCGCGTTGCGCGCTGAGGCCCAGCCCGGTCACCGCGAGGCCCTGAAAACCTTTGGGCAAAAACGTTCGAATCGGCGTCCATGCGTCGAGCTCCGTGCGGTCCGGCGGCAGCACGAAAAAGAGCGGATGCACGGTGAAGCCGTGGCTGTCGAAATTGCTCCGGCTTAGGCAAATCGCGTCGCCCCATGTGCGGCCCGTATACACGTCGAGCGGCGTCAGCGTCACGTCGCCGACGATCTGGCGGCGTTCGCGCGTGTCCACAATTTGCGCGAGGTCGAAGCGGTCCGCAAACTTCTGCCGCGCCACGACAAACGCGCGCGTGGTGTCCAGTCCGTCCGTGTCGTCCGTAAACGTGTAATCCGTGTTGGTGTAGGCGGGGCGCAGCGGTTTTGGCGGCAATCCCGTGCCCTGCACGGCGAGGTCGTGTTCGCTCACAACAGTGGTCGGCGCGCCCGCGGCGGCGGCGACATCCGCGTTGCCCGTGGCGTCGATCACCATGCCCGCCTTCACAATGCCGCGACCCCACGGCGTGTTCACAATTACGCCAATGATCCGCGTGCCGTCCATCACCGCACCGGACACAATGGCGTTCCACCACACCTGTCCGCCGGCCTTGCGAATTTCTTGGCGGAACCACTCCGCCTTGTGCTCCGCGTTCCAGCACGCCGTGTCAAAGCCCTCGCCGTGCCACTTCCACAACGCGTGCGTGATTTCCGACGTGAAGCCACGGCGAAACCCGTGGTAATACACCGTGATGTAGCCGAGCGTGCCCACGCCGCCGAGTCCGTGCAACGACTCCAGCACCAGCGTCTTGGCGCCCTCGCGCGCCGCCGCGATTCCCGCGGGCGCGCCACCAGTGCCGCCGCCAACCACGACCACGTCCATCTCCGCGAGAACGGGCAACTCCGGCGCGACCGCCTCGCCCTCAATCCATTCGACAGCCTCGCGCAACATTCGCGGATCACTGCACGCCTCTTGCGGCATGGCGCCATGAAATCCGCCCACGCTCGCATTGGCGGCACATGCCGCGATGCGCGGTAATTCTTTGGCCAGCAACTTGCCAAGCTTTTCACCTTCGGCAATCGCGACAGAGGCGTCGGCCAATTTCGCCGCCGCCTTGCGCGAGACATTTGCGCTCGGCCCGATCACATACACATTCGGAAGGAGCGTTTTGAATGCGTCAAGCGGCAAACCATTTTTGCCAAATTCGCAAGGTTCGCTTTTGTGGATCACACCGTGCGGCGGCAGATAAAACGACGCGTCGGAACTGCCGGCCAGTTGCTTGCTCCAAAAGCGGTCGCGCATTTGCGCTTCGGCTTCGGCCCATGCTTCCGGCGTGTCCGACTTCACGCGCAACGTGGTCGAGTACGCCCACGCGTCCAGTTTTTCCTTAGCGAACGGCGTCAGCTTTTTGCCCTTTGCCTTCGCGTCGTCTGCCTGCGTGCCGAAGAGCACGCGCGTAAATTCCACGTCGCCGCCGTTCCATTTTCGCATGGACAAACCCGTCGTGCGCCAGAGCGACGCCTCCCACGTGGCATCGATCACCACCTTGCCACGCACGGCAAAGGCGCCAGTTTTGCTCGTGAACATCACGCCGCCGATTTTCTCGGCGTCCTCGACAATCACATCCGCGGGCATGACGCCAAAAAGAAAATCAATCCCCGCCGCCACCACCGCCTCGTCGAGTTTGCGCTTCACGTCCATCGGCCGCAACGGCGCGCCCTTCTTGGCGTTGCCCAAAAGTTTTTTCGCCGTGGCACCCTCGACATCCTGCCACAAGCGCGCAAACTTGCAAATGTCCGCGCCGAAATACGTTTCAGGCACGCCCATGAAAACCTTCAGCCCGGCCTTCGCGAGCGCCGTTGCCGCCGCGACGCCGCCCGTGCAACCGCCGACCACAATCACATCCACCTGCTTCAAAACTGGAACACGCATCTTAGAACTCCTGAGTTACGAAATGTCATGAAAGAACGGGAAGTATAACAAATTTTGCGGTTCCTGACATCTCGCGTGTTTGAACAGGTCAGCTGGTGGCATAGGGCGTTGCCCTGGGCTGGTATGACCTGCCTCGTTGGGGCGAAAGATCATGTGGGCTGGTTGGGGAATATCGTAGACGTGGTTCAATATTTGAACATGGAGGGCGGGGGGGAGGGGGGGGGGCGACCCGTCGGGGTGAACCACAAAAAATCAAACAAACAAACCAAACAACAGACCTCGGC
>JAVBOU010000142.1:0-13503 GCA_031550185.1 Kiritimatiellia bacterium | reverse complement strand
TGTCATTTCTCTCTTGGGCTCGCCGCGGCGCCTCCCACCCCCGCGCCCCGGGTCTTTTTTGTGTCCAACCTCTCCGAGGTTGTCAATACGCCGTTGTGGCGTGGCAGAGGTCGCGCCACGCCACAACACGTGATACGGAGTGCTTTACGACAACGTTCACGAGGAGTGTTTCAATGTTATGCAAAAACACTATACCAATTCGGAGGTGATCGTGGCAGAGAGGGTATGCGTGCCACCAGCGGGAAGGGTAATTTTGTCGTCGCGGGTGTTGGTGGTTTCGACGCAAAACATGGTGCGGAAATCGTCGGGCTCGAAGTCGCGGATGCGTTTTGTTTTGTCGCCCCAGGGATTCCAGACCACGGTGGAGTTGCTGCCGCTTTTGTCGATCTTGATGCGGCGGCGAAGGCCGGGATCGTCGATGACGCACGTTGCGGTGGTGGGGAAATAAACGCGGTCGATTTCGGCGTGGACGGTGACGGGCTCGTCCGAGGGCGGCGCCATTTCGCGGAGGGCCTTGTTGTAAAAAGGCGTGTTTTCGAGTCCGTGCAAGGTGACGTTTTCAATGTCGCGCACTTTGAAGTAGGTGTGAAAACCTTGCGCGATGGTGACGGGAACGGTGTCGAGGTTGTCGGTGGTCATCTCGAGCTTGAGCGACGCGCCGACGGTGACGGTGAGCGTGAGGCGGAAGGGATGGGGCCAGAGGCGCCAGGAGGCGGCGGCGTCCTGCAACACGAGGACGGCCTTGGATTCGTCGGCGCTGTGTTCGACGGCGTGAAGCTGCCACAGGGAGGTGAAGGCGAAGCCGTGGTCGGGCAGCGCGGGCGTGTCGGGCGTGCTGAACCACGGCCACGACAACGGGACGCCGCCGCGCAGGGGTTTGCCGGGCTCGTACGCCGAGGCGTTGGAGACGAAGAGCACCGGGAGCTGACCGATGGGGCGGTAAGCGAGCACGTGCGCGCCGTAAAGCGAAATCTCCGCGGTGGCCTGGTTGTTGGCCAGCACGAGCAGCGGGAGGTTGTTCGAGCCGGCGCGAAAGGCAACCTTGCCGGGCGTGCCGAATTTGCGGTTGAGCGCGGCGGTGATGTCGGGAAACAACATGGGTTATTTCGTGTCGTCGAGTGGCTCGTACGTGGTGCGCATGTCGACGATCACGCCGTCGGCCATGACGTAAACTTTCGTCACGCGCTGCCGGGGAGCGGGCGGCTCCGGGGCATACATGGCGCCGGGCTGGTAACCGTCGACCGAGGGTTTGGGCAGGACAGGGCCGGGCTGGGGTTTAGGCTCGCGGATGTACGTCCACGTTTCGCCGGTGCAGTTGGTGATGGCGGGGAAGACGTCGTAGAGCTCTTCGTAGGTCTTCCAGGGCACGCTCTCGTGCGTCTGGCCGTCGCTCGTCGTGTAGGACACGGTGGTCGGATCGCCGAGCGACATCCAAAGCATGTCCATCGAGTCGCCAAACTGGATGTGGCCGAGGCGCACACGCTCCTGCTGGTCCTTGTTCAGGTCGTTGAAGGCCTCGCTGCGCTTCGTGATGCGCGTCTCGACCGCGGCCGGTTCCGTGACGCAGCCGCACAGCGCGAGCGCCGCGGCGAATCCAAGCATCATGTGCTTCCTCATGTTCATGGCATCTCCTCTCTTTCGTCGTCGTGGTTGTGAAACGAAAATTTCATTTGCCTGTTTCGCCAGTCTGGCGCGACAAGATGTTCGGGATCGGTGCCGCCGGCGAGCTGGATCAATGCGCGGGCGAGCATCTGTGGCAGCGGCATCAGCCTGCCACCTTGAATGCCCTTGCCCTCGAGCGTGAGCGGCGCGTAATTTTCCGGCAGCAGCGGCTTGAGCAATTCCAAGTGGTCGAGCGGACGCAACGGGCGTTTCAACTCCAGCCACGCCACGCGCACCAGCCAGCCCTGCACGCGTTCCGCGCCGGCCTTCGCCGCGGGATCCGCCGCCTCGTCGACGGACGACAGCACGAGTCCGACCGCACGCAGCACGCCCTTGCAATACGCGAAGATCACGTCGCCGATCCGCGTCAAGCGCACGGCGTCGTAAAACGGGTTGCGCATGCCGTTGGACTTGCGCTGCCGGCACCAAAAATATCCGCCGCTGACTTCGCGGTCGTAGGTTTGGTTTTGATTAGCCCACCAATAACGCATATGAATCATTATGGCCCAAACCCGCGGCAGTGGCAATGCCAAACATGCGCCACAACGAGGCAGGTGATGGGCATCGCCTATTCGGTGCGGTTCGGTGTGTCCTTGCGGCTTCATATCCAAGCCCCTTGTTGGCGCCGGTGATCAAGACAGTTCGTGTTTTCATGTGTGTAGCTCCGTAAGGATTTCTTCAAGGACTTTGAGCGCCTGGCGCAAATCAGTCCAGCGGTTCGCGACATCCAGCGGAAAGTTTTTGCGCAGAACATGCTTTTCTGGCGGGAAACTTTGAAGGCATTCTACAAGGCGGGCGTCATGCGGCCGGAAGGGTTTGAAGGCCAGCACGACGCATTCATCCACAATCTCTACCTGCTCAAAACCCGTTGGAACGAGCAGCGCCTGATCGAGACGCAACTTGGCGTCAGGGAAACAGGTTTCCGTCTCCGGGCCTGGGCGTCCATCTATCCGATGCTGACGCCGAAAGGTCAGCGGAGTTTTAAGATGTTATCCTTGCATGACGGCCTGCAAGCCGCCACGCAATAGGTGATGCCCATGAAACATGCGCGGGCGCGCACAATTTGCCCGGAGTTGCACCGCGCGGGGGATTGGTCTATACTGATCGTCACTTTGTGAATTCACCCCAACATCAGGAGCATGCCATGTCCAAACTCAGCGATTTAGTCCACTCCGCCGACTGGAAGACCGAAAAACACGTCCCGGTCATCGAACTTCCCGCAACGGTGAAAGCCGGCGAAATGTTCAACGTGCAGGTGACCATTGGCAAGGAAATTGCCCACCCGAACACCACGGAACACCACATCGCGTGGATCGCATTGCACTTCATCCCGAAGGACGGCAAATTTTCCATCGAGATCGGCCGCACGGAGCTCAGCGCGCACGGCCAGAGCGCCGCGGGCGCAAACCAGGGCCCCGCTTACACGGACAGCTCCGCGCTCTTCCGCATGAAGACCTCTGTTCCCGGCACGCTGGTCGCGACCGAATATTGCAACATTCACGGCCTCTGGGTGAGCGAAAGCGACGTCGCGCTCTAAGGCGGCGCGAAAACAATTGTGCTGTTATTGGACGCGGTAATGTCCCGTGAGCGGGAAGGCAAAAAGGCAGTCCTCCTCCCGCGTGCCGCGTCCGATGTTGTGAATGACTAGCGGAACGCCGTCCGCGGTCTTTCGATCGCTCACGACCATGATATGCGGCAGTTTGCCGTTCACCGTGCACGTCACCAAATCGCCGGGCAGGTAATCCTCCGCCTTCTTCGACACCGCGGTTGAAAATCCCTTGCGCTCAAAATATTTTTTGAGGTTCAACACGCGCCGGTGGTCGATGTTGCGGTCGGGTTTGGTGAGCTTCCAGTTGCCGGGATATTCCGCAAAAGCCGCGGTCATGTCTTCATGCACGAGCTGTTGCAAATCCATCTTCATGGCGTCGCGCAAGGCGCGGATGACGACATCCGTGCAAACCCCTTTTTCAATCGGCACGTCGCCCATCGGATACGCCAGGCGCGCATAACCCGAATCATACGCCAGCGTCTTGCCAACCTGGCTCCGCGCCGCAGCCACGATCGACAACGGTGCGTCCGTAACAGCGAGCGTTAAAAAACTCCTGAAGTGCAGCCGTTCCCCGTCGCGGACACAATGAAACTTTTCCCCAACATCCACCTTCGTCACGCACCGGCCAAACGGCGCAAGCGCGGCGTTAATTTTTTGAACCGCCGGTGTCGCTTGCACGGCGTTGGCAAAGGATTTCTCAAGCACGATCAAGCTCGGATTGTGCTTGTTGCCTGCGGAACTTTTCGTCCCGGCAAACTCACGCGGTGCGACCTTTTGTAACTCCGACAAAACCTCTTCCTGAAAGACCGGATCATAAACCATAAAATGTTGCAAACGCACGGACTCCAATTGCCCGTCATGCGCGCCTTTTTTCAACTCCGCCAGCGCGTCGTCAAATGTCGCACAACCACCTTTCGCCGGATCATACGTGATCGCCGCGCGCGTGCGTGCAATGCGCTCATCCGGCGGATACACGTTTGCCTGCCAGCCGCCCCAAACGCGCGTCACGCCACAAGCCGCCCAAATTATCAAAACTTGCCATTTCATCATTCGCTCCTCCTTGACAAAAAGCATGGCACATGCCGCAAAAAACCACAAGCCAAACACACCGGCAACAGCACATAGAGTAGACGGTATAACGGTCATCGTCATTATGGAGTGCGGCGATTTATCGCCGCTTTTCACAATAATGTAAGACTTCGTGTGCTGCGCGTCGTCTATCTTACCTTGTGGCGTGGCAGGAGTCCTGCCACGCCACGGGAAGTTTTTATCTTTACAACGACGGCGGCGCGTCTTCGTCGCGGTTGCCCCATTGGGTGTTGGGACGCGGACCCATGTTCAGGATGAGCGAACCGCCGTTTTTGAGGTCGCGATGCTCAAACCAAGGTTTGTTCAACGGCTGGCCGTTAAGCTCGGCGGACTGCACGTATTTGTTTTGCGCGGAAACGTTGCGGGCTTCGATGGTGAAGACGCCGTTACCAAGTTGGATGCGCGTCTTTTCAAAAATCGGACTGCCAATGCCGTACACCGGCCGGCCGGGACACAGGGGATAAAATCCAATGGCGTTAAAGACGTACCACGCGGACATCGCACCGCCGTCGTCGTCGCCGCAAACGCCGAGAGGCGTGTCGTCAAACCAAAAACGCATGATCTCGCGCACGCGGCGCTGGGTGCGCCACGGCGCACCGGCGTAAAGGTACAAATAGGGAATCAAAAAGCCGGGTTCGTTGCCCATGGGAAACTGGCCGATGAGGCCGGTCGAGTCGGGGAATTGCCCGAGGAAATCCCATTTAGACGTGCCGAGCGGCTGGTTGAAAAAGTGGTCGAGGCGCTTGAGAAACGCGTCGCGTCCGCCAAAGAGGCGCATCATGCCGGCGACGTCGTGCGGCACGCTCCATGACCACGTGAGACCGTTGCACTCCGCGTAATAATCGCGTCCGCCGGGACCGCCGGAAAGGCCGGGATCAAAGGGTTCGACCCACTCGCCGTCCGCGGTGCGCGGCGCCATGACGCCGGTCGCGGCGTTGTACAGCGTGCGGTAGTTGAGCGCGCGTTTGGCGAACATCGCCGCGTCGTCGTGCTTGCCGAGACTGCGCGCGAGCTCGGCGATGCACCAGTCGTCGTAGGCGTGTTCGAGCGTGACGGAGACGGACTGCCGACGCTCGAAGCCATGCACTTGCGGCACCCATTCCTTCTGGCCCGCCGCGAGCGCGGGGAAGAAACCCTTTTCGAGATACACGCGGTCGAGTTCGGTCGCGGGGCCGACGTACCACGGGATGCGGCTGCCTTCAATGGCGTTTTTGCGCAGACCGGCGTAGAGCGTTTCGATGTCGAAGCCGCGCACGCCCTTCATGTACGCGTCGGCGGCGACGGCGGCCATGTGGTTGCCGAGCATCGCGGCACGGTTGCCGAAAACGAGCGGAAAAACCGGCGCCCAGCCATCCTTGTTTTGCGCGATCATGCGCGCATACGATTCGAGGATGTCGCGCTCGCGGTTCGGGTCGATGATCAACCGCAGCGGATGCAATCCGCGGTGCGTATCCCACAGCCAGTCGTCGACGTAAAACGGCGTCTTCTCGCCCTCATGCACGCGATGATCGTAACCGCTGAAATAGCGGCCATTTTCGGTGATGTTGACCTGCCGCTCATGGCAGCGCCACAACGCGGTGTAAAAAATCCGGCGCTGCTTCTCCGTGCCGCCCTCGACGTTGATGCGGCCAAGCGCGTTGTTCCATGCGGCGCGGCCCTCGGACGACACGCGCGCAAATGTTTTGCCCGCGAGCTCCATCTCCATGTTCTGCTTTGCCTGGTCGCAACTGATGTATGAAAACCCGATGCGCACCTCGATGGTCGCGGCCTCGAACGACACGCGCGCGGAAACATCCTGCTTCGTCTCCGCGTTTTTCCACGACGCAAACGGCGCGTCCGCCTTGGCGTAAAAATAGCAGTCCAGCTTGTTGATTTGCTCACGACCGCGCACCGCCTGCTCGTGTGGCAGGACCTCGACCGTGCCACCGGCCTTTGCGGCGAAACGCAGATGACGCCCCGGCTTCGTGAACGCGAAGCGGTAGATCATCGTGTGCTCCGTGACGGTGTACGACACGTCAATCATCGCGTCCTCGAGCAGCAGCGCAAATTCGTGCGGCGACGCGGATTCAAAATCGTGATCCATCTCCGACACGAACACCGGCTCGCCCTCGCCCGACGCGGCCATGATCGAAAACGCGCGCTCGCCGCGGTGCGACACGATGTTCAGCGGAAAGCCCGTGACATGATCCGCGAGAAACGGGTCAGGATGCGACGACGGACGGTTCGGCGCGAGGCGGATCATGCCGTGCGGCATTTGCACGGTCTGCACGGTCGCGGCGAGTAAATGCGAAATGGCGCCGATGTCCGGATCGACCCATTGCACGAGATCGGGCGGGTTGGTTTTGTGATTCATGATGAAAGTCTCCAAGTGGGTTTACATGACAGCGAATCGTCTTGCCACGGCGTTCATCCCAGAACCGCCAGCACGATGGCCGCATACGCCGCCATGATCGCGAGCATGAGAAAGTCCGTGAGCAACACGCGTTCCGGCGCGCCGCCGGCGTTGCCGTGATAGACCAGAAAAAGGTAGCGCCAGACGCCAAGCACCACGCACGGAACCGTCAGCCACAGCCAGTCCGTGCCGAAGCGCGCGCGCGTGTCGGGCAGCAGCGTGTAGACCGCGTAGCACGTCACCACCGCGGCGGCGCACGTCATCACCATCGCGTCGAGCGCCGGGCCGGAATATCCCGCGAGCGCGCGGCGATGCGTTTCGCCGTCCGCGCCGAGCAGACGTTTTTCGTGGCGGCGTTTGCAGAGCGCGAGGAAGAGCGCGAGCAAAAACGTGCACGCCAGCAGCCACCAGGAAATGCGCGCGTTCAACACCGCCGCGCCCGCCGCCGCGCGCAACACGAAACCCAGCGCGATGACCACCACGTCGACCAGCGCCACGCGTTTCAGCACGAGCGTGTACGCCGCCTGCAACGCCAGGTAAATCGCGACGCAACCCAAAAAGCGAACCCCGAGCCACGCCGAGCCCGCGACGCCCAAAACGAAAAGCAATGCACCCGCCGTCACGCCCTGCCGGATGTTCAGCGCGCCCGAAGCAAACGGACGTTTGCATTTCACCGGATGATTGCGGTCCGCCTCGCGGTCGCGCAGATCGTTGAACACATAGACGCTGCTCGAAATGAGGCAGAACATCAAAAACCCGGCTGTGGCAAGGGTCGCGACCTGCCACGGCGCGTTGCGCCAATGTTGCGACGCGTCGCCCCACACGAAAAAGCAAACCGCAAGGATCACAAAATTCTTCGACCACTGGCGAACGCGCAACGCGCGGCTCCAGATGGAAATGGACTCAAGCTGTGAGGCGAAAGGCATGGTCAACGCGTGGCGTGGCAGGACCTCTGCCACGCCACGCAAAACTTTTTATGTTGATGGCCGCCTGGGCTTGCGGCGGAAACGCGCGCGCCAGGCGAGTTTGGGAATCATGACCAACGCCTCGCGGGCAATGGCGCTGTTGAGCTTGGAGTAGCCGGAGCGGCGGTCCTCAAAGACAATGGGAATTTCCTTGATGCGAAAACCTTTGAGCCAGGCGAGGTGCGTCATTTCCACCTGGAAGGAGTAGCCGTTGGAGCGGACGCTGTCGAGGTCGATGGCCTCCAGCACGCGGCGGTGAAAGCATTTGAAGCCGCCGGTGGGATCGGCGACGGGAAGGCCGGTCCAGAGGCGAACATATTGCGCGGCGCCGGTGCTGAGCAGAAGGCGGCGCATGGGCCAGTTCATGACGCGGATGCCGTCGATGTAACGCGAGCCGATGACGAGGTCGTTGTCCGTCGCGGCGGCGAGGAATTTGGGGAGGACGCCGGGGTCGTGCGAAAAGTCGGCGTCCATCTCAAAGATGAGTTCGTAGTGGCGTTCGAGCGCCCACTTGAAGCCGTCGATGTAGGCGCGGCCAAGGCCGAGTTTGCCGGGGCGGTGCATGACGTGGATGCGCGGCTCGGCGGCGGCCATTTGGTCGAGCAGCGCGCCGGTGCCGTCGGGCGAGTTGTCATCAATGAACAGCACCTCGCCTTCGGGCAGCGCCTGAAGCACGGCCTTGGCGATGGGGTCGACGTTGTCGCGTTCGTCGTAGGTGGGAATGATGACCAGTTGCAAATTCATGCCTACGTCTGTACAAAGTTTTGTTGTAAAAGGCAAGAAAAAACGGAAAAGGCTGGACGTCACGCCGGGTCAAATTCGACGAGTCCGGAGGCGCGGAGGCTGCGAAATCCGGCGGGATTTTGCGGCGAAGAGCGGCCAAGAATAAGATGGTCAAGAAGGGGCAGGTTGAGCGTGCGGGAGATGTCGAGAAGGCGGCGCGTGAGCGCGAGGTCGGCGCTGGAGGGCGAGGTGTCGCCGGAGGGATGATTGTGCGCGCAGAGGAGGCTGGCGGCGTTGAGGCGGAGGGCCGGCGCGAAGACATCGCGCGGATGCAGCGCGGCGGCGTTGAGCGTGCCTTGCGCGATTTCAAGCGGCGCGCCGATGAGGCGGTTTTTCGTGTTGAGCGGAAGCACCCAAAAAATTTCCTGGCGGGCGTCCTCGGCAAGCGGCTTGAGAATTTGCCAGGCCGCGTCGGCCGTGGCAATGAGCGGCGGTTCGGCGTCGAGGCGCTGGTTGGCGGCGCGGCGGCCGATCTCAAGCGCGGCGGCGAGTTCAATGGCTTTGACCTGACCAATGCCCTTGACGCCGAGGGCGAGGAGCGATTCGGGTGTGGCGCCGTGGAGTCCGCTGAGGCCGCCGATTTTGATAAGAAGGTCGCGGGCGAGATTGGCGACGTTTTGGCCACGCGTGCCGGTGCGCAAAAGGATGGCGACAAGAATGTCGTCGGAAACCGCGTGGACGCCGCGGCGGCGGAGCTCTTCGCGCGGACGGAGAGAGGCGGGGAGTTGCTGGATGGGCGTGTCGTTGTGCATGGGATTCACGGGTCAACGTGGAGGCGCGCGGGGCCGTGTTGCTGCCAGGCGGCGCGGACGCGTTGGGCAAGGTCGGCAAGCGGCTCGGCGGGCGTGGTGTCGAGCCAGACAGGACGAAGCTGATTTTGAAACCAAGTGAGCTGGCGCTTGGCAAGCTGCCGGGTGCGGATGATGATGCGCTCGATGGCGTCGTCGAGCGAAAGAAGACCGTCGAGATGGTCGGCGATTTCGGCATAACCAATCGCGGCGCGCGCGGTGTCGGACCACGTGGAAAAAGTTTCGCGCAGGGCGCGGACTTCGTCCAGAAGGCCGTTGTCGATCATGGCGCGAACGCGCTGGGCAATCCGCTGGTGGAGGAGTTCGCGCGACATCGAGAGGCCGATGACGACCGGCGCGGGAGCAACGGATTTTTTGGGGTCAAGCGTTTCGCCGGCGTCGAGACGTTCGAGAAGACGAAGAAGACGGCGCGGATTTTTGGGATCAGGAATGGCGGCAAACGCATCAGGCGCGAGGCGTTGGCGCAGAGCGTCTTGCAGCGCGGAGAGGCCGCGGGTGTCGAAGACGGTTTGCCAGCGCGCGCGGGATTCGGGATCAGGCGGCGGCGCGTCGAAGGGTTCGAGAAGCGCGCGGAGATAGAGGCCCGTGCCGCCGGTGACGATGAGCGATTGTGCGACCGGCGCGTCGGCAAGCTGGCGGCGGATGGCGTTGCGCCAGAGCGCGGCGTTGGAATTTTCCGCGGGCGTGAAGAGGTCGATGCCGAGGTAGCGGACGCGGCGCTGTTCATCGCGCGCGGGCTTCGCGGTGCCGATGTCCATGCCCTTGTAAACGAGCAGGGCGTCGGTGGAAAGAATCGCCGCGCCCGTCTGCTCGGCAATGGCCTGACAGACAGCGGTCTTGCCCGTGGCAGTGGCACCGATGAGA
Organism: Kiritimatiellia bacterium; assembly: GCA_031550185.1. Classification (GTDB taxonomy): domain Bacteria; phylum Verrucomicrobiota; class Kiritimatiellia; order RFP12; family JAVBOU01; genus JAVBOU01. The sequence continues at coordinate 3,390 of JAVBOU010000142.1, read as the reverse complement.
ATAAAAGCGTTCATAAAACGGCGTCTATTCTGACGCAACGGAACCACAAAGGCAATCCTGAAATATGGCCGCTCGTGGCAGAGCATGGCCTCTGCCACGAGCGATGGACTTGCATGAACCGGGCTATTCGACCGCTTCCAGAGTCGCACGGAAGAAGTGTGCCGGAGGCCATGTTTCAAAGCGGATCGTCATGCGCGGATCGATGCCGATTTCAGTGGCCGGGGTGGTTGCCAATGTGGTTGTGTCGCCGGGTGCGGCGCCGCCGGAAATGCGCACGGCGGCGCGGCCGCCCGCGAGCAGGCGTTGCCAGGCAGCGGCGGGCGTGAGATCAACACCGTTCTCCACGGCCAGCGTGAGCGCCGCTTCACGCAAAGGGTCGCCGGTTGCATCGAAGCGCGTAATCGTGAGGCGCGGGGAAAAGTTACGCACGGCGTTGACGGCGTACAGGTCGATCAGTTTGAAGCCGAGGAGGTCGGCGCTTTCCAAAAACGGCGCGGCGGGTTCGGAGGTTTGCATGCCTTTGTAGTCGGTGAGTAGCCTCATCACGGCATCGGCAATGAGTTGCGTGGCGTCTTGGAAAAAGGCGTCACTAAGATTGGCTTCGACCGTGACGGAGGAGGTGGGGAATCGCAGGATGATGGTTCCGCCGGCATAGGTTTTGGCGTAGATGGCGGTGAGGATGACGTCTTGCGCGGGCATGAACACGGCGAGAGGGGAGACGATCGGATTGAAATCTTGCGGGAACCCGGATCCTGTTTCGAGGCGCCAACGGTCGAACACCCAACCCGCGGGGGCGGGATCGGCCTCGATGGTGACGGCGTCTCCGGGGAAGAGGATGCTTCCGTCGGCGGTGCCTCTGTTGACGGTGAGCACGAAGCGCTTGAGCCACCGCGCGTAGAGCGTGATGTCGGCCAGCGGCACGGGGCCGCCCGCTTCGACGCGTTCGCCGCCGGTTCGCGCGGTGAACCACCCATCGAAAATGTGGACGCCCCACGCGGGGATGGGCAGTTCGCCGTAGGTGCTTTCGCTCTCCAGCGTCATGCCGGTCGTTTCGACGGCGCCGCCGTTGGGGTTGAAGGTGACGCGGACTTGGATCGGCTCGTAAAGCGCGATGCTTCTGCGGGCGCCGCCGGTCAGCGGCCAGGCTTCGGGCAACGCGGCGGATTGGGGATCGCCATTCCATCCTGTGGCGCCTTCTGTGACCAGCGTTTCCATCTGCTGTGTATAATCGTAAATAAGGTCGCCATCGACCTTTGGCGCGTTACCCTGGAAATGCGCCTTGCGCATGGCCCAGCAGGAGAGAAACGCCTCCCTCCCGATATAGGCGATGCTCGGCGGCAACGTCACGGCCGGAAAATCCTGATTGGCGAATGCCCGGTCCGCCACGCCGACTGTGCCGGCGCGCAGGGTGATGGGCCAGGCGATGTCGAAACCCTTGGCGCCCACGCACCAGTTGCCCAGATAGAGCGGCACATTGTCGGGATGGGCGTTATACCATTTCGTGCCGGCAAAGGCATGTTCGCCGATGACCTTCACCTGAGAACCCAGCGTGATTGATTCCAGCAACGAACAGGAGGAAAAGGCATTGTCGCAAATATACAAAACCTCCTCCGGCAACACGATTGATTCCAGGTGGGAGCTGAAAAACGCGTGTCCGCCAATGCCGATTGTTCCCGGCTTGAGGGTCAGGCGCCAGGGGATTGAACCCTTGTACCCCAGGCACCAGTTTCCCCAGTAAAAGACGGCGTCGGTGAGTGCTCTGTGTTTACCTGTTTCGATAAACGCGCCGGATCCGATGTGGGTCACGCCGGGGGGAATCGCGGCGCTGAACAACGCTTCGCACCGGGCAAACGCCGTGGAGCCGATATGGGTCACGCTGGATCCGATTTGAAGGTTTGAAAGGGCTATACAGCTCTCGAAAGCCGCTGTGCCGATTTCCCTCACTCCGTTTCCAATGATTGCGGTGTTCAGCTGGTAGCAAGCATAAAATGCCCGGTAGCTGAGATTGGTCACCGTATCGGGAATGGTGATGCTTTGCAGTTGCTTGCAGTCGCTGAAGGCGTTTTCACCGATGCTTTCGAGGCTTTCGGGCAGGGTCATGGTCGTCAGGTTGGTGCAGGCGTTGAATGCGAAATCGCCGATGAAGCCGAGATTTGCGCCGAGGCTGAGCCCGGAAAGAGCGGCGCAATCACGGAATGCCGACCTTTTGATGGCGGTCACGCCGGCGGGAAGCACCGCGGATTGCAGGCGCAGGCACCGGTAAAAGGCTTCGGTCCCGATGGCCTCCACGCCGGAGCCGAAGAGCACCTCGGTGAGATTCGTGCAGTTGGAAAACATCATTTCCGGCACCGTGGCCAATCCGTTGCCGATTGTGGCTCTGGCCAACGCGTCGCAGGAATCAAAGGCGGCGACGCCCACCTGTTCCACACGGTCGGGAATCTCAATCGCGCCGAGGTTGCGGCAACCGCGGAAAGCTTCCCGGCCGATGGTTTTGAGGCTGGCGCAAAGCGTGGCGTTTGTGAGGGCGGCGCATTGGTTGAAGGCATACTCGCCGATGGATTCTATGCCTTCGGGAAGGGTGATCGATGTAATGTTCGCGTGTTGGTAAAAGGCATAACCACCGATGGCCGCCACCGGGTAGCCACCCAGCGTTTGGGGCAAGGCCAGATCGCCGGCGGTGTCGGCGGGAACGGCGGCAACTCCCTGGCCGATCACGGCCCGGCCATCGACCACGTCGTAGGTGTAGGCAACACCGCCAACTTCTTCAACGGCACCCCGGAGAACAAGCGGCGCCAGGCAAAACGCCGCCCAAAAGAAAACAGAAAAGATTCGCATTGCGTGTGTCATACTCAACTCCTTCATTGATGATACGGCCAATGATAAGCGGTTCACAAAAAAAATACAAGTAGAGGAGAATGCGTTTTCAACGTGGCGTGGCACGACCTTTGCCACGCCACCACAACACATTCACGATGCTCCACGCCACCGCATCCCAAGGCTGAAAGCCTTGCATCATTAGCGTAGGGCAAGGGGCATTGCCCCGCAGCCCTACGAAACAACGCGCATATTACACAAGCCCCAACGGGGCGGGATCAATGGGTGAAAATAAAAATCACGGCACATCCCCGCAACAAAACTTCAAAAAACAAAAAAGGCGTGGCAGGAAACGGTAATACGCCGTCGCACCTGTCACGCCACACACAGTAAAAACAACAGGTTTGAACAGTTGTACGGGTCGGTCATCCTCCTTGCCAGGGGTTGGCGAACACCGGATGCTCGGGTTGGAGACAGCAACCCAAACGCCCGGGTAGAACAGGGTCGCGGTGAACAGCCGCAACCGTTGACGTTTTGAAAATGTCTCCCGTGGCAGAGCTTGACCTCTGCCACGGG
>JAVBOU010000122.1:0-4126 GCA_031550185.1 Kiritimatiellia bacterium | reverse complement strand
TTTTTAACATTTCCAACAATCGGGGTTTTATTTGTTTCGTGTTCTGCTGTTTACAACCCGCTCTTTTTTTTTTAGGGGGGGGCGCGCGCCGGGCGGGCGCCCCCCACCGTGAAATGTACCAATGTTGCTCAAAAACTATTTCCAATGGATCAGGCGTTGACGCAAAAAACGCGGAGGGGTTGGCGGAGGAGGGCGCCGCCGTAGATGCGGATGTTGCGGGATTCGCCGGGAAGGAGGTCGAACCAGCAGTCGCTGAGGCGGTAATCGTAGGGGATGTCGAACGAAATGGCGTGGGCGTAGTGGTCGGTGCGCACGGTGAAAAGGAGGTCGTCGCCGACGATGCGGTAGCGGGTGGCGTGCGGGTGCGCGGGCGGTAGTTGGAGGTTGCGGACGGTGTTGTGGCGCCAGGCAACGGAAGGGAGATCGCCTGCGTCATCGAGGACGACCAAGGTGCCGTGCGCGAGGAGTTCGGCGGAGGGAATTTGGTGCGTGGCGATCGTGATGTTAGAACGCGCGTGGCTGGAGTAGGGAATGTGCGCCAAATCGGCCTGCGAGCCGTCGTAACGCTGGTAACCGAAACGGACGATTCCGCGGCGAAGTTTGCCGCTGCTGTTGAGCAACATGAGAAGCACCTCGTCCTCATTGCCGCCAAAGCCCTGACCGCCGCGACGCAGGACGAACTTGACGGGCGCAAGGGATCGCCGGACATTGTAATAGCTGATTTTTCGGCGCAAATAGTAGTCGATGATGGTCCAGCCGTTTTCGCCCCAGGCGTCGTTGTACATCCAAAAAATGCCGCCCCAGGTTTGCGAATTGGCGCGCAGGGATTCGAGGGAGTAACCGAGGTTGAGGCCCTGGCAAAGGCCGCCGAGGCGGATGTACTCGCGGATGGGCAGGTTGGCGGCGTCGCGGTAGTGTTGCTCGATGCTGAAGTTGACGCGCGGGATATCGTAAAAGGTATTGGTGTGCTCGCGGCCAATGTCGTTGAAAAGATCGGGCGAGTCGGTGCCGAGGTATTCTTTCGTGCTGGCGAGGCTGCACGGGCCGCCGTAACCGTATTCGGAATTGAAAATCGAAATCTCCTTGGCGTCCCAATATTCGGGATTGGACCAGAAGCTGGAGTCGGGTCGCATGACCACCCAGTGATGGTCGTCGCCGACGGTGAGATCGCCGGTGCGTTCTTTTCCGCCGTAGGGCGAGGTAGGCCAGTAGGGCAGGGGAGATTCGGCGGCCGCGATGCGGGGAAGTTCCCGGAAGTAAAACACCCATGCGGGATCAGTGTGCGCCGTAAATTTTTGCCGGTGCCAATCATAAGCCGCGCCGACTTCGTTGTTGCCGCACCAGAGCATCATGCACGCGTGGTTGTAAAGCCGCCGCATTTGATGCACGGCCTCGCGGCGGCAGAGCTCCGCGAAGTCCGGCCGGTCATACGGCAACGGCGCGCAGGCGGACATGAAATCGTGCCACACGAAAATGCCCTTTTCATCGCACGCGTCGAAGAAGGCGTCGAGCTCGTAACGTCCGCCGCCCCACACGCGCAGGCAGTTGAAATTCGCCTCCGCCGCCTCGCCAACGAGATGCGCGAGCCGCGCGGGCGTCGTGCGTCCGTAGAGATGGTCGCAAGGCACCCAGTTGCCGCCCTGAATGAAAATGGGTTCGCCGTTGATGATGAAACGAAAGACGCCGGGCTTGACCTCCATTTGCACGGTGCGCATGCCCCAGTGCAACGGCGCGAGCGCGATGGTTTCGCCGTCGCAATCCAGAAACGCCTCGACCTTGTAGCGATGTTGCGAACCCGAACCATTGGGCCACCAGAGTTGCGGTTTGGGGATGGTGAGTTGGAGCTCGACGCGCGTGAATCCGCTGCCGATGAAAACGGTTTCGGAAGCAACCTCGTGGGTGACGTTTTTCTCGTCGGTCAAGCGTACGCAAACCTTGCCCCAGGTCGTGCTGATCAGGGTGCGGCGTTGCAACTCAACACCGACGCGCACCTCCGCGGATTTTTTGTTCAGCACGGCGTCCAGCGTCACGCGCTCAATCTCGTTCACGTCGTAAAAACGCAACGCGCAATCCGCGGTGATACCGCAGGTCGGAAGCGCCGGCGACCAATCCCATCCCCACGAAAACGCCGGTTTTCGCAGGAAAATGCGTTGCGTCATGCCGCGGTGCGGATATCCCCGATCCGCTTCGGTGGGTACGGTGTCGAGCAGTGGAAAATCATCCTTCGTCAGATTCGCGATATACTCGCGTCCGGTTGTCACGCGCACCACGATGCGATTTTTTTCGCCGCGTTTCAACAGCCTGGTGACGTCGGCAACAAACGGAAAAAACGCGCTCGCGTGATGCCCGACAAACGTGTCGTTAAACCAAATGTCCGCATGCACATCCAGCCCGTCGAGGTGAAGCTCCGCGAATTGCCCCGCGTCCGCCACGACGTCAATCTCACGGCGGTACCACCACGAACGCTCCGGCACCCATGCCGCGTACTGACTGAAGTGCAGCGCGACGAGCGGATCGGGAAGTTTGCCCGCGCGAAAAATGTCGTTGTTCACATCGCCCGGAACTTCAGCCGTAAGCGATGCCGCGGACGCCGCGACCGACGCGTAGGCCGGCGCGCCATCCATGAGCGGACGCTCGATTAAATTCCAAAATCCGTTGAGTGAAATGTTTGTCATGAAACGTCCTTCTGTTTACACAATCAACATGCAGTCGCCGTAACTGAAAAAGCGATATTGTTTGCGGATCGCCGCATCATACGCGGCCAGCAAACGCTCGCGCCCTGCAAACGCCGACATCATCATCAGCAGCGACGAGCGCGGCAAATGAAAATTCGTGAGAATCGCATCGACCGCCTTGAACGCGTACGGCGGATAAATAAAAATCGAACTGCGTCCGCTGCCCGCCGCCAGTTTGCCGTTTTCATCCGCCGCGCTTTCCAGCGTGCGCACCGTCGTGCTGCCCACGGCGATCACACGTTTTTTCCGCGCGTGGCAGAGCTCCACCTCTGCCACGGTGGCAGCCGGTAGGTCGTACCACTCCGCGTGCATCGTGTGGTCTTCGACGCGCTCCGCCGTGACCGGGCGAAACGTTCCGAGGCCGACATGCAGCGTGACGAACGCGCGCCGCACGACGCGCTGCTCCAGTTGCGCAAAGAGCGCGCCGGTGAAATGCAACCCCGCGGTCGGCGCGGCCGCGGCGCCGGGTTCGCGCGCGAAAATGGTTTGATAGCGCGTGGCGTCCTCGTCGCGCGGCGCATCACGTTTGATGTACGGCGGCAGCGGCATTTCGCCATGCTTTTCAAACGCCTCCATCAGTTCCATCCCCGACTCAAAACGAACCGTGCACACACCTTCTCCACCGCGTTCCAAAACTTCGGCGAAAAGATCCCCGCCGAGTTTGGCGCGCAATCCAACACGCGGCTTGCGTCCGCTACCGCACAACACCTGCCACGTCGCGTTGTCCGTGGTTCGCTCAAGCAGCAAAAATTCAACCGCGCCGTTGCTGTCCTGCCACACGCCCCGGAGCCGCGCCGGCAGCACGCGCGTGTCGTTCAACACCAGCAGATCCTCCGCGTTCAAATAGTCCGGAAAATCGCTGACAAGCCGATGCTCCATCTCGCCCGTCGCGCGGTGCAACACCATCATGCGCGACGTGCCACGCGTCACCGGCGGATGCTGGGCGATGAGTTCGGGCGGCAGATCAAAATCATAATCCGAGGTCTGCATCAGCGGCCCTTTTTTTTCCACTCATTTTCATGTGCGGGCAGTTTACCATAACCGTCTGGCGGGTAAAAGACCGCTCGTGGCAATGCACCACCTCTGCCACGCCAAGCTTTGGTTTTTCGCCGTGTTTGGGGTCGTCAATTTTCGTGTGTGGCAAAGCCTTGACGTTGACACATGCCGGATGGTATATTACTTGCACTTTTTTGCCAACGTAGCTCAGTAGGTAGAGCAGTTCACTCGTAATGAACAGGTCGTCCGTTCGATTCGGATCGTTGGCTCCAGTTTAACCCCAGTCACGACTGGGGATTTTGTTTTGGTTCAAGACTAGTTTAGAGTGGAAATCTTCAACAACACGTGTTAAAACACAGGTGATTTCCATGAAAAACAAGTATCTCAAACATTCT
>JAVBOU010000070.1:0-4018 GCA_031550185.1 Kiritimatiellia bacterium | reverse complement strand
TTCTGGGGCGTGGCCAAGACGCGCTTGGTCAAGCTGCGAGGCATACGTCCGAATGCATTCTACGTGCACCTGAAAGAAACGGAGTGGAGATTTAATCATAGACACGAAAATCTCTATCGGGTATTGTTAAAGGAGTTCAGAAAAAATCCACTCTAAACTAGTCTTGAACCAAAACTTTTTCTCGTGGCAGAGCACCACCTCTGCCACGCGCCGCAATTAGACTTCACTTCGTTTGTGTCGATTGATTCTGTTCTTCCGTCAATCAATCCGTTATACTTTGGTTTTATGCGCGTTGCCATTTCTTATCCTCCGCTTCCGTCTGAAAAGGGCGTTCCGTTGCTTTCGCAGAATCGTCAGTTTCAGTGGTTTCACACGCCGACGTTTATTTATCCTGTCGTGCCTGCGACTGCCGCGACCATGGCGCGTGACGCGGGGTTTGAGGTGACGTGGCTGGATGGCATTGCGGAGCAACTCACGCCGGAGGCGTTTGACGCGCGTCTTGTTGCGGCGGCGCCGGATGTGGTGATGATCGAAACGAAGACGCCGGTCGTGAAGGCGCATTGGCAGATTCTTGCGCGGTTGAAAAATCGCTTGCCGAAAACGTTGTTTGTTTTGGTCGGTGATCACGTGACGGCGATGCCGGAGGAGTCGTTTGAGCATTCGCCGGTTGACTACATTCTTACGGGCGGTGACTACGATTTTTTGCTTCTCAATTTGTTGCGTCATCTCACGAAGGACGAACCGCTTGAGCGCGGCGTTTTTTTTCGCGATGCGACGGGCGCGTTGCAAAACACCGGTCCGTTTTGTCTGGATCACGATTTGCGCAAGCTGCCGTGGATCGACCGCGAGCTCACGCAATGGCGCCTTTATTCTGAAAAAAATGGCAATTTCCGTCGACTTCCCGGCACGTATGTGATGTCGGGCCGCGATTGCTGGCACGGGCGTTGCACCTTTTGCTCGTGGACGACGCTTTATCCGACGTATCGCACGCGCGAGCCGTTGGATGTGGTCGACGAAATCGGCCATCTCATCGAGACTTACGGCATTCGCGAAATCATGGATGACACGGGTTGTTTTCCGGCGGGCAAGTGGCTCACCGAATTTTGCAATCTCATGATTGAACGCGGTTACAACAAGCGTGTCCGCCTCGATTGCAACATGCGTTTTGGCCGCCTCACGCTGGACGATTGCAAGCTGATGCGCAAGGCGGGTTTTCGCTTCGTGCTCTTCGGTGTGGAGTCGGCGAACCAGGCCACGCTTGACCGTTTGGTGAAGGCGCTCACGATCCGGCAAATTCGCGACGGCGCGCGCTGGGCTACGCAGGCGGGGCTCGATGTTCATGTCACGGTGATGCTGGGTTATCCGTGGGAGACGCGCGCGGATGTCGACAACACGGTGTGCCTCGCGCGGACGCTGTTGCGCAAGGGGCACGCGTACACGTTGCAGGTGACGCACGTCATTCCGTATCCGGGCACGCCGCTTTTCAAGGAGTTGCGGCAGAATGACGAGCTGCTCACGCTCGACTGGGATGCTTACGACATGCGCGGTCCGGTGATGCGGAGTCCGCTTTCGACGTGCGAAACGCAGTCCGCCATTCGCCGCATTTACCGCGCGTTTTTTCATCCTGAAACGCTCTTGCGCCGCCTGTTTTCCACGCGTCACCCGCTGGAGGATTTGCGTTTTTACTGGCGCGGGTTGAAGTCCCTGATCGGGCATTTGCGCGACTTCCGCGGCGCTTCGAAATAGAAAGTTTCTCGTGGCGTGGCACGACCTCTGCCACGCCACGACGCGGTGGTTAGAGTTTCGAATTTGTTTTGGCTTCTTTCTTCCGCGGGCTCTTGGTATACTTTGCGGCATGAACAAAAAGTCTTGTTTTTTTTCGGGTTTTGCCGGGGCGCTGGCGCTGCTGTTCGCGGCGGGATGCGAGACGGGGCCGAAGTATTTCAAGGTGATGCCGTCGAACTTGAATTACTGCGAGATCACGTATGCGGGCACCAACGTGGTGGCGATCATGGAGTTCCGCGGGACGGGCTATTGTTCGATGCGCAAGAGCAAGGAAGCGGGGATCACGAATCCGTTTTCGCAGCTCGCGCATGATGCGACGGAGCTTCGGCTCGACTTGTCGCCGAGCGAGGTGAAGGATATTTTCCAGTCCATGGTGTACGCGGGCGTGTACGAGGAGGAGCCGAAGAACACGAAGGCGGAGGTGCTGCCCTACACGCACATGAGCGGGCGCATTGAGAACTCGGGTTTTGCGCGCGTCAGCAGGACGCCGAAGTTGCTGGAGCTGGCAACGGACATGATGGCGTTGTTTGAGAAGCCGGAAGAACACCGGCGGATGCTCCTAAAACCATGAAATTGCGAATTTTCCTCTTGGCGGGTTTGGCGTCCTTCGTGGCGCGTGCGGAATTCGCGCCGGTGGCGCGGCTGGATGTGATGTCGGTTCCGATGCTGGCCGCGGACTTGGGCGGGTATCTGGAGGCGGCGCGTTTGATCGAGTCGCCGCAGGATGCGCAGGCGATGGCGAAGCATTTGTTCCTGTTGCCGGAGCTGTACGAGATGCCGCAGGAGCCGGCGTCGTGCCACTGGATATACGACAGCCAGGCGGGCGCGTCGAACGGCCTTTGCCGGGTGGTGGTGATTCCGGCGCGCAACCGCGGTGAGTCGCTGGTGACACAACTGCGCGGCATGTACCGCCGTTGCAAGACGCGCGACGGATTTTTCTTTTTCGACGGCCCGCAGGAGGCGCTGCCGCCGCTGGTGCTGTTTTGCAAGGCGAATCAGATGTGGATTTCGACGTCGCAAAAGGCGTTGATTTGGGCGGCACTGAACGAGCAGATGCTGTTGCCCAGCCCGCAGGAAACGTCGGGCGCGCCGTTGCTCGCGGTGAACCCGGCAAATCTGCTGGCGTATCTGGAGAGCGACTTTTTCAAGGTGACGCCGTTGACGCCGGGCGAGGCGTTGTATTGGGTGCGCGCGTTGCGGATCTTCAAGCCCGTGATCGAAAGTTTTCAAACCGTGTGGATGACCATCACGCTTGAGCGCATGGCCGCGAGCGTGGACTTCCGCCTGCAGGCCAAGGTGTTCAGCAACATCGGGCAGATCCTGACGACATGGACCGATCCCGGCGTGCAGACCGAGAGCTACATTCCCGCGCGGACGCTCTTCGCGCTCACCTCCGGCGTCCCCACTGCGGCGACGAACGCGCCGTTCTTCGGCACGCTCGGCCGCGGCATGAAGGACTTCTCCATGTACGTCGCGGAGACGCGCAACTTCGGCCCGTATCTGACCTATGTCGCGGAGATCCCGGACGACCACCTCGCCGCGCGCCTTAAGCGCGAGATGACCACGTTCCAGTTGATTCCCGGCACGCGGGTTGTCCCCACGCAATCGCGCACGCTGCGGCAGGGGCCGGAGATCCACACCTTCCACTTGGAGAGCCTCGCGCCGGCCGGCAACTTCTTCGCCGCGCCGCTTCAGTTGCTCTGTTCCGCGCTCGTTGGCGAATGCTGGGTGAGCGACCGCCACGTCTTCGTCACGCTCGCGATGTCGCCCGCAGCGGAGACCGTGGTCGCGCAAGGCGCGCGTCGCGGCACCATGCGCTCCTCCACACTCGAACGCGTGCGCCGCGGATTGCAAAAGCTCCCGGATCACATTCGCTTTGCACTCATCTCAAGTCCCTCCGCGGCCTTTCGTTCCGTGCTGATGGTCATGCCCGGCGCCGAGGCTTCGCAGCTTCGCGGCGCGTCGACGATTCCCGAGGGCCTCACGCTGGTCATTGCGGAAGAGCGATATAGCTTTTTGCGCATCTTCGTGCAACTCAACTCCAACGAGCTCAGCACCATTCGCGAGCTCATCGACCGCGGCCAGCCCGTGCTTCAAAACGCCGGGAAGGAAATCCAAAAGCAACGCGCAACGAAGTGACGCGCGCGCAAACGTTTTCGTGGGGGGGGCGGGGTCGTGCCACGCCACGAAAGGCCGTTGGGTGGTTGGGGGGGTTTGTGTAAGAAGGTGGACA
>JAVBOU010000079.1:0-17752 GCA_031550185.1 Kiritimatiellia bacterium | reverse complement strand
AAAAGACAAGTCCGTGGCGTGGCAGAGGTCCTGCCACGCCACGAGATTTTTTCTCCTTGCCATATACCCTATAGGGGTATATAGTATATTTCATTTTCACAAGCCAGGGGTTTGCAAATGTCTGTTGAACATCATGATTGCAGTTGTCAGAAGCCGTCGACCTGGACGCTGTGGGCGTCAGGCGTCGCGCTGGTTTTGTTTTTTGCGTTGCGGCATCTGAGGGTGCCGTACGCGGAGCTTGCGCTGTGGGTGCCGATTGTCTTGTGCGGGTGGCCGATTTTGGGCGACGCGGTGAAGGGGCTGGTGAAGTCGCTGGACGTAAAGACAAACCTGCTGGTGTCGATCGCGGTGGTGGCGGCGATTTGCATTTGGGAGCTGGAGGCCGCGGCGGAGGTCGTGTTTATCATGGCGCTGGGCGAGTTGCTGGAGGCGAGGACGTCGGCCAAGGCGCAACGCGAGATTCAAAAGCTCGCGTCGCAGGTACCGCGGATTGCGCGCGTGGTGGACGCGGATGGAAGTGCGCGCGAGGTGACGCCGGAGGAGGTGAGAGTGGGGGACACCGTGCGCGTGCTGCCGGGCGAAACCGTGGCGATGGACGGCGTGATTATGTCCGGCGAAACATCGGTCGACGAGTCGATCATGACGGGCGAAAGTTTGCCGGTTGAGAAGCGACCGGGCGACGAGGCGGTGAGCGGAACGGTGAACCAGTTTGGCGCGATTGATTTGCGCGTGACACGCGTGGGCAACGAGAGCGCGTTGCAGCGGATGATCGCGTTGATCGAGTCGGCGGACGCGGGCAAGGCGCGCATCGTGCGCAAGGCGGACCAGTGGGCGACGTGGATCGTCTTCGCGGCGCTGGCCACGGCGGTGGTGACGTGGTTGTTGACGCAAGACCCGATCCGCGCGGTGACGGTGCTGGTGGTGTTTTGTCCGTGCGCGCTGGTGCTGGCGACGCCGACGGCGATCATGGCGGCGATCAACAACGGCGCGCGTCGCGGTGTGCTCGTAAAGTCGGGCGACGCGCTGGAGCGTCTGGCGGCGGCGACGCGCGTGGCGTTTGACAAAACCGGCACCGTCACGCACGGCAAGCCGGAGGTGCGCGAATGGATTCGCTTTCAACCCGACGACGCGCGGTTCCTCGAACTGGCCGGATGCGCGGAGGCCAATTCGGAGCATCCGTTTGGGAAGGCGATTGCGCGGTATGTGCGGGCGCGAAAAATCGCGATCCGCCAGCCCGATCAATTTGTGATGAAGCCGGGCCGAGGCGTGTTCGTCGAGGTCGCGGGGCTGGCGGTGCGCGCGGGCAGTGAGGCGTTTTTGGCGGAGGAGGGGTTGACGATCACGGAGGAGATGCGGCGCGTGTCGGGTGAAATTCGCGCGCGCGGCGAGACCGCGGTTTTTGTCAGCGTGCTGAACGTGGTGGGGGGATGCTTTGCGCTCGGCGACCGCGTGCGTGAAAAAATGGGCGACGTGGTGCACGCGTTGCGCGCGCACGGGTTGCCGTGCGTGATGCTGACCGGCGACCACGGCGCGGCGGCGAAGCACATTGCGGCGTTGATCGGCATCGAGGACGTGCGCGCGGAACTTTTGCCGGAGGAGAAGGTTCGCGCGGTGGCGGACATGCAGGCGGCGGGACAAAAGGTGTGCATGTTTGGTGACGGCATGAACGACGCGGCGGCGTTGCGCGCGGCGTATGTGGGCGTGGGCATGGGCGGCATCGGGAGCGACTGGACGCTGGAATCGTCGGACGTGGTGCTGGTGGGCGACAAGGTCGAGGAAATCTCCTATCTGTTTGAGCTTGCGCGCCGTACGTTGCGGACGATCCAGATCAACATCGCCGTGGCGCTGGGCATCAATTTTGTGGCTATCGGACTTGCGGTTGCGGGCGAGATGGGACCGATCGGTGGCGCGCTGGTTCACAACCTTGGCGCGTTTGTCGTGATCCTTAATGCGACGCGCCTGGCAGCGTGGCGAGGGAAGGGGCAAGGCGGTTGAAGATTTATAGTGTTTCTCATCAACATTGTCACACTCCACACAACCCCAACGGGGTTCTCTGATGAGGCCGCTCACGAGGCAACCCCGTTGGGTAAAGAGCAGACTGTGCCAATGTCGTGTAAATTCACTATAACAGACGAACACGGAGGGAGGAAAAGGATTGGCGTCGTCTGTCTTACATTAAAATTTGTGGCGTGGCAGGAGTCCTGCCACGCCACGAACACACATGAAATTGGGACGGGTTAGAATTTGTACGCGATCGAGGTGGAGAGGACGTGCGCGTCGGAGTCCTTGTACTTGGTGGGAAGGATGGCGCCGGTGGGGGCGTGGACGTAGGCGAACTCGGTCTCCATGTAGATGTAGGAATAGGCGAGGGTGATCTCCCAGTTGCTGTCGATGGCGTAGGTGACGCCGCCGCCGAGGATGTGGCGGTTGCCGGCGGGAAGCATGTAGTCGGCAAAGTCGTTGTTGATGGGGTCCTGGTCGTAGACGTAGCCGGCCATGAGGGTGACGGCGTCGGTGAGGCCGTAGCGCGCGCCGATGCCAAGGCGCCAGACGTTGTCCCAGTCTTTGCGGGCGGGGGTGCCGAGTTCGTTGATTTTGATGTAGAGCTCGTCGTAGGAGGACCATTCGGTGAAGGTGGCGGAGACGCCGAGGTTGAGCTTTTCGGTGGCCTGCCAGTTGAGGCCGGCGGTGGTGGCGGCGGGCAGATGGACGTTGGCGCCGGCGCGGCCGGTGTAGCCGGGGACGAAGGAATGGGCGGTGCCGCGGACGCTTTGCTTGACGTCGCTGCGGTAGGTGAGACCGAAGTTTACGGTGTCGGTGATCTTCCAGAGCAGGGAGGCGCTGGCGCCGACGCCCCAGCCGTCGCCTTTGAGTGAGAAGGGGGCGCCGATGTTGCGCTGGTTGCGGAAGTCGAGGTAGATGAAGCGCGGACCGAAGCCGAGTGAGAGCGAGTCGGTGATCGCGTGGGCCATGGTGGGCGAAAGGGTGACGGACTCGATGGTGGTTTTGACGTTGGACCAGTCGCCGATCCAGCCCTTGGGATATTTTGTGCCGAGGCCGAATTCGGTGGTGGTGGTGAAACCGAGCCAGGTGCGGTCGCCGAGCTGGGTGGTGGCGTAGATTTCGGGAATGTAGAAGGAGTCGGACTTCATGTCGGTCGGGTAAGGGCCGACCTGCGTGGTGGAGCTGGGGAAGATGGCGCTGGCGCCAAGGAGGAAGTGCGTGCCGGGGAGCTGGGTCATGCCGGCGGGGTTGATGAACGCGGTGGCGGCGTCGACGGGGTTACCAATGAGCGTGCCGCCGGTGGCGTTGAAGCTGGGTGACCATTCGTAGATGGCAAAACCGGCGCCATGGGCCAGTGTTGACGCGGTGAGGGCCGCGAGCAGCGCGGGGACGTGAGTACGACGCATAAGACTCCTGGGGGTTTGTTGTGCCGTGTCTCCTGCCATACAAAACAGGCGGCTCAAAAAGATGGACGTTAGTAAAGCATAAGCGGTGCGCGAGTTCAAGACAAAAACGAAAAAGTGTCACAATGCGGTTTTCGATGGGAAAGGCGGGATTTTTTGGTAAACTTTGGCGATTATGGAATTTCGTTATCATTTGGCGGGCATTGGCGGCGTCGGCATGAGCGCGCTGGCGCAGGCGTTGATTGACCAGGGCGCGGCGGTTTCCGGTTCGGACCGGCTGCTGGACGCGGGCGACGAGACGGATGTGTTGCGGCGGTTGCGCGAACAGGGCGTCGCGCTGTTCAAACAGGACGGCAGCGGGGTGGGGGAGGCGTCGCGCTTGGTCGTCAGCACCGCGGTCGAAACGGACAACCCGGAGATCCGCGCGGCGACGGAACGCGGGACGCCCATCGTGCATCGCGCGGAGCAGCTCGCGGAGATCACGCGCGGACGCCGCCTGATCGCGGTCGCGGGGACGTGCGGCAAGAGCACGGTGACGGCGATGACGGGCTGGATTTTGCAGGAGGCGGGGCTTGATCCCATGGTCGTCAACGGCGCGGAGATCACGGGTTGGATGACCGGCGGCCGCATCGGCTCCGTGCGCAAGGGGCAGGGCGAATGGTGCGTGGTCGAGGTCGACGAGTCGGACAAGTCGCTCACGGTTTTCAAGCCGGAGATCGCGGTGATCACCAACGCCTCGGCCGACCACTTCGGGCTCGACGAGACGCTGGCGCTGTTCGACGCGTTCCGCAAAAACGTGACCGGCGTTTTGATCGACGGCATTCATGAAAACGACAAACCCGGGGCGATTGTGGCGGAAGGATGGGGGAGTCGCTTCCGCTGGCAGGGCGTCGATTTCACGCTGCCCATGCCGGGGGTGCACAACGTCCAGAACGCGTGGCACGCCGCGCGCCTTGCCACGCTCGCGGGTGTCGCGCCGGAAATCGCGTCACGCGGGCTGGCGACGTTCCCGGGCGTGGAGCGGCGTTTGCAACGCCACGGATTTTGCAACCATGCGGCGGTGATCGACGACTACGCGCACAATCCCGAAAAACTCGCCGCCGCGTGGCAGACCGTGGCCGCGTGCCACGCGCCCGTGGCCGCGGTCTGGCGTCCGCACGGGTTTGGCCCGCTGCGCAAAATGTTGCCGCAGCTTGTGGAAATGTTTCCGCGCGTCATGCGTCCGGGCGACCAATTGTTTTTGCTGCCGGTCTACGACGCGGGCGGCACCGCGGACCGCGGTGTCAACAGCGAGACCCTTGCCACGGCGCTCGTGGCAAAGGGCGTGCCGTGCCACGTCGTGCCGACGCTCGACGCCGCGCACGACGCCCTGCGCGACGCCTCCCGCCACGCCGGCGCGCTGCTCATCCTCGGCGCGCGCGACCCCGGCCTGCCGCGCCTCGCGCGCCGGCTTGTGATGTAGCGCCAAAAGGTGGGGCGCGACCGCCGGGCTCACGACAAGCGTGAATTCCAAAGGTCATGTGCAAAGAGCAAACGCCTGTCCGGATTCCGGCGCGGTGCGGTGGCGTGGCACAGGCTTTGCCACGCCACGGCGCGCGTTTTGACTTTTGCGTCAAGTCTGTGTTATGTTCCGTTTGTCCGCAAACCTTTGGAAAATGTTCATGAAAATCAAAGACGCCTGGATTCCGTATTGCTGCATGCTTTTGCTTCTGCCAATCGTTGTGTTTCTATTGATTGCCAGCCACAACAAACCGAAGACCGAATGGAAGCGCTTCGTGAGAAAAGCCGAAAGTGAAGGTTGGACGAAAAAGGAAGTCTTGGGCGAAACCGGCGAGTACCAAGCGGTCCTGTCATGTGAGGGCGGTGGAAACAAGGGAGGCACCGTCGAAGCCGGTTGGATAACCGATGGCGTCCCTCATGAAAAAACCTATTCCAACGCCTTCATCAAGTTGCTGATTTTTTACAAAAATGAGACTGACTCATTCGTGATTGCTTTTGAGAAAGATCAGGAATAACGCATGCGCTCATGATTCGCGCTTGTCGTGATTCCGGCGCCGTGGCGTGGCACGACCTTTGCCACGCCACGGTATTTTACCTGGGAGCGCCGGCGTCTCGCCGGCACCGCGAGGCGTGGAACAAACGCCATGGTGGCGCACACCTTTCTCCGGCGGGACGCCGGCGCTCCCGGTTTCGTTGAATGCGCTTGCTAGGCACAGGCGTTTCGGCGATAATGCGCGACGTTTTTCACCGGAAGTTTTGACCATGCAAGAGAAATACCCCTTTCACGAAATCGAACCCCAATGGCAGGCCCGCTGGGAGGCGGACGGCACGTTCGCGTGCGACACGGCGGACGCGAGGAAGAAGTTTTACTGCCTGACGATGTTCCCGTATCCGTCGGGCTCGATGCACGTGGGCCACGGCCGCAATTACATCATGGGCGACGTGCTGACGCGCTACAAGATGATGAACGGCTACAACGTGCTTTCGCCGATGGGGTGGGACGCGTTCGGCCTGCCGGCGGAGAACGCGGCGAAGAAGTACCACGTGCATCCGCGTGAATGGACGCTCAAAAACATCCAGCAGATGAAGCGGCAGATCCGCTCGTGGGGCATTGGTTATGACTGGCGCCGCGAGATCGCGACGTGCCACCCGGAGTATTACCGCTGGACGCAATGGGTGTTTTTGAAGGCGCACGAGCTCGGCCTCGCGTACCAGAAAATGGCGCCGGTGAACTGGTGCCCGCTCTGCACGAACCTGGCGAACGAGGAGGTGACGTCGGAGGGGCGTTGCGACCGTTGCGGGCAGGTGGTTGAGAAGAAAAACATCAACCAGTGGTTCTTCAAGATCACGCAGTACGCCGACCGTTTGCTGGAGGATATGAACCAGCTCGACCAGTGGCCGGAGAAGGTGCGGCAGATGCAGGCGAACTGGATCGGCAAGTCGCAGGGCGCGCAAATTGCGTTTCGCATCACGGAGACATGCGACGCGTGCCCGGTCTTCACGACGCGGCCGGACACGATTTTCGGCGTGACGTTTGTCGCCATCGCGCCCGATCATCCGCTGCTGCACAAGCTGCTCGCGCACTCGCCGAACCGCGAACAACTCGAGGCGTTCATTCAAAAACAAGCGGGCATTCCGGCCTCCGAGCGCACAGCGGACACGACGAAAAAAGAGGGCGTGTTCACCGGCTTCCACGTGACCAATCCGTTCAACGGCGACACGAAGGCGGAGCTGTGGGTGACGAATTATGTGCTGATGGATTACGGCACGGGCATCGTCATGGCGGTGCCCGCGCACGACCAGCGCGATTTTGATTTTGCGAAGATGTACGACCTGCCGGTCAAGGTCGTGATTCAAAACGCCGACTACTCGCTCAACGCCGGCACGTTGAAGGAGGCGTATGTCGACGCCGGCACGCTCGTGCATTCCGGCCCGTTTGACCGCATGGCGAACACCGCGGCGATTCCCGCGATGATTGCGCACGGCGCGAAGGAAGGCTTTGCGCAACCGCAAACCACCTTCCGCATTCGCGACTGGAACGTCGCGCGTCAGCGTTATTGGGGCGCGCCGATTCCAATCGTGCATTGTCCCGATTGCGGCGCGGTGCCGGTGCCGGAAGACCAGTTGCCCGTGCTGCTGCCGGACGACATTGATTTTGCCTCCGACCAGGGCAATCCGCTCGCGCATCACGAGGGCTTCATCAACACCACCTGCCCGCGTTGCAACAAGCCCGCGCAACGCGAAACCGACACGCTCGCGCAATGGCTCTGCTCATGCTGGTATTTTTTGCGCTACGTCGATCCGCGCAACACGCAACAGGCGTTTGATTCGAAGCTCACCAACCAATGGCTGCCCGTTGACCAGTACATCGGCGGCGTCGAGCACGCAGTGTTGCACTTGCTTTACTCGCGCTTCGTTGTCAAAATTCTTCACGACGCCGGCGTGTGCAATTTCACCGAACCTTTCAAGGCGCTCTTCACGCAGGGTATGATTTGCAAGCGCGGCGAGAAGGACGGCAAGGTCGGCCTTTACAAAATGTCGAAGTCCGTCGGCAACACCGTGTCGCCCGACCACCTCATCGAAAACTACGGCGCCGACACCGTGCGCCTGTACACGCTTTTCATCGGCCCGCCCGAGCTCGACGCCGAATGGCAGGACGCGGGCATCCAGGGGCCTTGCCGCTTTTTGAACCGCTTGTGGAAACGCATGTACGACGCGCGCGAATTTTTGCCCAAGACCGACGAACCATTTGTCCACGCGCAGCTCACCGCGCCCGAGCGCGCCTTGAACCGCAAGCTTCACGAGACCATTGTCAACGTCACGGCGTCCATTGAAAACGGCTTCCGTTTCAACACCGCGATCGCGCACTTGATGGAGCTGCTCAACGCGCTCGACCAAACCACGATCGACGCCAACAGCACCGCCAACGCGCGCGCCATGCTGCGCCAGCTCTTCAGCGTTTTGCTGCGCCTGCTTGCGCCGATCACGCCGCATATCGCCGAGGACCTTTGGGCGCACCTTGGCAACACGACGTCCGTCATGAAGGCGGCGTGGCCCGTTGCCGACAACGACGCGCTCAAGCCCGAGTCCGTCGAAATCATTTTGCAGGTCAACGGCAAGGTTCGCGGCAAACTCGAAGTCCCGCCCAATGCCACAAAGGAAGAGCTCGAAGCCTTTGCCCTTGCCAACGCCAACGTGCAAGCGCACCTCAACGGCCAGCCGCCGAAAAAAATCATCGCTGTTCCCAACCGCCTCGTCAACGTCGTGGTCTAACGTGAATTGCGGCTCGTGGCAGAGCATGACCTCTGCCACGCCACGGCAAGGATGAAGTTTCAATGAAACCGCTTCTGTCATTTTTTGTCCGCGGGTATGCCGGGGCAAAAAAAATTCCGCACCTTCTCTTTCACATCTCGCCCGCGTCCGCGTGTGTGGTGTTGCTGGTGATGTTGCTTTTTTTGCTTCCGGTTCTCATCGACCTGGTCAAAGGAATTTTCTAGCGTGCAATTTTCGCTGAGCCTCACGTTCTTCGCCGCGGATGTCGGCGCCGACCATCAAACGCTGCCCGTGATCACGCTGTCGCTGGCGCGCGCGGTTTGGTTTCACCAGCGGATGCGCGGATTGCTTTTTCATCCCGCGCCGCCGAGCGGCAACGCGTTGCTCATCGAGCGCTGCAACTCCGTCCACACCGTTGGCATGCGTTATCCGCTCGACCTCGTTTTCCTCGACCGTGCCCGACGCGTGGTCGGTGTCCGTCACAGCGTCCCGCCCAACCGCCTGCTCATCCATGGCGGCCTGCGCGCCGCCTCCGTCCTCGAGGCCACCAGCGGCTGGCTGCCCCTTCATCTCCTGCGCCCCGGCACGCAGGCGGTGATCAGCGAAGGTTGATTCCCGACCTTGCGTTGCGTCGTTGTTTCCCTGTATAATGCGCCACACGAGCAGCGGTATGCGTCAACCACCAACAAGAAGGGGAATGCTATGTTGAGCAAACTTTCGAACATGGAGCTTTTTTACCTGGGCTGCGCCATTGTCGGCGGCGGGTTGTTCGTGTTGCGGTCGCTCATGATGCTGATCGGTTTGGGCGGGGAGAGCCACGACGCGGGCGACGCAATCGCCGACAGCGACGGTTCGCCGGTGCATGACTTTAAGATGATTTCCGTCCACAGCCTCACGGCGTTTGCGCTGATGTTCGGGCTGGTGGGATTTCTCATGCTTCACAACCAGCAGGGTGAGCCGTGGGTGGCGGGCGCGACGGGGTTTGGCGTGGGGTTGGTGACGATGGCCATCATCGCGAAGATTTTTCAATCCTCCCGCAAGTTGCAAAGCGACGGCACGATTTATCCGGCGAACGCGGTGGGCGCGGCGGGTTCGGTGTATCTGGCGATCCGGCCGGGTGAAATCGGCAAGGTGCAACTGACGGTGCGCGGCGCGTTGAAGGTGTTTGACGCGCGCGCGCAGGATCCCGCGGTGACGCTCAAGACGGGCGACCCGGTGAAGGTTGTCGGCACGGAGGACGTGCTGGTTGTCGAACGCGTTTGATTTTTTAACCACGAAAGGAACATGAGTATGAACCTCTGCATCATCGCCGCCACCACGTTGCGCGCCGGGACGTTTGTCACCACCGGCATTGCGCTGATATTTGTCGTCTTCTTCACGATCCTCATGATCGCGCGCCTTTACAAGCGCTGTCCGTCGGATCGCATTCTGGTCATTTACGGCAAGGTGCAGGGCGACCGCTCGGCGCACTGCATCCACGGCGGCGCGAAATTCGTCATCCCGCTGATCCAGGACTACGCGTATCTCAGCCTCACGCCGATGACCATCAGCATCCCGCTGCAAAACGCCCTTTCTTTCCAAAATATCCGCATCAACGTACCCAGCACCTTCACCGTCGGCATCAGCACCGAGCCCGCGATCATGGTCAACGCCGCCGAGCGTCTACTCGGCCTCAAGCCCACCTCGATTGAGGACATGGCGAAGGAAATCATCTTCGGCCAGCTCCGTCTCACCGTCGCCTCGCTCACCATTGAGCAGATCAACCAGGACCGCGAAAGCTTCCTCGTCGAGATCCGCAAAAACGTCGAGCCCGAACTCAACAAAATCGGCCTCAACCTCATCAACGTCAACATTACGGACATCACCGACGAATCCAACTACATCGCCTCCATCGGCAAGCGCGCCGCCTCCGAAGCCATCAACAAGGCCAAGGTCGACGTCGCTCAGCAAAACAAACTCGGTTCCATCGGCGAGTCTGAAAACAACCGCGAGATGACTGTCCGCGTCGCTGAAAACGTCGCCGAAGCGCAGAAGGGCACCAAGCAGGCCGAGGCCGGCCAGCGCGTCTTTGTCGCCGAGCAGGAAACCTCCGCCATGGTCGGTGAGGCTGAGGCCAAGCGTCTCCGCGAAATCCGCCTCATGCAAAATCTCGCCGAAGCCGAAAAGGGCAAGATGCACGCCATTGCCGACCAGCGCGTCTTTGTCGCCGAACAGGAGCGCAACGCCATCAACGGCGAAAAGAAGGCCGTTGCCGAGCAGCGCGTTTTTGTGGCCGATCAGGAAGCCTCCGCGGTCGACGGCGAAAACAAAGCGCGCGCTGAAATCGCCGATTCCAACGCCCGCCTCGCCGTCCGCGCCGCCGAAGCCCAGCGCATCGCCGAAGTCGCCAAGCGCGAGGCGGAAATCGCCATCCAAAAGGCGCAGTACAAAGCCGAGCTCGAACGCCTCAACGCCGAGGAAGTCGCCCAGAAGGAAATCGACAAGCAAAAGGTGATCATCGACGCCGAGGCCGAAGCGGAAAAAATCCGCCGTCTTGCCAAGGGCGAAGCCGACGGCGTTCTTCTCAAATATCAGGCCGAAGCGCAGGGCATGCAGTCCCTGCTCGAAAGCAAGGCGCAAGGTTACCGCAAGCTTATCGAAAGCGCCGGTGGCGACGCCAAGTCCGCTGCCACGATGCTCATGATTGAAAAAATCGAGGACATCGTCGCGCGTCAAACCGAAGCCATCAGCAACCTCAAGATCGACAAAATTACGGTCTGGGATTCCGGCAACGCGGACAAAGGTTCCTCCACCGCGAACTTCGTTTCCAGCCTCATGAAATCTCTTCCGCCCGTCCAAGATGTCGCGGCCATGGCCGGCGTCGAGCTGCCCAGTTATCTCGGCAAGATCAAGGACGACGAGAAGCCACAACAGCAGGAAATGGCATGACTCGCGACAAAAACGAAACCTCCAACATGGCCGTGTTTTGCGACTTCGAGAACATCGCCATCGGCGTCCAGCACTTGGAGCTCCCGAAATTCAACATCGACCTCGTGCTTGAACGTTTGCTCGTCCTCGGCAACATCATCGTCAAGCGTGCATATTGCGACTGGGAGCGTTATCGCGCCTTCAAGTCCGACATGCACGAGGCGTCTTTTGAGCTCATCGAAATTCCCCACGTGCGCATGTCCGGCAAAAATTCCGCCGACATCCGCATGGTCGTCGACGCCATGGATCTCTGCTACACCAAGTCCAACATCGACACCTTTGTCATCATCAGCGGCGACTCCGATTTCTCGCCGCTTGTCAGCAAGCTTCGCGAAAACGGCAAGCTCGTCATTGGCGTGGGCGTTCGCGCCGACACCGCCGAGCTTCTCGTTTCGAACTGTGACACTTTCCTCTTCTACGAGGATCTCGACGGCGCGCAAAAACGTGGCCGTGGCAAGACCGAGCCTCTGCCACCGAAATCATCCGCGCCCGACAGTAAAGCCCGCAAGCCTCACGGCACCGAGGAGGAGCGCCGCCAGGAGGCCATGCAGCTCGTCCTCTCCGTGCTGACCGCCATGACCGAGACGCGCGATGACAACGACCCGATCTGGGGTTCCATGATCAAGCAAACGTTGCGCCGCCAAAAACCGGGTTTCAACGAGAGTGATTACGGCTTCCGTTCCTTCAAGGATTTGCTCAACGAAATGGAGCGTCAAAAGATGGTCAACCTCGAACGCCAGGAACACACCGGCGCCGCTATCGTCCGTCTCGCGCAATAATGAAAAGGCCCGCACATGAGCGAACAACTCACCAAAAACGCTGTTGCCGACATCAAGACCGAATTTGAGCTTGAGCGCGAAAAAATTCAGATTGAGCGCGCCCGCATCGAACTCGAACGCGAGCGCCTCGCCGCCGAACGCGAACGCTGGCAGTCCGAGGCGGAATGGCGCACGCGCGCCAGCGGCCAGATGATTCCGGTCAGCACGCTGGTGTATGTTTCGGTGATCTGTCTGCTGGTCGCCGGCGTTGGCGGCTGGCTGGGCGGCAACTTCGTCGCGCGTCGCGAGGCGGAGCGCGACAACACCAACCTGATCCAGGCGCTCACCACCAGCGCGGGCGAATCGACCAACAGTGTCAGTCCCGTCGTCATTCGCCGTCCGCGCGGCGGCAACATCCTGCTGCTCGTCGAATAGGGAGAACCGGCGGATGCAATGTCCTCTCCTGGGCTGGGCGACCATTGTGTGCATGGGATGCGGACTGGGCGTGCTTTTTCCACACTCGCCGGTTTATGCGGTGGCGGCGTTGTGCTTGATCGTTGTGGCAGGGCTATGCCTCTGCCACGCGAAGTTTCGCCACAACGCGTGGATGCCCGCGTTGGTTTGGACGGCCGTGCTGGCATGCGCGATGACGCTGGGCGCGCGCGTCGGGGAGATGAAGGCGGACGAGCTGGCGTTTTTGCACGCGCGCGAAAAAGAGGTTTTGACGGTGGAGGGCTGGGTGGCGTCGGTGCAGGAGGGAATGTCACAACGTGGAAGCAAGCGCCTTGAGATGACGTTGAGGGATGTGACGGTGACGGGGACGGACGGCGCGCGGCGGACGTTGCGGGCGACTCGCGTGGAGATGCGCTGTTATGTGAACAGGCACGACGCGGAGGCATTTCAACCCGGCGAATGGTGGCGCTTTGAAACGTCAAACCCGCGGGGGCTTTATTTTTTTGACGCCGGTCCGATGCGTCCGCTGGTGATTGCAAGCGGCGGATTCTCTCAAGCCGCGCGGTTGAACCAACGGGGCAGGGGAATTGCTCGCGGATTGGCGCGCGTGCGGCGAAATGTGGCGGAGCGTCTGGCTTGGGGAATCTCACCGGAACGCGCGACGGAGGTGGCGCTGGTGAGGGCGATGCTGCTGGGCGTGCGTGAGGAGATTCCGCGCGCGGTGCGGGGATTTTTCAAATACTCCGGGACGTCGCACATTTTTGCGGTTTCGGGTTTGGCGGTGGGCATGGTGGTGGCGATGATGATGGGCGTGCTGCGTTTCACGCGGTTACGGTTCGACCGCTGGGGGCTTGTGTTGATTCCGGGAATTTTGTGTTACGGGTTGCTGACCGGCGCGGCGCCGAGCGCGATGCGCGCGTGTCTGATGCTGACGGTCTACTGGCTGGTACCGCTCTTTGGCGTGCGGGTGAGCGCGATCTCTGTGGTGTCGGGAACGGCCGTCGCGTTGATCGGCGTGCATCCGCTGAATGTGCTGGACATTGGGTTCTGGATGTCGTTCACGGTGGCCGCGGGGCTGATCGTTTTCGTGCGCCTGACACAACGCGCGATTGCGTGGCTCATGCAGAACCGTGAGGAGGAGATGCTGGTCGCGCGAACCTGGCGCCAGCAACTGCGCGTTGGATTCCACTCGCTCTGCGCGGTCTCGTTCACCGCATGGGCGATGGCGACGCCGATCAGCATGTTCATCTTCGGGCAGTTTGTTCCGGCGGGGATGATGGCGAACATGGTCATCGTGCCGTTGACGTTTCTTGTGGTCTGTTGCGCGGGCGTCAGCCTGACGGTGGGGTTGGTCTGGCATCAGGGCGCGGTTTGGGTGAACGATGTGATGATCGCGCTGGTGCGCGTCATGCGTGGTGCGGCGACGTTTTTCGCGGTGCCGCCATTGGGCGCGCTGGAGGTCGAGTGGCCGTTTGGTTTGGGCGGACTGCTTGGGATCTATCTCGCGCTGGGGCTTTTGGGATATGTGCTGCACGCGCGCCTGGCCGCGAAAAGCCGCGACGAACTGCCGTATTAAAGTTTGCCTCGCGGGAAAGATTGGATTATCCTAGACACCTTGTTTTACCAATCAGGAGTATGCCATGACACGGGTCAAAGGGTTGTTTGTTTTGGATTCGGGGGCGCGGGAAAAAATTTACGGGGAGGCGGGCGTGCGGGCGGCGGAGACTTGGATGGAGCCGCTGGCGGCGCCGATGACGCCGAAAGACGTGCTTGCGAATCCGGCGATTTTGAAGGAGTGCGAGGTCATTTTGTCGGGGTGGGGCGGGCCGTTGCTGGATGCGAACTTTATACGTCACGCGCCGGTGTTGAAGATGTTTTTGTACGGCGCGGGTTCTGTGCGTGGAAACGTGACGGACGCGATGTGGGAGGCGGGCGTGCGCGTGTCGACCGCGGTGGTGGCCAACGGCGTGCCGGTGTCGGAGTATACGCTGGCGACGATTTTGCTCGGCCTCAAACGCTTCTGGCAACAGGCGGATGTGTACCGTGGAATTTTGCCCGCTGACGCCGTGAAAATCGCGGGCGGTTATGAGAGCGTCGTCGGTCTTGTTTCGCTGGGCACGATTGGCCGCCGGGTGTGCGAGTTGCTGAAACCCTTTGAGCTGAAGATCATTGCCTGCGATCCGTTTGCAACCGAAGCCGACGCGGCGAAACTGGGCGTCACACTTGTCTCGCTCGATGAGGTGTTCAGCACCAGCGACGTCGTGTCGCTGCACATCCCGAACCTCGAGGAGACGCGCGGCATGATCACGGGCGCGCATTTGGCGACGATGAAGCCCGGCGCGGTGCTGATCAACACGGCGCGCGGTGCGGTGATCCGCGAGGATGAAATGGCATGCGTGCTTGCGGCGCGCAAGGATCTTTATGCGATCCTCGACGTGACGATCCGTGAGAATCCCGCAGACGACGCACCGTTGCTGAAGCTGCCCAATGTCATCCGCACGCCGCACATCGCGGGCGCGCAGGGCAACGAGTGCCGCCGCATGGGCCGGATAATGCTCGACGAGCTCGGGCGTTACGCGCGCGGCGAGCTGTTGCAGCATGAGGTGTCGCGCGCGCGCGCGGCGGTGATGGCGTGAGCATGCACCAGGCTTCGGAGCAACTCGGCCGCGACAGCGTGGGCCGGCTGCTCTTCCGTTTTTCCATACCGTCCATCATCGGCATGGTCGTCAACGCGCTGTACAGCGTCGTCGACCGCGCGTACATTGGCCGCGTTGTCGGCGCCGACGCCATTGCGGGCATGACGCTGGCCATCCCCGTGATGATCGCCATCACCGCCTTTGGCATGCTCATTGGCATCGGCACCGCCACGCTCATCTCCCTCAGCCTTGGCCGCGGCAGCCGCGAGGACGCCGAAAAGTGTCTTGGCCAGGCGGTCGCGCTTTTCATCGCGCTCTATCTCATCCTGCCGCCCATCGCGTTCATCTACATGGACGACCTGCTTCACTTGCTCGGCGGCACCGAGGCGATGATCCCATACGCCAGGCAATACCTCCAGATCATCCTCGCCACGAACATCGTCCAGCACCTCAGCTTCGGCCTCAACAACTCCATGCGTGCCGAAGGCTTTCCCGGCCGCGCGCTTGCCACGCTCCTCATCGGCGCCGTACTCAACGCCATTCTCGATCCGCTGTTCATCTTCCCCGAATTTTTCGGCTGGGGCATTCGCGGCGCCGCCGTCGCCACGGCGATTTCCCAGACTGTCAGCACCGTCTGGGTTCTCGCGCACTTTCTTTCGCCCCGCAGTGCGGCACGCCTCCGCTGGAAAAACATCCGCATTCATCCGCCGCTGGCCCTGCGCATGATGGGCATCGGCCTCGCGCCCTTCGCCATGCAGTTCATCGCCAGTCTCATCGCCGCCGCCTTCAACCGCAGCTTCCGCATTTACGCCGATCCCGCCGAATGCAGCCTCGCGATGGCCGCCATGGGCACCATCCAGGTCGTCACCATGCTCCTCATCATGCCCATGTTCGGACTCACCCAGGGCATGCAACCCATCGTCGGCTACAATTACGCCGCGCTTCAGTACGACCGCGTTCGCCGCACGTTCAAGCTCGCCCTCGTTTCCGGCCTTGTCATCGGCGTCACCGGCGCCCTCTTCTGCTGGACCTGTGCGCCGCTTTTGGCCAATCTGTTCGCGCCCGCCGACCGCCTTCCCGAGCTCCACGCCGTCATTCCCCATTACCTGCGCGTCATGACGCTGGCCTTCCCCGTTGTCGGTTTTTCCATCACCACCGGGCAATACTTCCTCTCCATCGGCAAGGTCGCCATGTCCATGACCATGAGCCTGATGCGCCAGGTCATTTTTCTCCTTCCCGCGCTGTTGATTTTACCGCGATTTTTCGGTGTGGAAGGCATCTGGTACAGCGCCCCGGTCTCCGACTTTCTTTCCTTCGCTGTGGCCATCGTCTGCTTCTTCCACGAGCAGCGCCACCTCCGCGTGCTCATGTATGCGCCGGCGCCAGAACACGGTTGACTTCCCCCGCGCGCACCGTCTAAACTCATGCGCATGAAAACTTCCTTTCTCCGCCGCAACGACCGCATTTTGTTCCAGGGCGACAGCATCACCGACGCCGGCCGCGACCGCGAAAATCCGTTCAATCTCGGCAACGGCTACGTCGCCATTCTCAAGGGCTTGATTCACGGATTTTACCCCGAGCTCAACGCCATCATTCTCAATCGCGGCAACGGCGGCGACCGTACCACCGAGCTGCTCCAACGCTGGGACGCCGATTGCCTCGCGCTCAAGCCCGACGTCCTCTCCATCAAGATCGGCGTCAACGACGTCTGGCGTCTCGCCGGCGAATGGAACGGACAAAAGCACGTGCCGCTCAAGGAGTTTGCCGCCAACCTCGACACGCTCGTCACCCAGGCGCGCGGCAAGGGCATTGAGCGCATTGTCCTCATCTCGCCCACCACCATCACACCCGAAGCCGACACCCCAATGAACAACATGCTTGGCGAATACGCGGAGGCCGTGAAGCAGCTCGCACAGCGTTTCAACGCGGTTTACGTCGACGCGCGCACGCCGCTGCTCAACGCCCGCGCCAACGACCCAAAGACGTCCTGGACGCCGGACGGCTGCCATCCCTCCATCAGCGGACACACGCTCGTGGCCGTCGCATGGCTCAAGGCCGTCGGGTTGATGTAAGTGAACACCGCCTTCCACGAACACTTCATGCGTCTCGCCTTGCGCGAAGCCGACAAGGCGGCGCAGTGCGGCGAAGTCCCAACCGGTTGCGTCATCGTCCTCAAGCCGGACGATCCCCACGCGTTGCCCTCCGCCGCCAAGGTCATCGCGCGAGCGCACAACCAAACCGAGACGCTGAAGGATCCCACAGCGCACGCCGAAATGATCGCCATCACCCAGGCCGCCGCGCACCAGCAGGATTGGCGGCTGAGTGGCACGATTCTCTACGTCACCAAAGAACCCTGCGCCATGTGCGCCGGCGCCATTGTCCTCGCGCGCATTCCGCTGGTCGTCTTCGGCATTGCCGACCCCAAACGCGGCGGCGTCTCATTACTCAACATCTTGAACCAGCCGAATCTCAACCACCAGGCCGAGACCCTTCCCGGCATTCTCCACGACGAATGCCTCGCTCACTTTCAAGCCTTTTTCCAAGCCTGCCGCAAAGACGCCGCCGAACGTCCCGCCAAACCGCTTCGTGATTGACGCAAAGGAACGCAAAGAAAAAATTGAGAGTGTTCACTTATAGATAGATAGTGCAGTTTTTTGAAATGCGTTGAAAACAGCGGGTGTTTGTAGAGCGCGCCACAAACGGATGCTCCGATCAACCATCACATTGCTTTTGGACACCACTTTTGTACGCCGCGTAA
>JAVBOU010000225.1:0-8300 GCA_031550185.1 Kiritimatiellia bacterium | reverse complement strand
GCCTCTTCGTGCGGCTCGCGAGGACGCTCGCCCTCCATGCACGCGATCTCGACGGCATGTTGTAGCGGCGCTGCTGTGCTGCGCCTCTTCCATCACGACGTTTGTGGCGTGGCAAAACCCCTGCCACGCCACAAAGCGGTTTTGTGTTTTTCAACGGTTCGCAATATGCTATGCTGGTGCTGTTTTTTATACAAGGAGTTGCCATGTCACGTTCCCGTTTGTCCTTCATTGCCTGCCTGCTTGCCTGCGGTTGCCTGACGTCCGCGTTCTTTTTCGGCCCGAGCAAGGAGAAGCGGATGGAGCGCGCCGCGCAGGCGATCATTGATCTTTCCGCGGAGGCGATTGAGGCCGAGAAGAATGGGAATTATGCCGACGCGCTCAAGCTGTACAGCGCGGCCTCCGAGAAAACGCTCGACTTCGAAAAGGATTTTCCAAAAGAAGACCCGACGGCCATGCAGCTCGCCCGCACCAAATGCCAGCTCGCCACCGAACGCATCCGCTTCTACATGGAGACCCGCATGCAGGAACACGCGGTCGCGGTCACCTCGGACAAGACGCCCGTCAACACCAACCGCACGCAGTCCGTGGAGCAGGGGTATGTGATCCCGTCGCGCCTGATCGGCGAGTCCGCGCGTACGGCGCCCAAACCCGCGCCCGCCGTTGTTCAGCCCCAACCCGCTGCGCCCAAACCCGCGCCCGCGCCCGTTGCCCAAAAAACCGCGGTCGCCGAACCCGCCGAGTCCGCCGCGGAGCTTGTCGAATGGGCGCGCGAACTCATGGAGCTGGGCAAGCTCGACAAGGCGGTGGAAAATCTCCACGCCGCGATCCGCCAGAATCCCGAACACGCCGAAGCGCGGTTCCTCCTCGCGTTGCTCAGCTTCCAGCGCGGCGACGCCGACACGGCGCAAACCTACCTGCTCGACCTGGTGGAGGACGCGCCGTCCGAATCCGTCTACCTGCTCCTCGCCGCGATCGAATACAAGCGCCAAAGCTATCCCGAGGCCCTCAAGGCGCTGGACGTCGCGCGCCGCTTCAATCCGAAAAGCGCGCCCGCGGTTTACAACCAGGCTCTCGTCTTCCTCGAAATGCCCGGCCTCGATCCCGCCCGGCGCATCCAGACCGCCACGGCGTATTACCAGCAGGCGTTGAAACTCGGCGCCGTCCGCGACGAAGCGCTCGAGGCGCGGCTCAAGGCAAACCCGTAAATGACGCCTCGTGGCGTGGCAGAGCTCCTGCCATGCCACGACACGTTTTTCACCTTTCCCTTTTCCGGCTTATGCGTTTTCTTTCCGCTGACACGTTGCGCGCAAACGACGCGCGGATGACGGACGAATGCCACGTCTACGGACGCGAGCTCATGGAGCGCGCTGGCGCGGCGCTGGCGCGTTGGGCGGAGCGATTGTGCAAGCTGCGCGGCGGGAACAACGTGCTGCTCGTGGCAGGCCGCGGACAAAATGGCGGCGACATCTTCGTGGCAGCGCGCCACCTCTGCCACAACGGCTTTCGCGTGACGGTGCGCATGATTTGCCAACCCGCCGAGTTGAAGGGCGACGCTTCCGCCGCGTGGTCGGAAATGGGCGACGTGTCGTGCGCCGTGTGGGACGAATCGCGCGCGTGGCACGGCATGGGTCTTGCCACGACGCCGGCGCCGTGCGTGGTCGTCGACGGCCTGCTCGGCACCGGCGCGAAGGACGCGCCGAACGAACTTTTTTCCGCGGCGATTGATTTTGTTAACGCACAGTCGTGCCACGCGCTGGTGCTTGCCGCGGACGTGCCGTCGGGCATGATCGCGGACAGCGGCGAGACGCCGGGCGCCTGCGTGCGCGCCGATGTGACGCTTGCGTTTGCCGCGCCGAAACGCGGCTTCATCAACGACGTGGCAAGACCTTGGCTCGGCCACGTCGCGGTGGCGGACATCGGCATCCCGCCGCCGTGGCAAGTCGAGCGCGGACTCGAGGAGGACGACTTGGTGTTGAACGCCGCGCCGTCACTGTCGCCGCTTTTGCCGCGCCGGAGATTCGACGCGCACAAAGGTTCGTTTGGCAGCCTGCTCGTCATCGGCGGCTCGAACGCGTACGTTGGCGCGCCGATCCTCGCGGCGCATGCGGCGCTCGCGGCAGGCGCCGGGTTGGTGACGCTGTCAGCGCCCGTGGCAGCGCTCGATGCCTGCCACGCCAGGCTTCCCGAAGTGATCGCCGCAGCGCCGGGCGAACGGCTTGCGTTCGACAAATTTTCCGCCATTGTCATCGGGCCGGGGCTGGGCGCGACCGATGCCACGCGCGACCGCGTGGCACGCGTGCTGGCCCTGACACAATGCCCCGTGGTGCTCGACGCGGACGCGCTGAACGTGTTGGTCGGCGTGGAGCTGGTGCGACCCGAACGCCTGATTCTCACGCCGCATCCGGGCGAGGCGTCGCGGCTGCTGGACATGACGACCGCGGAGATTGCACGCAACCGTCCCTCCGCCGCGCGCGTGCTGGCGTCGCGTCATGACTGCGCGGCGGTTTTGAAGGGCGCGGGCTCGCTCGTCGCGCGTGCCGACGGCGCGCTGGCGCTCAACCTCACGGGCAATCCCGGCATGGCGACCGCGGGCAGCGGCGACGTGCTGGCCGGCGTGGCAGGGGCCATGCTCTGCCACGGCTTGAATCCGTGGCACGCCGCGCGCCTTGCCACGTGGTTGCACGGCGCGGCGGGTGATTGCGCGGCGTGGCGCATTGGCGAGGAGGGCGTGACCGCCGGCGCAATCGTCGAACATCTGCCCGAAGCCTTTTGCCTGCTTCGGAGCGAGGGGAGCACAGGTTTTTAACTTGTGCTCCCTTGGTGGCGTCAGAAACCGACGGAGGCGCGCTCGTTGGTTTTGCGGATTTCCTTTTCATCGGCCCAGACGAGTTCGCCGGAGGTCAGATCCTTAAGGTTCAGGGTAAACTTGTAGTAGCGGTCGATGGTGTTGCCGACCTGGGTCTTGTGCTCGGTGACGGCGCCGTAGAGGTACAGTTGCGCGGCGCTCTGTTGGCCGGCGCGGACAGCCTGGCCGGGCGCGGTGAGGCCGAGGTTGGCCTGCGCGTCCATGAACTCGATGTCGGTGCCGGAGGTGGATTTGTCGACGAAGCGGAATTTGCCGGAGCGCAACAATTGCGTGCGGATGGAGTCGGTGATGCTCACGACGTCGAAGTGCTGGGTGGTGCGGTTCTTGACGGGCTCGATGTCGAGCACGGGACGCTTGCCGCCGGTGACTTCGGCGACGCCCTCGGAGACGAGCAGGGAGTCGACCATTTTTTCGGCGGTGCGGCGGAAATCCTGCGCCTCGAGCCTGGAGGTGACGGGGGCGCGGTCGAGCTCGACCTCACGCACACGCGGTGTGGTGGAGCATCCGGTCAGGCCTGCGGCGAGGGTGGCGGCCAAAATCAGAAAGAAGGCATTTTTCATGGTGGATTCCTTTGTCTTGTTGTTTGCGCGCGTGGCGCGCTCAATCCATTTCGCGCAGGTCGATGACGCGCAGCTTGGAGGTGACGGCCCGGGCGTTGGGCGCGACGCCGGTGAGGGAGGCGGTGTCGAGGCCGCCGATGATGAGTTCGCGCTGGGGCTTGGCGTCGCCATCGATCTCCATGCCGTTTTCGTCGAACCAGGAGATGCGGTAGGCGAGGCGGATGCGGTCGTGCTTGCGTGACTTGACGGTGACGACGACGCGATTGAGCCCGTTGACGGTGTTGCAGTTGACGGACAGGACGTCGAGCCAGTCGCGGATGCGCGTGCTGTCCTCGAAGATCTGGGCGGAGCCCGTGGCGTGATTGGTGCGGATAGTGGTCCCGGCGGTGTCCACGCAGCCGGTGAACGCCGCGAGCGAGGCGGCGGTGAAGAGGGCCATAGCAGTTTTCATGGTGGTTCCTTTTTGGTGTGTTTACCTTTGCGTGGAGAGCACGCTGTTGTAAATCCCGAAGGCGGGCGGCTCTCCGCCGGTGTTGAGCGGGGCGCTTGCGGCGCGTGTGTTGCCGCCGGTGTCGGCGACCCACAGGATGCGCGTCTCGCCGCGCGCCAATGTGACGGGCACGGCGACGGTAAAGTCGTTGTCGGGGTTTCGCAGCTCCAGCAGGTGTTCACCGGGGCCGACCGCGCCGCGCCAGATGCGCACGGTCACGGGCAGGGTGTACCACGCGCGGGTATCGGCGCGGTTGGCGATCGAGGCGATGCCGGTCCAGGAGAAGACGATGAGCTGGATGAGGCTGCCGACGCCGCTCGAGTCGTGCCGCGCCGCCTCCTTTGCGGCGATGGCGGCGGTGACGCGCAGGGCGGCGCGGGTGATGTTGCGCGTGACGATACCGGGCATTTTTTCCTTGAGGTCGCGGTAGGCCAGGGACTGGATGTTCAGCGCGGTGGCGGAGGCACCCAACGTGGCGCCACCATCGGCCAGCGTGACCGGGGCGGGAAGGTGCGCGGGGGTGTCGTAGACCGGGAAGTCCACCGAGGTGATGGCGGAAAGGATGGGGACAGCTATTTTCTTGGAGAGCCGCTGCGGCACAAAGCCTTCCTCAAAAACCAGTACAAGCTCGGTTTCGGGTTTGGCGAGCGAGGCCTCGTCAATGCCGGTCTGGGTGAGGGCTTCGCGGAATGTTTCCGGATCTTCCCGGCGCAACGCGCGCAGCCAGTCGCGCTGGATGAAGGGGTTGCCGGGCATGAGGTCGTGCGCTTTCTGATAGGCGAGGCGGGCGTTGGCGGTGTCGTTGTCGTGTTCGAAAAAAATGCCGCAGAGCCACCAGGCGAGGGGGTTTTCGTAGGAGGAGCGGGTCAGGTTGACGACATCGTTGAGCTTGGCCATTTCGGCGTCCACCTTTGCAAAGCCGGCCTCTTTGTCCTTGGGAACGGAGTCGCGGGCGGCGCTCACGTCGAGGCCGTATTTTTCGGCGATCTGATCCTGGGCGAAAACCGCGCGGCGGGCCTCGATCGCGGCGCCATAGGGATCGCCGAGGAAGACGCGGTTGAGCATCTGATAATTCAACGCGTGAATGAACTCATAGGGCGGTAACCGGTAAGGACGCGTGCGGTCATCGGTGATGGTTCCGGCCATGATGTTCGCTCCCATGTCGCCGAGTTTCAAACGCGGGCCTTCCTCGGTCTGCTCGATGACGGTGTCGATCGCGGCGGCAAGGTTTGCCATGCTGCCCTCGAAATCACCGCCGAGCATCCTGATGCGCCCGATCTCAAGATAACCGAGATCCCGGGAGTACATGGAGGACCTGAGGTCCTCCGACCAAGCGAGCGCGGCGGCGTCGTTGCCCGAACGCAACGCGGTCCGCGCGCGGTCGACCTTGACGTTGGGGGACACGCACCCGGCGAGCGCGAGGACGACGGCCAGCGCGCAACCCAGCGAAGCCTGGTTTTTGGCGGGGGACGGGAGTCTCATGTCGCACATCATTGCTGCACCCTCAACTCGGTGATCTTGCCGGAGTTCATCGACACATCCTGCCATCCGGCGGTGTCGAAGTTGATCTTGATCCCCTTGCGCATGGCGGCCTCGGCGTAGTCAATCGCGACGCCCGCGCGAAACGCCTCCAATGATTTGTAGCGAGCCATTCCAGCGTCGGAGAGCTCGAGGGCGACCTTGAAGGCGGCGCCTTGCGCGATGTTCACCGGTTTTTCCCAGGGCTTCATCCATTCACGCTCCACGCGCAGTGTGTGGATGCCCGCAGGAGCCTTGAAGGTCCCGGGGGAGCCGCCGACCGCCAGACCGTCGACGAACACGGTCGCGCCGCCCACGAGATGGCGCATTTCATCCAACAACTCGTTGGGGCCGCGCACGCCGTTTTCCAGCCCGTTGACCAGCTCGTCAATGGTGGTCGACACTGTGAACTCCGCCATTTGCGCGTCGGCCGGCGCGGTCCGGCACCACATGTTCTTGCGCTCCGCGAGCTGCATGGCGGTTTCCTCCGCCCACCGGTCCGCGAGGTCGCTGTAATAGTTGAGCGCCTCGTCATCGCCCGCATATTGTCCGGGAACGGGCAGCTTGCCGTTCGGCCAGACGCCCTTGCCGTCGACCGCCGCGCCGTTCGCGGTCTCGGAGGCTTTCCACGAGACGCCCAGCGTATACACCGTCACCGGCTTGTCGCCCGCCACGCGCGATGTGTGACTCGCCCGGTTGATGGCCACGGCGAGGATGTAATCGCAGCCCAGCATCTTGCCCACATTGACGGTCGAGGCGCCGGTGAGCAGTCCGTCCACGAGACCCGCCTTTTCCTCCGCCGCAGTAACCTTGAAACGCGTGAAACTGTCGGTGATCTCCGCCTTGTCCAGCACGGTCAATCCCGCGCCGGCGAGCTCCGCCGCGAGGATGTCGCGCACGCCGTCCACCTTGTCGTCCAACCCTCTTACGGTCGTGTTGTTTTTCACGAAGATGGCGATCTTGGGGTTCTGCGCGGCGGGCGGCGGCGGGGGAGGCGCGGCGAGCACCGCCTTGCGTTCGATCGTGACCTCGGTGTCCACAACCCGCAGATCCGGATTTTTGGCCTTGATGCCCGCTAGCCATTTCTGGTGCGCGGGGTCATTGCCGGTGTCAACCTGGACGACTTCCTCCTCGGTTTTCGCGGCTTGCGCGAGCACCTCGCCGCGCATGCAGGCCAGCAGCGCGAGAATGGAGAAAAACACTGTTTTTTTCATTTTATTTTCCTTGTGTCGGGTGAGGGTTTCAGAAATGCCCGTTGATGATTGGGAGTACCGTCACATCCGCGTTTTGGATGATGTTGATCAGACCGATTTGGATGCCGATCAGGTCGTGGGTCTGGTTGATGAGGCCGATCTGGCAACCACGCAGATAGTTCGAATAGTTGTACACGCCAATCTGCAGCGCGCCTGCCTCGGCGTTGGAGCGCACGGATGCGATGTTCACCGCGCCGACTTGAAAACCGGAATACGCGCCGTCCACATAGTTGACCGGCGCGATCATCCACGACGTGCTGTCGCCGTTAACGACGTTCGCCACGCCCGCGATCAGCAGTCCGTCGGCGCGACCGTATGTGCGGCCTGCCAACCCACTGATGTCCAGCCCCGCAAAATTCTGGCACTCGCCATAGAGCAGGTTGACGCGCAGGCCGCCCACATCCCATGTGTCCGACGGCACCTGCAGCGGCGTGACCAGGCTGAGCATGAACGGCGTGAATCCCTCGCCGGTCACGATCGGCGTTTCGGACGCCACCGCGGCGGGCAGTGGCGCCCGCTCATTCTGGACGATCCGCGCCTCCGCGGAAAACGACTCTGTCGCGGCCATTCCGGCCAGCATCAATCCCAACAATAATTTCTTCATGGCAACACTCCTTTATTGAATCACCCTGAACGTGATTTCAAGCTGGTTTGCGGCGTTTGTTTTTTCCGAGATGATTTCAAACCGGGCACCCTCAGGAAGCGGCTGGCCGCTCTCCACGCCAACCTCCTTGCTCGAGCAGATCACGCCGATGTTGTCGAGCGCCCACTTGTAGGTACCCGCATAGTTTATATCACCCTGCCAGCCGATGTCCACCGTCAGCACGCCGGTACGCGTCGCGGAGTCGTAGTGATGACTCATCGGGCGGATAGTATACACGGTCACATCAACATGAAAATCGGGCCTGTTCAGCGATGATACGAGCGAAAAACCCAAAACCCCGGCCTTTGCGCCGGCATTCGCTGACATGTATTCATCCGTGCATATCTGCCGGATTTGTTGCAACGCCCAAGAGCTTAACGTGAAAATATCCGCCATTTCATCCTTGATGGTGAACGCGAAAACCGCCGTCTGCGCCTGTTGGTCGTATTGCCATTTCGTCACGAGAAGCGGGGTGACTCCATCGGTTGTGGCCGTCGTGGAAACAAAATCGGCAATCGGAGGTGTGGAACTCAGCGTCAAAACGGGTTCCGGTGGATTGTCCAGCGGGTACAAATGGCCATATGCCGATGATTCCAACTTCCACATTGACCCTGTCAACGGATCCACGACCAAAAGCCCCACCAGCCCGCCTAAAACCAAATTGCCAAAATACCAAGGTTCGATGTTGGCTGTTAATGTCGTTTTCGATGAATGGTAGCCGTCTTTTTCGAATTGCAAGTCATACCGCGCTGGATCCAAATAACCATGACTGGCGGACAATGTGACTGTCGTGGGGGTGGTTGCGCGGTGCACCACTTTGTTTGATTTGTTTTTGGTTCAAGACTAGTTTAGAGTGGAAATCTTCAACAACACGTGTTAAAACACAGGTGATTTCCATGAAAAACAAGTATCTCAAACATTCTCACATTTCGGAGGTTCATTTCAGAGCCCTCACCAAGCAGTTTGCGCT
>JAVBOU010000108.1:0-9260 GCA_031550185.1 Kiritimatiellia bacterium | reverse complement strand
CCTACCAACACAAAAAACACACACTCCTCGCCGTTCCCCTCTTTTTATATTGTTGGGACCCCACCCACCACGGCCGCGCGGGGGCGGGGCGCGCCGCGCCCCCCCCCCACGACACGCTTATGTCCCTTTTCAGCGTCCAGCGCCTCCTTGCCAATCCCGACTTTCTCCGCGACGAATCGCGGAAAATTGGAACCGCCGACGCCGTGGCAGAGGTCGACTCCTGCCACGCCATCATTGAGGCTTTGCGCGAGGCGCACGAACGCAACCTGCGCGTCACCATTCAGGGTGCGCGCACCGGTGTCGCGGGCGGCGCGGTGCCATTCGGCGGCGTCGTCCTCAGCCTCGCACGCATGAACCGCATCCTCGGCATGCGTCAGGAAAACGGCGCAAGTTTCATCCGCGTGCAACCCGGCGTGCGCCTCGCCGATCTCCGGCGGCACGTGCGCGCGCCGCTCTTTTTCGCGCTTGATCCCACCGAAACCAGCGCGTCGATTGGCGGCATGTGCGCGACGAACGCCTCCGGCGCCTGCTCCTACGCCTACGGTCCCACGCGCGATCACGTCCACACGCTGAGCGTTATTCTCGCGAGCGGCGAACGCCTTGAGCTTGCCCGCAATGCGGACACCGCGGACTACCAACGCGTCAAAAAAATCCTCAGCCAAACCAGCGGATGGGACGGGCCTGCGGATGGCGTCAAAAACGCGGCTGGATTTTATTGGCGCGACAACATGGATCCCATCGACCTCTTCATCGGCAGTGGCGGACAACTCGGCGTGATTGCCGAAATCGAGCTCCGCCTGCTTCCACGCCCAAGCGTCGAATGGGGGCTCATGTGTTTCTTTGCCACGGAATCCGACGCACTCGACGTTGTGGCAGAACTGCGTGCTCTGCCACGGCACGTTGCGGCCATTGAATTTTTTGACAGCGGCATTCTGACCATGTTACGCCACGATGTTGGCCGCGGCGGCGCCACCTGGCCGCAACTCGACGCAAGCTGGAACTGCGCGCTCTACGTCGAGCTCCAAGCAACTGAAACACTCGCCGACATTGAGCGCATCACAAAAAATGTGTTGCGCGGAAGTTGGGTGGCAATCGAAGCCATCGACCTCGAACGTCTTAAAAAATTCCGCCACGCCGCGCCCGAAGGCGTGAATCTCCGCATTGCGGAACGCAAGCGCAATCATCCGGGCCTCACGAAACTCGGCACGGATTTTTCCGTTCCCGCCGAACACCTTCGCGACGTCATGCGCATGTATCGTGAGGATCTCGCCGACGCGAAACTGGAGTCCGTGATCTTCGGCCACATTGGCGATTCGCATCTGCACGTCAACGTCCTGCCGCGCGACATGGACGATTATCAGCGCGCGTGGCAGCTTTACCAAAACTGGGCGCAACGCGTTTGCGCGTGGCGCGGCAGCGTCTCCGCCGAACACGGCACCGGACGTTTGAAATCCGCCTTTTTGCGGCTGATGTACGGCGATTCCGGCATTGCAAAAATGGAGTCCCTCCGCCGTGCATTTGATCCGGATGGCATGTTCGCGTGGGCATGAAGGTGGGGCGCGACCGCCGGGCGCGCCGGTCATTGGATGGACGTTTATTTTTTGTCGCTGGCGTTGCGGATACAGGCTTGTCCTAAGCCCGGCGCGCCCGGCGGTCGCGCCCCACCCTTTCGTGGTTCAAAATCGCCCAGGCCAACTTGTGGTTCATCTGCGAACATGCTACGCTGACGGCCATGACAACACAGACGCTTGAAATTCGCGACTTGCTCGCGCAACGCTTTCCGCAGTTGGGCGCGCTGACGCCCGCGCTCGACGCCGCGGTGGCAGAGGTCTGCGCGTGCCACGAGCGCGGCGGCCTTGTGATGGTCTGCGGCAACGGCGGCAGCGCGGCGGACAGCGGACACATTGTCGGCGAGTTGATGAAGGGTTTTATGTTGCGCCGCGAAGTGACCGCCGCGAACCGTGACGCGCTGCTCGCGGTTGATCCCGAGGGCGTACTCGCGAACACGTTGCAGGAGGGTGTGCGCGCGGTGAGCCTGACGGACGCGTCGCCGCTGGTGAGCGCGGTGGGCAACGATTTGTCGTGGGATGTGGTGTACGCGCAGCAGGTACTCGCGCTCGGTCGCGCAGGCGATGTGTTGATCGGCCTGAGCACCAGCGGCAACGCGCGAAACGTTGTGCGCGCCATGCAAACCGCGCGCGCGCTCGGCGTGAAAACCGTTGGCCTCACCGGTCGCGACGGCGGCGCGATGCGCGCGTGGTGCAACATCCTGCTGGCCGTTCCGGAGACGGAAACGTACCGCGTGCAGGAGTTGCACCTGCCGCTTTATCACGCGCTGTGCGCGATGGTTGAGGAAGAACTTTTCGGCGCAAAGGAAAGGAATCGGGCATGACATTCACACGCGAGGAAATTTATGACACGTTGAACGCGCTCTATGTGGAGACCGGGGCGGATGTGTATTTCGATCCGCCGGTCATGGGCGTGGCCGATGCGAATGATCCGTTTTGGCGGCGCTTCAAGGGCGTGATCGGCGAGACGCATTGGACGCCGCAGGAGGCGCTGGAAATGGTCGCACCCGGTGCGGAGGCGCGTTCGGTGATCTGCTGGATTTTGCCGAAGAACGAGGCGATCCGCGCGGCGAACCGGCGGGAGACGGAGTACCCCGCGCCGGAGTGGGCGCGCGCGCGAACCTTCGGCGAAATGGCGAACGAGGCGATGCGGCTCCGGTTGTGCGAATGGCTCGCGGCCAACGGCCATCCCTCGACCGCGCCGCACCTGAACGCCGATTATGCGGAGGCGATCCGCACGCTCGCGTCCACGTGGTCCGAGCGCCACGCGGCGTTTGTCGCGGGACTCGGGACATTCGGCCTGTCGTCAGGCCTGATCACGATGAAGGGCGTGGCGATCCGCGTGGGGTCGGTGGTGACGGCGCTGGAGTTGCCGGCGGACGCGCGTCCGTATGGCGACGATCCGTTCGCGTGGTGCGCGAAATGCGGCGCGTGCGCGGGGCGCTGTCCGGCCGGCGCCATCGGCGCGACCATACAGGAGCGTGACAAAGAGGCGTGCCGCATGTACGCCTACGAGCGGATTGAATCCCAGCGCGCGGCGCGCTATGGTTTCCCCGGGCCGCTGGGTTGCGGTTTGTGCCAGACCGGCGTGCCGTGTGAAAATCAGCGCCCGTGCTGACGCAGGGCAACTACATTGCGTGGCGTGGCAGGGGGCGTGCCACGCCACGATGTGGTGTGGACCACATCGACTACGGCGACGACGAGGACGAGTCGTGCCACGGCACGATGGTTGACCAAAAGGGGACTCTGTGGATTGAAAATTCGTGTTCATTCGGTGGCCTGGCGGGATTTTCGGTTGCGCGGCGTGGCGGAATCCCCTATACTAAGCCCCACGTTCGAGTTCGATTTTTGAAATCCTAACAGGAACACTGAATGAAACGTTTTCTCTTAGCTTTGGGTTTGGCTGGTCTCATGGGGTCCGGAGTTTTCGCGCAGGACACCGCGGTGTTCGACATTGGCTTCTTGGACTGGTGGTATCACCCGGACAATGTCGTCGGCCTCCGCCTGGGCATCCCGTGGGGCGAAAACGATTCCGTGACCGGCATCGACGTCGGCTTCTACGGCAAGTCGACGAACATGTCGGGCATTCAGGTGAACCTGCTGGCCAACATCGTGACGGATCGCGCGGATGCGATTCAGGTCGCGTGCTACAACTACGCGGGTTCGCTCAGCGGCATTCAGGTCGGTCTGATGAACGAAACCGGCTACGGTTCGCTCGGCTGGGACACGCGGCTCATGTTTAGCGCGTGCGTCCAGGTCGGCCTGCTCAACAAGGCGGACGACCTTCGCGGCATTCAGGTCGGCCTTGTCAACACCGCCGAAATTCTCTACGGCTTCCAGGTCGGCCTTGTCAACGTGATCAAGAGCGGTGTCATTCCCTTCATGCCGATTGTGAACGTCGGCTTCTAAGGCCGCGACGACATCCCGCGCGTCTGACGCGGACACAACATTAAAAATTTTGTGGCGTGGCAGAGGTTCTGCCACGCCACGCTTGTCAAAAGGAGTTTGCGGTTTATGAAGTTCAAGGCGTTTAATGCGTTGCGCCCGGCGCCGGGCAAGGCGGCGCGGGTGTGCGCGGTGCCGTACGATGTGGTGAGCACGGAGGAGGCGCGGCTGATGGCCGTCGCGAACGAGGACAGCCTGCTGCACGTGTCGCGGCCGGAGATTGATTTGCCGGGCGTGGACGTTCATGCGGACGCGGTGTACGCGCAAGGTTTGAAAGCTTTCCAAAATTTGCAGGCGCGCGGCGTGCTCATCCGCGACGGCGCGGATTGCTATTACGTTTACCGCCAGGTCATGGGCCGCCATTCGCAGGTCGGCGTGATGGGCTGTTGCCACGTCGCGGACTACGAGGCGAACGTGATCCTCAAGCACGAGAAGACGCGCCAGGACAAGGAGGACGACCGCACGCGCCACACGCTCTCGCTCCGTGCGAACACGGGGCCGGTGTTTCTCATGTACCGCGACCGCAAGGCGGTTGACGCGGAGGTCGCGGCGGTGATGTGCGACGCGCCGCTC
The DNA here is from genome assembly GCA_031550185.1 of Kiritimatiellia bacterium. Lineage (GTDB taxonomy): Bacteria > Verrucomicrobiota > Kiritimatiellia > RFP12 > JAVBOU01 > JAVBOU01. The sequence goes on along the minus strand of JAVBOU010000108.1, from coordinate 4,674 downwards.
GAGGATTTCGTGGCAGAGGACGGCGTGCGCCACACCGTGTGGCGTGTCAATGGTGCGGCTGTGCCACGGTTGTCCGCGGAGATCGCGCAAGTGCCAAAGGCGTACATTGCGGACGGCCACCATCGCGCGGCGTCGGCGGCGCGCGCGGCGCGGACGTGCGCGGAGGCGGCGAAGCAGCGCGGCGAAAAGGTCGCGGGCAACGAGGAGTTTTGCTGGTTTCTCGCCGTGATGTTTCCCGCGAGCCAGTTGAACATTTTGGCGTACCACCGTTGCGTGGCGGATTTGAACGGCATGTCCGAGACGGCGTTTTTGAAGGCCGCGGCAGGCGTCTTCGCGATGAAGGAAGTGGCTGACGGCGAGGTGTCGGGCCGCCGCGAAGTGCGCATGTATGTGGGCGGCCGCTGGTACGCGTTGACATGGAACGATGCGGAGGGCGATCCCGTTGGTCGGCTCGATGTGAGCGTGCTACAAAACCGCCTGCTCGGTCCGGTGCTGGGCATTGGCGACCCGCGGACGAATCCGCGCATCAGTTTTGTCGGCGGCATTCGCGGCGCGAAGGAGCTCATGCGGCGCGTCGACGCAAAGGAGGCCGCGGTTGCGTTTGCGATGTGCCCCGTGAGCGTCGAGGAGGTCATGGACATTGCGGACGCGGGCGCGATCATGCCGCCGAAGAGCACGTGGTTTGAGCCGAAGCTGCGTTCGGGCGTGGCGATTCACACGCTGGACGCGGAGAACGCGTGATGCGAATCTCGATGAACGCCGCCGCGCTGGTTGCGCATTTGCAAAAGGCGCTTGCCGGAATTTCCGCGGTGAAAGAGGCCGTGGTCGAACTGGTCGACGGCGGCGTGGTCACGCGCGGAACGGCGAGCCTTGGCTTGTCCGTTCCGTTTGAGGCGCGGTGGCAGGTCTCGACCTCTGCCACGCCGGGCGAAATAATCGTCGAGTTGGCGCAACTGGAGGCGCGCGTTTTTGGCATGAGCAGTGACACAATGGCCGCGGGGTTGATGAAGATAATCGCGAAAAAAATCGAGGCCATTTCCGGCGTTCGTGTCGAAGGCCGTACGGTGCGCGTCATGGTCGCTGACATGTTGCGGCAACAATTTGGCGTGACGCTGGACGGCGTTGTGCGCGGCGTCGAGGTGACGCGCGAGGGAATTGCGATGACCATCGAATCGCGATGCGGAGGTTTAACATCATGACCACGGTGACACGCGAACAGATTGCACGGGCGCCGAAGGGGGATTTGCATTTGCATCTTGACGGGTCGATGCGGCCGGGGACGCTGATTGAGTTGGCGCGGGCGCGGGGCGTGGAGTTGCCGTCGTATGCGCCGGAAGGGTTGATGGAGCTGGTGTTCAAGGAGGGGTATGCGGATTTGCCGGATTATTTGCGGGGGTTTGTGTACACGTGCGCGGTGATGCGGGATGTGGAGGCGGTGGAGCGGATTGCGTTTGAGTTGGGGGAGGATTTGATCGCGGACAATGTGCGTTACGCGGAGGTGCGGTTTGCGCCGCAACTGCTGATTGAGAACGGCGCGGACGCGGCGCGGATGTTGTGTGCGGCGGCGAGGGGATTGGGGCGCGCGGCGCGGAATCATTGCGAATCGGCGGCGGTGCGCAACGGCGAGGACATGCCGTTTGTGTTTGGTTTGATCTGTTGCGCGATGCGGACGTTTGGGCCGGGGATGGGGGCGTATTATGATCACCTGCTGCGGAGTTTGGCGGGGTTGAAGCGGTCGCGGATGTATTCGACGGCGTCGCTGATCGCGGTGGAGGCGGCGTTGAAAGCGCGGGACGAGGATGGCGCGCCGGTGGTGGGGTTTGATTTGGCGGGGGAGGAGTCGGGCTTTCGCGCGGGGCATCACGCGGAGGCGTTTCAACGGGCGCACGCGGGGTTTTTGCGCAAGACGGTGCACGCGGGCGAGGCGTACGGGCCGGAGTCGATTTATGAGGCGGTGACGGCGTGCCTGGCGGAGCGGATTGGGCACGGGACGTCGTTGTTTTCGCCGGAGCATATTCGCGACGCGTCGATTGAGAATCGCGCGTTGTATGTGCATCGTCTGGTGGAGTATGTGGCGTCGCGGCGGATCACGGTGGAGGTGTGCCCGACGAGTAATTTGCAGACCATGCCGTCGCTGGGCGGGTCGCTGCTGAACCATCCGCTGCGGCGGATGATCGCGCATCAGATTTCGGTGACGATCGGGACGGACAGCCGGCTGGTGTCGCGCACGACGCTGACGGATGAGCTGCACAAGGCGGCGGAGGCGTGCGACCTGGACGCGTGCGGGGTGTGCCGTTTGATGCTGGGTGCGTTCAAGGCGGCGTTCTTTCCGGGGACGTATGCGGAGAAGCGGGCGTTCACGCAGGCGGCGAGCGGGCGGATCATGCGGGAGCTGGGAGTGACGGCGCGATGAGCGAATTTGAATTGCTGTTTTTGGGCACGGGGACGTCGGTGGGCGTGCCGATGATTGGCTGCGAGTGCGCGGTGTGCACGTCGAAGGACGCGCGCAACTGGCGGCGGCGTTCGGCGGTGTATGTGCGGGTGGGTGGCAAGGGGATCCTCATTGACACGCCGCCGGATTTGCGCGAGCAGGCGCTGACGTTTCGCGTGCGCGAGGTGAACGCGGTGCTGATCACACATTCGCACGCGGATCACCTGATGGGGTTCGACGACATCCGGCGCTTCAACACGCTCAGCGGCGCGGTGATGCCGGTGTACGCGCTGCCGCCGGTGCTGGAGGAAGTGCGAAAGGTTTTTCATTACGTCGGCGCGACGGCGCAGTCGGGACTCTACCGGCCGCTGGCGGAGTTTCGTCCGGTCACGGCGGCGTTCGACGTGTGCGGGGCGCGCGTGACGCCGGTGCCGGTGTATCACGGCGCGGTGAACATCTGCGGGTTTCGCGTGGACTTCGACGGTCGTTCGCTGGGGTATGTGCCGGACTGCCATTCGCTTGCCGACGAATCGGTCGCGCTGCTCTCCGGCGTGGATGTGATGGTGCTCGACGCGTTGCGCGACCGTCCGCATCCCACGCACATGTCGGTCGATGAATCCGTGGCGATGCTTGCGCGCATTGGCGCGGCGCGTTCGTACGTCATCCACATGTGCCACGACCTGGATCACGCGGAATTGCAATCGAGGCTTCCCAAAGACGCGTTCGTCAGTTATGATGGGTTGCACGTACAAATTTAGGAATCGAACCCATGCGCACTTTTTCACGTTTTTTGTTTCTCGTCGTGGCCATGCTCGGGCTCTGCCACGCGGCGGATGACCACGCAAATTTCGAGATCACGGTCAAGCCGTTCATCTTTGACTTCATCGTCGACGAGCCGGTGGATGTGCCGGTGTCGATCCGCAACCGCACCGGCGCGCCGCTCACAACCGACGCGGGCGACGTGTTTGCGTGCGAGGTGACGCGCCTCAACTCCCGCGACCGCGAGGTCACCCGGTACGCGAAAACGCAACTTCCGGTGGTCGACATCAAGCCGGGCGAGACGTGGGAGGGCTTTATCCGTCTGACGGATTTGTATGAAATGCGGGCGGAAGGCGACTACTTTGTCCGTTTCCGGGCGGCCAATCGTTTGGGCGCCAGTGTGTCCGACGGCCTGCTTGTCAGCGTCATTCCCGGCATTCCGATCAAGTACGTCCGGCAAATGTTTGCCGACGGGACGCAGCGCGAGTTCCGCCTTGTCTATCTGCAGCGTTACCAGATCAATGAGTATCTCTACCTGCGCATTATTGATCCGTCGGGCGTCCGCGCGTGGGACACGGTGTCCATGGGTATGGTCTTCCGCAAGGAGGCGCCGAAGCTCGACATTACGGATGACGGCGTTGTCACGGTACTCCACCGCGCGACCCGCGACCTGCATGTCAAGCTCACGTTGGAGTCCACGCATGACAGTGTGCGCATCACGGGCGAGGAGGTCCTGCTGGACCCCGAGGCGATGGCGCGCACGATGATGGAGCCGTTTCAGAAAAAGGCGCTTGAGCCGCCGCCTCCGCCGGAGCCATGGTGGAAGTTTTGGTGACGTCATGTTGCGTTTTGCGCAACGTGGCGACATGCGTCCGTGGAAAACATGACGCCTTGCGCGGCGCAACCTCCCGTCCCTGACGGGACGGCAAGCGATTCATCGCCGCACACATGACACAAGCCCCAACGGGGCGGGATCAGCGGCTAAACAAAAATCCCGCGAAACACCTCGATGACACTTTACATGTATCAATGATGGATGACGCCGTTATAGAGTGTTTTTAGTCAGCATTGGCACACATCTTTCCAACCTCGGAGAGGTTGAACAACAAAGCCCAGGGTTACGCGTATTCGCGTTACCCTGGGTCAGCGTACAAAACCGAAATCAACCCCGGAGGGGTTGCACAAAATGATTGTAATCATGCCAACAACATGCCGGGAATTTGTTAGCGGAAGAAGATTGTTCAACCCCTCCGGGGTTGGAATTACTTTTCATCGCATTCCCAGGGTAGCCGCAACCCTGGACTTTGATGTGCAACCTCTCCGAGGTTGTCAATACGCCGTTGTGGCGTGGCAGAGGTCGCGCCACGCCACAACGCGTGATACGGAGTGCTTTACGAAAACGTTCACGAGAGATGCTCCAATGTTATGTAAAAACACTAGACTTGTTCCAAAACCAGATTTCGAATTGGAGGGCGAGCGTCCTC
>JAVBOU010000161.1:0-16884 GCA_031550185.1 Kiritimatiellia bacterium | reverse complement strand
TTCGACATTTCGCCTCGTCGCGATGTTGCAAAACATATTCGTCAAGTTGGGATATAACGGTCATGGTCATTATGGAGTGCGGCGATTTATCGCCGCTTTTCCGTTGGCTCTCATTAGCGGTTGACATGTCGATGTGTCGGCTCTGGTGTGTGTTGCGCCGCACTTGAAAGCGCGGCAGATGTTTTGGCTCAGCGAAAAGCGGCGATGAATCGCCGTACTCCATATTTGCGAGTTGGCGGTGGAGGTTTTCATTTTTAGCTTGCGTTTTGGGGCGGGTTCGGGGAGACTGCGGGGTGTTTTTCATTCTTAACCCTTAGCATCAGGAGGCTGGTCATGGCAGTTGCAGTTGGAACGAAGGCACCGTTGTTCACGTTGAAGACGCTGACGAAGGAGGGGCCGAAGGATGTGGCGCTGGCGGATTATGTGGGGAAGCAGAATGTGCTGCTGTTGTTTTTCCCGCTGGCGTTCACGGGGGTGTGCACGCAGGAGATGTGCGAGTTGTCGGCGGGGTTTGCGGCGTACACAGCGCTGAAGGCGCAGGTGTTCGCGATTAGCGTGGACAGTCCGTTTGCGCAGGCGGCGTGGGCGGAGAAGGAGGGAATTTCGGTGACGTTGCTGAGCGACTTGAACAAGTCGGTCGCGGCGGCGTACGGGACGCTGCTGGCGGATTTGATGGGCTTGGGCAGTGTGAGCGGCCGCGCGGCGTTTGTGATCGACAAGCAGGGGGTGGTGCGTTATGCGGAGCAGACGCCGACGCCGGCGACGCTGCCGGATTTCAACGCGGTGAAACGGGCGCTGGAAACGCTGGGTTGAGGGGGCTTTTGTGGCGTGGCAAAGGCGCTGCCACGCCACGGGTAAAATTTTTTGAACATCGCACTTTACACTCCCGGGTAAAATCGTTATATTACACACCATCCTTTTCGAGAAAGGTCTTGTTCTAACCCGTATTGGGAAACAGCCATGAAACCTCTCTTTTTTGCCCCACAACTCAAGGCGTGTTTTGTTGTTGCCGTGCTCGGCGCGGCGGTGGTTGCGTTTGCGCAACAGGCGGCGCCTCAGGCGCAACCGGCGACGACGCAGTTGCGGATCAAGACGATGCCGAAGCCGGGGAAGGCGCTGAATGTGCCGACGCCGGACTTTAACAACGCGAACCGGAATGTGGCGCCGGCGCCGATCAACCGGAAGGCGCGGGAGTGGGCGGTGATTGATGTGACGTATGAGACGCGGACGGCGAACAAGTCGGGCTGGACGGACAATGTGTCGGCGACGTTTTATGTGATGGCGGAGGGTGTGTCGCCGGAAACGAAGGCGCGGGAGTTCAGTTTTTACACGTTGAATGTGCGCTATGTGAATGTGCCGGACGGGGAGCACCGCGCGGGGGTTGTCCTGCCGCCGGGGGCGCTGGAGCGGTTTGGGATGGTGGTGGCGGTGGCGTGTGAAATCACGGCGGACGGGATGGCGCAGCCGGTGGTGGAGTCGGCGTTCACGACGTCGGTGCTGAATGACAACAAGGATGATTGGTGGAAGAATCCGCGGATTGTGGATTCGCCCATTGTGAAGAAGCGTGACGGACAGTTGATTGAACGCTCAAAATCGCCGTTTGGCATGATCAACATCGACGATTATGAGGCGGTGAGATAAAGTGTTTGCGTCCGATCATATTTACATTTTGAGTGTGGGCGCGGGCAAGCTGGTGCTCGCGGAGTTTTTGGCAAAGCCCGGCCAGGTGCCGGTGCTGGAGAATTATGCGCTGGGCGAGTTGGGCATCACGCCGGAGACTGAGACGGATGCGACGGCGTACATTTCGGCGGAATTCGCGCAGATGAGCGAGGCGCTGGGAATGCGCAGCGGCGCGACGGTCTGGGTGGCGTTGTCGGGGCAGGTGGTGTTTCCGCGTTTTGTGAAGTTGCCGCCGGTGACGAAGGACAAGCTGCAGTCGATGATCCAGTACGAGGCGGAGCAGAACGTGCCGTTTCCGATCTCGGAGCTGGTGTGGGATTACTCGCTGATCGGGTCGGGGGAGTCGGGCGAGCAGTACGCGATGATCGTGGCGGCAAAGAACGAAAATGTGTCGGTGGTGACGGACTGCGTGACGCAGGCGGGCTTTGAGCCGCGCGTGGTGGACGTGGCACCGATGGCGTTGTACAACTGCGCGCTGTGGAATTATCCGGAGGCGGAGGGCTGCACGCTGGTGGTGGACATTGGCGCGCGGTCGACGAATTTGGTGTACGTGGAACGCGGGCGGTTTTTCAGCCGCACGGTGCCGATCGCGGGTAATGCGATCACGCAGGAAATCGCGAAGACGTTCCAGATGAGTTTCAAGGACGCGGAGACGTTGAAGCGCGAAGTCGCGTTCGTCGCGCTCGGTGGCAATTACGCGCCGGCGGAGGACGAGCAGACGGACCGCGTGTCGAAGATCGTGCGCACGGTGGTGACGCGGCTCCATGCGGAGATTAACCGCTCGACGAATTTCTATCGCAGCCAGCAGGGCGGCAATGCGCCGGCGCGGGTGTTGCTGACAGGCGGCTCGTCGGTGGTGCCGTACATGGACACCTTTTTCCGCGAAAAGCTGCAGGTTGACGTCCAGTATTTCAATCCGTTCCAGCGCATTGAGGTCGGGTCCAAGGTGGACAAGCAGAAGCTGGGCACGGACGCGTTTGTGCTGACCGAGGTTGTCGGCCTCGCGGTGCGCCAAACCAAGGCGTGCGAGATTATGATCAACCTGATCCCGCAGTCGATTTTGCGCCGGCAGACTTTTCAGAAGAAGTTGCCCGCGCTGGCGGCGGCGGTGGTTGGCATCGCGGTGATTTTGGGGATTTGGGGATTCAACGCGCGCCTCAACACGGAACAATACCGCAAGCAGGGCGAAGAGGCGAAGGCGAAGCTCAACGCGTTGAACGCCTCCAAGCAGGAGCTGATGCGCGAGAACAAGGCGCTGGACGCGATGAAGGAAACAGCGCAGCAGTACCAAAATTTGATCGCACAGCGGACGCGCTGGATCCGCATTTTGGCGAACCTTCAGGAGTCGCTCCTCCCCGCGGCGGATCTCAAGACGCCGACCGGGCGATCGTTGCGGAACAGCATTTGGCTGACCAGTTTCGACCCCGTGGTGGAGAACGGCCAGGTGGTCAAGCTTCAGGTCTCCGGCCGCGCGTGGAATGATGACATGAATTTCGTCCAGAGTTACATCGAGGAGCATCTTGGGGTCAAGGCCACGGCCATTGAGAATCTCGTCGAGCGTGTCAAAACAGAGCCTCTCTTCAGCGGTGTTGAGCCGATTGAACAGGAGACAACGGACAGCGACAACCAGCTCCGCCTCTTCCGTTTCACCATTGCCCTCAAACCGTGATTGCCGTTACATGAAACGTTCTCAAATTATTCTGATTGTTGGCACGGCTGTTTGTCTGCTTTTCTGCGGGGCGGCGGCGTGGTTTTTGTACTCCTCCCTGTCCGACGCGGACAAAGCCAGGGCGGAGCGCGACACGCAAAGGTCGAAGCTGGAGAATGTCTACAAGTCAAACCCCTTCCCCAACCGCGAAAACACGCTGCAGGTCAACACGGATTTGACGTTGCTTTCCAATTGGGTCGCGCAGGTGCACACCCAGCTGGCGTCCAACACGCTTCAAGTGGCGCAGACCACGCCGAGCCAGTTCTATCTGAAGCTTCAAAACACAATACGGGAACTCGGCGCCTTCCAAAACGCGTCCGGGCAGCCTGTGGCGCAATCCGGCTTCGCCTTTGGCTTTGAGCGTTATGTTGTCCTCGGCGGCGGCATGCCGATCCAGGACAATCTCGACCGCCTCACGCGGCAGTTTGCGATGGTGGACATGCTGGTGCGCCAGATCGTGACCGCGGACATTCAAAGCCTCACCGAATTTACCCGCGAGGTCTTCGAGGATGGCGCCAACACCCCGCCGCCCGTGGTGGAACCCGAGCGCAACAGCCGCAGCCGCGGGCAGGCCGCCCAGCCGCGGGAGACCGCGCGTCCCGCCGACCTTTCGAAAATCGCGCAAAAAGAGCATTTTACGATCCGTTTCACCGCGCGTCAGGACGCGCTTGAGACCATTCTCAACCGCCTGGCCTCCAATCCGGTGTTTGTGGTGGTCGCCTCGGTGAAGGTTGCCAAAGTCACACTTGCCGACGTCCTGTCGCCGCCGACGGCAACCGAACTGACCACGCTGGTCAAGCCTGAAGGCACGCTGGTCAAGCCCGGCGAACGGTTGTTCCCCCCGGAGGTGCAACGCATTGTGTCCGGTCCCAACATCGGGCCCCTGCTCGATATCACGCTTGAGGTTGATGTCTTTTCCTTCATCTCCAAATAAACCTGACCATGTCATTCCTGCTCAAAAAATATGATAAGCTCATCGCCTTCGTCGTCCTGGCGGGCGTGATCCTCTCCGCGGTGTGCTTTGCCATGAATCTCAAATCCCGCACGGCGGCCGCCGCCACCTTCACGGACAACATCAACAACCTGAAGCCCGCGCATCCGGTCGCCCAGGCCTTTGACATCGGCCCCTATGATGAGACGATGAACCAGCTCAGGCGTCCGCGACGCCTCGCGTTGCCGGCCAAGGACACCTCGGGTTTCTTCATTCCCGACATCCGCGTCTGGTGTCCGCGTTGCACCAAGGCCATTCCTGAAAATTCCACGGTTTGCCCTGCCTGCCTTTCCCCGCTGGGCGACCAGGTCATTCCCCCTGAAACCAAAATTTACGGCGACAACATCCCCATCACCTACGAATGGGTCATGAAGCACAACCTCAATCCCACCGACGCCTCCGATGCCGAAAAGGATTTTGACAACGACGGCTTCACCAACCTCGAGGAATTCCTCGCCGGCACGAACCCAAGGGACGCCAAAAGTTTTCCGCCGATCGAATCCAAGTTGCTGCTCAAAAACATCGTGTCCAAGCCCGTCGGCCTCGTCCTCACCGGCGCCAGCCTCATGCCCGGCAACACCTACAAGTGTCAGGTCAACGACTCCGTGCGCACCTACTTCATCGTGCCCACCGAAGATGACGCCAAACGCGGCTCCGGTGACAAGGATTTGCTCACCAAACACGGCTACAAGGCGACCCATTTCGAAAAACGTTCCGAAAAACGCGAGACGCCCACCGGCCTGCGCGACGTCGACACCTCGATTCTGACGATCCTGCGCGTGGCCGACGGCACCAAGATCCAACTCGTTCAGGACGTTGTCGCCAACGAGGACATCGCCACCCTTGAGATGCCGCTCGACAAGCAGACGTTTGACGTCGCCAAAGGCGCCACCTTCACCCTTCGGGGAACCGAATTTCTTGTCATTGAGATTGACAGCCGCCAGCAAACTGTTGTAATAGAGAACAAAACAACGGGGAACCCGTTAACCGTGAAACGCTGAGGCATGGAACGCCCGCCGCATCTCAACGGCGGATCGCCCCACGCCCCAAAACGTCACAGAGAATCCAGGAGTCCTTCAGGATGGGCCAACATAACAACTGCATGTATATCGGTGCTGCCGCCCTTGTGGCCGTGGCGGGCTTGGGTATTTACCACGCCCACGGACAGGACGATGACGCCCTCAACGCGCTCATGCGCGACTTGGGCGCGTTGATGCAACCCGCGGAGCAGCCGGCCGCCGAGCCCGCCGCCGAAGTCGCGCCCCCTGCGGAGGAGGAAGTTGTCATCGAGCTGGCGCCCGCTGTTGAGGCCGCGCCGGAAGAGCCTGTTCAGGTCGTCGTGCCGGAACCCGTCGCGCCGCCTCCGGTGATTGAGGAGGCTGTGGTTGAAGTTCCCGCCGTCGAGCCCGAAGAACCCGCGATTGCCATCGAAATTGCGGAACCGGCCGTCGAAGTTGAAGAACCCGCCGTTGTCATTGAGGTCGAGGAACCCGAAGCCGCAGTGGTCGAAGCCATTGAGCCGGTGACCGAGGAAATCGAAGAGGATGTCGTTGAGGTTGCGGAGCCTGTGGAAGTCCCTGTTGCTGTTGTGGTCGACGAGCCGGTCGCGCAGATTGCGGACACCGTGGATCCGGCCATTCTCGATTTCGCCCACATTGAAAAATTGCGTCGCGAGGCGGAAATCGCCCACGCTTACGACACTCTCAAACGCGCCAAGGAAGCCGCTGGCAAAGGCGATTACAAACTCGCCCAGGAACAATACGATCGCGCCTTCCTCTTCCTCCCCCAGGACGACACCAAGGCCCGCGATGAAGCCCGCAAAGGCGCGTATGACGCCCTTTACAACCAGGCCAAATCCCTCTACGCCAAAAAAGATCTCAAGGCCGCGCTCCAGGCCGCCCAGCAGGCGCGTGACAAGGGCAACCCCAAGGCGCCCAAGCTCGTCGCCGAAATCCAGCACGACATCGACAACCCGCCCCTTCCCCCCATTGCCATCGACGATCCTTCCAAGACGCCCCAGTACACTGAGAAACGCCGCGACATCCAGAGCCACCTCCGCCGCGGTCGCACCCTGTACGCCATCGGCGATTATGACCAGGCGCTTCTCGAGTCCGAAATCGTCCTGCGCAAAGACCCCTACAACACCGAGGCGCAGGCGCTTCGTTCGAGCATCGGTCTCCGCAAGCAGGAAATTCACGATATCGAATACCGCGGCACGCGCGAGCAAATGATCGACGAAATCGCCGAGAAATGGACTGCCCAAGGTCTCTACGCGATTAACACCGCCGAGTTTGGCATCGAAGTCACGCCTATCGACGCCAAGGAATCTGCCTCCGCCAAAAACCGGCGCGAGCTTGAAGACAAAATGCAGAAGATCCGCATTCCCGAAGTGAGCTTCCGCGACGCCAAAATCCAGGACGTTGTCACCTTCCTCGAGGAAGCCTCACGCGAGTACGACGATCCCTCCATTCCCATTGAGCGCCGCGGCGTCAACTTCGCCCTCAAGTTGCCTGTCGCCGCCGGCGGTGGCGGCAAACCGGCGGATCCCTTTGCCATGGTGGGTGGTGGTGCCACTCCCGGCGACGGCCCGCTGATCAACTTCACCGCCCGCTACACCACCCTTCATTCCATCCTGAACACCGTGATGGAGCTCTCCGGCATGAAATACTCCATCCGCGAGAACATTGTCACCATCATGCCGGCCAACGTTGTCGACACCGACATGTTCACACGCTCCTATGTCGTGATGAACACCCTCATGGATGTTGTCGGAAGTATGCAAGGTGAAATGAGGAAAGCCGGCGCCGACCCTTGGGCTGCCCAACCCGATCCGAACGCGATGACCGACAAGCAGGATCTCAAATCCTTCTTCCAGGATCTTGGTGTTCCCTTCCCCAACGGCTCCGCGATCACCTACGTCTCTTCCATCGGCCGCCTGCGCGTCACCAACACCGCCGAAAACCTCGCCAAATTTGACCAGGTTCTCACCGAGCTTAACATCCAGCCGCGCATGGTCGAAATCGAGGCCCGTTTCGTTGAAGTCGCGGTCGAAGCCCTCAACTCTCTCGGCTTTGAATGGTCCGTCGATGGCACGTTCGGCATATTGGATAGCATCGGCAACGTCGGCACCGGCTTCCTCAACCACAACGGCAAGTTCAGCGAGGCCGTCGGTAACCTCTTCGACTTTGGCGGAAGCTCCCCCGCCAAGGACGCCGCCGGCAACATGATCGGCAATATCTCACAAGGCAATCGCTTCCTCAGCAACTCCCCCAGCGGTATTTACGGCATCAGCAAGGGGCCCATCGCCGACAACATTTTCAACCTCACCACCACGATCAACGGCAACGACGTCGGCGTCATCGTCCACATGCTGGCCCAGAAGAAAGGCACCGACCTCCTTTCCGCTCCCAAGGTGCTCACCCGCCCCGGCATGCCCGCTGTCATGAAGGTCACCCGCGAATACATCTACCCCCGCGAGTTCAACGTCGACAGCTACGAAAGCAACAACGGCGACAGCAACAACATCCAAGCCGCCCTTCCCTACGTCGAACCCGCCGACTTCAATTTCGACGAGCCGACGGACGTTGGCGTCATCCTTGAAGTCACCCCCGAAGTCAGCGCCGAAGGCCAGATGATCACCATGGCGCTCAACCCCCGCGTTGTCGAACTTTTCGAGTGGATTGACTACGGTTACGATCTTCCCGTCTTTGACCCAAGCTCCGGGACATCGCTGCCCTACCACCTCAAAATGGAAGTCCCCATTTTCAGCCGCCGCGAAGTCAACGCCAACATCTCCATCTACAACGGCGCCACTGTTGTCATGGGCGGCATGATCACCGAGGTTCGCACCAAGGTCGAGGACAAGATTCCCTACATCGGCGACATCCCCTACATCGGCCAGTTTTTCCGCTCCACCATCGACCGCAGCGAGAAGCGCAACCTTCTCATTTTCGTCACCGCCAAGCTTGTCGATCCCGCCGGCCGCCCCGTTCAAGCCAGCGAGCTCGAACGCCCAACACTCACCGCTCCCGCCAATTAAAGCCTGGGAAAACATGTCTGATCGTGGCGTGGCAGGTCTCCTGCCACGCCACGCTTTTTTTACACCGTCACGGTGACTGAAAGAGATTGAAATTACTGTAAAAAACCGGCATAATACAAAAACAGTGATGAAGCCTGTCACACACACAACGTATCCGTGCGGTTTTCCGCGACGGATGCAAGGAAGTTTAAGCATGAGAAAATGGGTTTTACTGACATGCGTGCTCGGCGCGCTCGCGGCGCACGCGGAAACGCTGGCGGAGCAGTTGCAACGGCTCTACAAAGAACGCGTCCAGATTTATTTTCAGACCGAAAAACTCAAGCGCGAGATCGACGCCGCGGTCTATGACCCGGCCATCACGTCGGAGGCGATCGCGGCCGCGCGACAGGCGCAGACCGAGGCACGGTTCGCGTATGAGATCGTCAACGCCGAAGCTGTGAACGCGGAGCGCAAGGGCGAAGACATTTCCCAGGAGTTGCGGGACAAGGTTGAGCTCGCCGCGCAGGCTTATGAAAACGCCGCAACGAAGCTGAAGGACGCCGTCATGGCGCATCCCAAAATCGCGGAAATGAAGGCCGAGATGGACAAGGCCGACGCGCGCGCAAAAGAAGTGCAAGTCGAATACGAAGCCCTTCAGGAAAAACAAAAAGCCGAGTTCCAATAAACAAGCAAGGATCATCATGTCGAATAAAAAACAAAGCCGTGCGGCGGGCCGCAAACCACGCATCCTCATCGTCACCCCGGAGATCACCTACCTCCCGGCCAATATGGGCAACATGGCCAACACCATGACCGCAAAGGCGGGCGGACTGGCCGACGTTTCCGCGTCGCTCGTCGCGTCGCTCTTTGAGCTCGGCGCCGACGTCCATGTCGCGTTGCCGCACTACCGCCGCATGTTTCACATGGAGGTCGGCCGCCTCATCAACGACGAGTTGCGCGTCTACAAAAGCCGCATGCCCAACTCCCGCATCCACCTCGCCGAGGATCGCTGCTTTTACTATCGCGACACGGTTTACAGCGGCTACTCCGACGAAAACCCGCGCCTCGCCCTGGCCTTCACGCGCGAGGTCATCAACAACATCATCCCCACGGTCCAGCCCGATCTCATCCATTGCAACGACTGGATGACCGGCCTCATTCCCGCCGAGGCCCGCCGCATGGACATCCCCAGCCTCTTCACCGTCCACAACATTCACACGCAAAAAATTTCCCTCTCCAAAATCGAGGACTGCGGCATCGACGCCGCCGAGTTCTGGCAGTACCTCTACTACTCCCGTCCTCCCTACAACTACGAGGAGACGCGCAACTCCAACCCCGTCGACATGCTCACCAGCGGCGTCTTCGCCTCTCATTTCATCAACACCGTCAGCGAAACCTTTCTCGACGAAATCTGCCGCGGCTGGTTCGAGTTCATCCCGCCGGTCTTCCGCAACGAGGTCATCAACAAGCGCAACGCCGGTTGCGCCCTCGGCATCCTCAACGCTCCCGACGCCACCTACGATCCCGCCGTCGATCCCGCCCTCAAAATGCGCTACGACGACACCAGCCTCGCCGACGGCAAGCTCGCCAACAAGCTCAGCTTCCAGCGCAAAATGGGCCTGCACGAAGACCCCAACGCGCCGCTCTTCTTCTGGCCTTCGCGTCTCGATCCCGTGCAAAAAGGTCCCCAGCTCCTCACCGACATCCTCCACCGCGTCATCAACAAACACCGCGCGAGAAACATCCAAATCGCCGTCGTTGCCAACGGCCCCCATCAGCGTTACTTCCACGACATCGTCCGCATGCACGACCTCTACGGCCGCGTCGCGGTTTGCGACTTCGACGAATCCCTCTCCCGCCGCGGTTACGCCGCCAGCGACTTCATCCTCATGCCCTCCCTCTTCGAACCCTGCGGCCTGCCCCAAATGGTCGGCCCCATCTACGGCGCCCTTGCTGTCGCCCACGACACCGGCGGCCTTCACGACACCGTCTGGCAGCTCGACGAGTCCAACTCCAGCGGCAACGGTTTCCTCTTCAACGTCTTCGACGGCAACGGCCTCATGTGGGCCATTGATCGCGCCATGGATTTCTGGTCCCTGCCCGTGGATCGCCGTAC
This sequence comes from Kiritimatiellia bacterium, assembly GCA_031550185.1. GTDB lineage: Bacteria > Verrucomicrobiota > Kiritimatiellia > RFP12 > JAVBOU01 > JAVBOU01. Next base: position 6,371 of record JAVBOU010000161.1, on the reverse strand, counting down.
CGCCCAAATCGCCCGCATCATGCGCGACGCCAAGGCCAAATTCAACCACAACGTCTGCGCGCAGTCCTACATCGACATCTACGAAAAAATGCTTTGCAGGCCGCTGGTGAAATGAAAGTAGGCATGAACATGAAACACCTTGCTTTACGCTATGTTCGCATTCAAAGCCGTGAGCCGGCCTATCTGACGGGCAAACCCGCCGGAATATTTTGCGCGATTCGTCGTTTGCAACGCGCCGGGAAATTAACAGACGAAGAAAAGGCGGTGTATCACGACATTGATCAAGTATGGTTTCAAGAAAAATTGCCGAACCCGCCCTTTTACAACGATGACACGCCCGGCAAGCCGATTACTTGGTTCAAAACAGCCACGACCGCGCACATGCTCGAAAAAATACAGCCGCTGACGGCCATGCTTGACAAATACGGCATGCCGTATGATGTCGTATACACCAACGCGCCCGGTCACATCGTGTATGAGGATGAGTGGCAAGTGGCGGTATTGGATTGTGAACCCCGGAGTGCATCATGAGAGACCGTGCCCGTCGCGCTCGCCTTCTTGATGACCCGTGGCTTCAACCGTATCAGGCGGTCATTGAGCGGCGCATGCATCGCGCCATGTCGCTCGAACGCCAGCTCGCGCAGGGGCCCGGCTCGCTCGCCGAGTTCGCCAACGCCCACGAATTTTACGGCCTTCACCGCCGCAACGACGCGTGGGTTTTCCGCGAATGGGCGCCCAACGCCACCGCGATCTGGCTCGTCGGCGATTTCTCGGGCTGGCACATCAATCCGCGCTTTCAGCTCAACCGCCTGCCCGGCCGCGACGTCTGGAAAATCACGCTCCCGCCCGACGCCCTCCGTCACGGTCAGCTCTACCACCTCGAAGTCCACTGGAACGGCGGCCGCGGCGAACGCATCCCCGCTTACGCCCGCCGTGTCACGCAGGATCCCGCCACCAACCTTTTCTCTGCTCAGATTTGGGATCCCGAACAACCTTATATCTGGCAGCATCCCTTCCAGCCCAACGGTCGCGTCCCCCTCATTTACGAGTGCCACGTTGGCATGGCCCAGGAAGCTCCTGCCATTGGCAGCTACGAGCAATTCCGCACCGAAACGCTTCCCCGCGTTGCCGCCGCCGGTTACAACACCCTTCAGATCATGGCCGTGATGGAACACCCCTATTACGGTTCCTTCGGCTACCACGTCTCCAGCTTCTTCGCCGCCAGTTCCCGCTTCGGCACGCCCGACGAATTCAAGGCCCTCGTTGACGACGCGCATGGCCTCGGCCTCGCCGTCATCATCGACCTCATCCACTCCCACGCCGTCCGCAACGAACGCGACGGTCTCTCTTGTTTCGACGGCACGCATCACCAATACTTCCACGACGGTTCCCGCGGCTGGCACGACGCCTGGGACTCCCGCTGCTTCGACTACGGCAAGATCGACGTCCTCCACTTCCTCCTCTCCAACTGCCGCTTCTGGCTCGACGAATATCACCTCGACGGCTTCCGTTTCGACGGCGTCACCTCGATGCTCTACGTCCATCACGGCCTCGGCACCGCCTTCACCAGCTACGCCCAATACTTCGACGCCACTGTCGACGAAAACGCCTGGGTCTACGCCGCCCTCGCCAACCGCGTCATCCACCAGGTTCGCCCCGACGCCATCACCATCGCCGAGGACGTCTCCGGCATGCCCGGCCTCGCCGCGCCTCTTGACGAAGGCGGCACCGGCTTCGATTACCGCATGGCCATGGGCGTTCCCGACTGCTGGTTCAAGCTCGTCAAAGACACCCGCGACGAAGACTGGTCCATCGGCTACCTCTGGCACGAACTCACCAACCGCCGCGACGACGAGCGCACCATCAACTACGTCGAAAGCCACGACCAGGCCATTGTCGGCGGCAAAACTTTCCTCTTCGAAATGATGGACGCCGCCATCTACGACTCCATGCACCGCGGCGTTCACAACCCCGTCGTCGACCGCGCCATCGCCCTCCACAAAATCGCCCGTCTCGCCACCTGCGCCGCCTGCGGTCACGGCTACCTCAACTTCATGGGCAACGAATTCGGCCACCCCGAATGGATCGACTTCCCCCGCCAGGACAACGGCTGGTCCTACGACAAAGCCCGCCGCCGCTGGTCCCTCCGCAGCGACCCCAACCTCCTCTTCTACGCCCTCGCCGAATTTGACCGCGCCATGCTCCAGCTCCTCGGCCCCTCCAACGCGCTCAAGGACTCCGCGCCCATCCGACTCCACCTCGACGAACCCCGCAAAATCCTCGCCTTCCAACGCGGCCCCTTTGTCCTCATCTTCAACTTCCACTCCACCGCCTCCGTCACCGACTACCCCGTCATGGTTCCTCCCGGCAACTACCAGGGCGTCCTCAACACCGACACCCCCCTTTTCGGTGGCCAGGGTCGCATTGTCGAATCCCAACCCTATCCCGTCTTCGACCAAACCCGCTCCAACGAATGCGTCTTCTATCTCAACGTCTACCTCCCCTGCCGCACTGCGCTCATGCTGCGGCGCGCTTGACCACAACGCCAATAATTCAGATAAGTTGTTGACCGCTAACCCAGGGTAGACTCGCTTCGCTCGCATAACCCTGGGCTGTGTTAGGCAACCCCGTTGGGGTTGTGTTGGAGTATATCAATGTTGAGGCGAAACACGATGTCGATACCATCCCGTTTCCGGGAAAACTTGTGTTGGCCAAGATCCATCATCATAGTCGATCCACCACCCTTTGTCTTGCCCTCCGTCTGGCGCAGATAAATACCAAAGCGAAGTTCTCGCACGAATGTAAGTGTAAAGTTTATAAAATTGTACGTCCGGAAAATCCATTTTTCCATAAAACACCTTGTCGGGGTAAGGTTTTTGATTCGCCGCGTTATACTCAATGCGTAAAATTTCCAAATTTTCAGGAAGTGGTTGATTTGCGGCTATTTTTTTGTCTAAAAACAGAATGACAGGTTCAAGCCTTTGATAGCCTTTTATAATATCTTTTTTGCTCGGCTCGCTATTAAACAATAATTGCAAGCACAAACAACCTATGGCGAAAATCAAACTCAAAACCGTTAATGTGATGATTGCTTTTTTCATGCGATTTTCCCATTTATGTTGCCGCGTTACGGGAGTTGAAGGTGCGGCGGTCAATTCGTTCGACAAGCGATTTGCGGCCATCCGAAAAACGAAACGGCCAACCAATTCATGACACCGCCACTGTACTCCTTTTGTCAACGCGCCGCAAACATAAACAACAGGCGACCATTTTGATTTTGAAAATTTCGTTATTTTCTTTCGTGCGGGGGGATGGTCAAACCGCGCGGGATGCGGTATCATTTTCGGCGTTGTTTTCAACATCTGTTTAACCAGGAGCTCTTGAATGAAAGCCAGCAAATCCAAGTTGTCAACGTTGCTACCGACTGACCTGCGGGTTGAGTTTTTGCGGAATCCGCTGGGCATTGAAGCGCGTGCACCGCGGTTGTCGTGGCGGTTTCGTGGCAACCCGAAGGGTGTGACACAAGCCGCGTGGCAGATCCAGTGCGCTGCCACGAAGCAGGCGTTGACGAAGGAGGAAGGGTTGCTTTGGGATTCGGGCAAGGTGGAGTGTGCGGAGCAGCTCGACCGTGTGTACGCGGGCCGCAAGCTGGCGTCGCGCGAGGCGGTGGCGTGGCGTGTGCGCGTGTGGGATCAAAAGGGCAAGGTCTCGGCGTGGAGTACGGCGGGGACGTTTGAAATGGGGCTGCTGGAGAAGAAGGATTTTACGGCGCAGTGGATCATGAACGACGCGGTCGCGCAGGACGCGGTGCCGCTGTTCAACAAGACGTTTGAGTTGCCGAAGGCGGTGCGGCGCGCGCGGTTGTACATGAGCGCGCGCGGTGTGGGCGAGGTGTGGGTCAATGGCCAATGCAAGGGCTGGGAGGCGGATGTGTTCGCGCCGGGTTGGACGGATTACAACAAGCGGATTTATGTGTGCGCGTACGACGTGAAGTCGATGTTGAAAAAGGGCAGCAACATGCTCGGCGCCGGTGTGGGCGCGGGGTGGTACGCGGGACGTCTCGGCTGGTCGACGCAACGCGGCGTGTATGGGCAGAGCGTGGCGTTGTGGGCGCAGTTGGAGGTGGAGCTGGTGGACGGTTCGCGCGTGGTCGTGAACACCGACGACACGTGGGTCACGAGCGGCAACGGGCCGTGGCGCACGGCGGACTTTTATGACGGCTGTACATACGACGCGCGGTTGGACTTTAAGGTGGACATGCCCGGATTTTTGAAAACGTGCAAGGCCGCGAAAGTGCTCGACGCGCCGCGCGCGGAGGTGTTTAAGATGCGACAGGCGCCGCTGATTCGCCAGCAGCTCGTGTTGAAGACGCGGAAGATGCACCAGGTCGCGCCGGACGCGTGGGTGTTTGACCTCGGGCAAAACATGGTCGGCGTGGCGGGGGTCAAGCTCCGCAACACCAAGGCGGGGCAGCAGATCACGCTGCGTTACGCGGAAATGCTGAACGATGACAGGACGATGTACACGGCGAATTACCGCAGCGCGAAGTCCACGGACGTCTACACGTGCAAGGGCGCGAAGGCGGAAGATTTTTATCCGGGCTTCACGTTCCACGGCTTCCGTTATGTGGAGGTGAGCGGCCTGAAGGAAAAACCGAAACTCGGCGATGTCGAGGGCGTCGTGCTGCATTCCAACATGGACAAGACGGGCGATTTCGAATGCTCGGACAAGCTCATCAACCGCCTCGCGAGCAACATCGAGTGGGGCCAGCGCGGAAACTTCTTTGAGGTGCCGACCGACTGCCCGCAGCGCGACGAGCGCCTCGGCTGGACCGGCGACGCACAGGTCTTCGTGCGCACCGCGGCGTGGAATTTTGACGTCGCGCCGTTCTTCGAAAAATGGATGCTCGACATGGAGGACGCGCAATGCGCGAAGGGCGAAATCCCGCACGTCATCCCCAACGTCCTCGCGCCGACCGACTGCGCTTCCGCGGCGTGGGCCGACGCGGCGGTGATCTGTCCGTGGACGATTTACCGTTGCTATAACGACCTCGCGATCATCAAACAATCGTGGGACACGATGGACAAGTGGATGGCCTTCCGCGAAGCCTCCGTTGAACCCGACGGCGTCAGCAAGATCGAGGGCTTCGGCGACTGGCTCGCCATCGACATGAAGGACAACAACCCCGGCGCCGCACCCACGCCCAAGCGCCTCATCTCCACCGCGTACCACGCGCATCTCGCCGGCCTCATGGAAAAAATGGCCCTCGCGCTCGGCCGCAAAAAGGACGCCGCGCGCTACAAGGCCATGCACAAGCGCGTGAAGGAAGCCTTCCAAAAAGCTTTTGTCGAACGCGACGCGCAGGACGTCGTCAGCCACACGCAAACCGGGTACCTGCTTGCGCTCGGCTTTGACCTGTTGCCCGACGCGCTTGTCAAACCCGTTGCCGAAAAACTCGTCGCCAACATCCAGTCGCGCGGCGATCACCTCAGCACCGGCTTCGTCGGCACGCCGCTCCTCGCGCCTGTGCTCACGAAAATCGGCCGCGCCGACATGGCCTACCGCCTCCTTTTCCAGGACACCTATCCCTCGTGGCTCTACACCATCAAGCAGGGCGACGCCACCACCATGTGGGAACGCTGGAACAGCTACACCAGGGACAAGGGCTTTGGCGACGTCGGCATGAACTCCTTCAACCACTACGCCTACGGCGCCATCGGCGAATGGATGTACAACACTGTCCTCGGCATCGACCTCGACCCCGTGGTCAACGGCTACCGCGAGTTCATCGTGCGCCCCGAATTTTCCGACAAGCTCACCTGGGCCAAGGGCGGCCTCACCACGCGTTACGGCCGCATCGACATCGCCTGGAAACGCGGCGCAAAAGGCAAGGTCAACGTCACCCTCAAAGTCCCGCCCGCCACCACCGCCAAACTGATGGTCAAGGGCAAGGTTCGCAAGACGTTTGAATGCGGCACGCACAAGTTTGTGATGGAAGGGTGAAGCGGATTGAGCAATGAACATGCATGTTCAAAAAACCAGCAACCGCTCCAAAGGAACTGTGACTGTCCCGACAAAGACATGGAAGAATTTTATGTCCGCGTTGGAGGATTTGGTTGACGCTGTGGCGTATGATCGCGCAAAACAGAATGACGACGGCACCCGCTTTTCAATGGATGACATAGAACAGTTAATCCAGCGAAAAAAACGTGCAAAACCACGGGCGAATGTCGCCTCGAAATGAACGCATGGCGATTGCGTAATGACCACCCCGCTCCATAAACATCAAAACCGCGTTGTGGCGTGGCAGGACCTCTGGCACGCCACGGCGCGACTTTTATTTTTTCCTTTTGCATTATCCATTCGAATTA
>JAVBOU010000166.1:0-28297 GCA_031550185.1 Kiritimatiellia bacterium | reverse complement strand
TTTGGGGTGGTTTTCTCTTCTGGGTGGGGGGCCGCCGCGCTCCCCCCCCCCCCCCCCCCCCGACGGCATGACCGACCGAAGCGCGTCATGCCACGCTGAGCGGTTCTTCGGGATAGCGGATGGTGTCGGCGATAGGCTTGCGTGCGATGGTCAACGCAAGCGTCACAGGCCCAAGGCGGCCGACAAACATGGCCAAGGCGACAACCCATTGGCTGAGCGGCTGGAGCGTGGGCGTGAGGTCGAGCGAGAGGCCGACGGTGCAGAATGCGGAGATGGTTTCGTAGAGCAACTGCGCCGCGCGTGATGTGCCGGGCTGACTGGGTTCGATGGCGAGCAAAATGCCGTACACCGTGAAGATCGTGAGCAGGCAAAGCATGACCGTGGCAATGGCGGCGCGAACCGTGGCCTGCGTGATCGTGCGGCCGCGATAAACCGTGGCCTGGCGTCCGCGCAAAAATCCGACCATGCACAGGAGCATCACGAAAACGCTCGTTACCTTGATACCGCCCGCGGTCGACCCCGGCGCGCCGCCGATCGCCATCAGCAACATGGTCAGCGCGTTGCCCGCGTCGCTGATGGAATCCATGGGCACGACGTTGAACCCCGCGGTGCGCGGCGTCGTGGCCTGGAAAATCGCGCCGGTGATTTTGTCGCCGACGGGCAGATCGCGCAACGCGTGCTTCCAATCAGAGAGCAGGAAAAGGAGCGTACCCAACACAATAAGCGACGCGGTCATGAAAAAGACCACGCGCGAATGCAGGTTCAAAACGTGGCGGTGTCCCCGTTCGCGCCGCCGCAACGCGACGGACGTCAAATCGTAAAACACAGGGAACCCAATGCCGCCGAGAATGAACAGCGAGGCGATGGTCAGCACGATGACGGGATCGTTTTGGAAGCCCACCAAATTGTCCTTGTAGAGCGCGAGGCCCGCGTTGCAAAATCCACTGACCGCATGAAAGACGCCGTGGTACGCGGCCTTGGGCCACTCGAAACCGCGCGCCATGAACCGGCAAAATAAAAGCCCGGCGCCAATCGTCTCAAAAATCAGCGAGAAGTAAATCGTGCGCTTCAACAGGCGCCGCACGGAAAAGCCGTCCTCCGCCGCGCCGAGCGATTCGAGCATCAACGCCTCGTCGCGCATCGACAGCCGCCGCCCTGCGAGCACCAGCACAAACGTGCCGAACGTCATCAAACCCAGTCCGCCAATCTGCATCAGGAGCATGATGACGATTTGCCCGAAACGCGAAAAGTGCGTGCTCACGTCCACCACCGACAACCCCGTCACGCAGCCCGCGCTCATCGCCGTGAAAAACGCCGGTCGCAGTGGTGTCCACTCCCCGTTCGTCGACGCCGCGGGCAGCATCAGCAAAAACGCGCCGGTTAAAATCACCAGCGCGAAACTCGCCACCAGCCGCCATTCCGGACGCCGCGGCGCGCTCCGCAACAACGCCGTTGCCACGCGCGAGTACACCCCCCTCATGCCAGCGCCTCCATCATGCCCGCCGCGTAGGCCATCATCATCTGAAACTGATCCAATCCAAACGACTCATTCGGGCTGTGGATCCGGTCCTCCTCGCGGCCAAACCCCACCAGCAGCGGTGCCGCGCCCGACACCTCACGCAACCGCCCCACCACCGGAATCGACGCGCCCTCCCATTGCATCACCGCCCCTCGCGCGTCCAGCTTTTGCAACACCTCCTGCGCCAGCCGGAAAACCGGCGAATGCATGCCCAGCCGGAATCCCGCCGCGCCCTCGTGCGCGTCCTCAAACTCCACCCGTAAACCGCGCGGACACACCCGCCTCACATGCGCGGTCAACAACTCCATGCAACGCTTCGGCGACTGCCCTGGCACCAGCCGTGCGCTCAGTTTCAACACGCCCTCCGATGGAATCACCGTCTTGTTTCCCGGCCCGCCGTAACCCGCGTGAATCCCGTTGACCTCAATCGTCGGCATGAATCCCGCGCGCAGTTGCGGCGTCACGTCCTCCTCGCCGCCGCATGGCGCCACGCCCAAAGTGGCCGCATATTGCGCCTCATCAAATCCCTCGCGTTCCAACACCACTCGCTCCTCTTCCGACGGCGGCAACACGCCCGTCATGAATCCCTCGACCGCGATTCGTCCCTTTGCATCATGCAACGACGCCGCAATCTCCGCCACACCCTGCGCCACATTCGGCGCCAACCCGCCGTGCGTTCCGGAATGCAAATCATACGCCGCGCCGCGCACCTTCACCGTCACGCTCATGATGCCCCGCAGGCCCGCCACAATCGCCGGACGTCCGCTCGCGTGCATGCCCGTATCCGCCACCATCAGCACATCCGCCTCCAAGCGCGCCCGCCACTCCTGCAGCCGCTCCAGCGTCCCCGGACTCCCGCACTCCTCCTGCCCCTCGAGCATCACCCGCAACGTCGGCAACTTTCCACCCTTCTCCATCACCGCGCGAATCCCCTGCAAAAACGCAAAAAATTGCCCCTTGTCATCCTGCGCCCCGCGCGCGTAGACACGGCCCTCCCGCAACTCCGGCGCAAACGGCGCACTCGTCCAACCCTCCACCGGATCCTCCGGTTGCACATCATAATGCCCGTAAAGCAACACCACCGGCGCGCCTCGCTCCCCTTCCCGCTCCGCAAAAACAACCGGTGGCACGGCACCTTCCGGCGCCACCACTTCCACCGTAAATCCCATGCCCTTCAAGTACCGCCGCAACCATCCCGCGCACCTCACGCATTCCCCGTACCGCGCACCATCCACGCCCACGCTTGCAAAACGCAACAGCTCAAAATAATCCGCCAAAATCCCCTCGCGGTGCGATTCAAAAAACGTTTTCGCAAACTCATGCATGACCAATTCCTTTGTTGGCGGAAGTATACATGCTTTCCCCCGCAACGTCCAGAATCAGCGGCGAATTGCCTGGCCGTGGCGTGGCAGAACCTTTGCCACGCCACACCTGCACATTGGCAACCTCGGAGGGGTTGAACAGTCACCTTCCGTTAACCCATTCCCACCATCAACATGCAACACCCTGATGACAGACAAGAAGACCTTCGGTGTGCTTCGCGTCGTCTGTCTTACTTTCGTGGCGTGGCACGACCTCTGCCACGCCACAGAATTTTTTTAGCGGTTTCGCATCAACAACGACGTCACTTACCCCAACGCCACATCGAGGACCATCATGATCGCGAAACCAATCATCGCGCCAATGGTTCCCACGTCGCTGCCTTCGCAATCTTCTTTCGCCGAGGGAATGAGTTCCTCAACCACGACGTAAATCATCGCACCCGCGGCAAAGGAAAGCGCATAGGGCAACAGCGTCTTCATCGACACCACGGCCACTGCGCCGAGCACCGCGGCCACCGGCTCGACAAAACCCGAAAACTGGCCGTATAAAAACGCCTTGCGCCGGCTCATGCCCTCGCGACGCAACGGCGCCGAAACCGCCAATCCTTCGGGAAAATTTTGCAGGCCGATGCCGAGCGTGAGCGCCATGGCGCCGCCGAGCGTGGCTTCGGGAAGCCCCGCGGAAACCGCGCCAAACGCGACGCCCACGGCGAGTCCTTCCGGGATGTTGTGCAGGGTGATGGCCAACACCAGCAGCACGCTGCGGCGCCAGCGCGTGGGCAAGCCCTCGGCATGGCCGCCGACATGATTTTCGGAGAGATGCAGGTGCGGCAAAATTTTATCCATGCACCAGAGAAACGCGCCGCCGAGCAGAAACCCGGTGGTCGGTGCGATCCACGCATTGCCGTCGGCCCGCGCCATTTCAATCGCCGGCGCGAGCAGCGACCAAAAACTCGCGGCGATCATCACGCCCGCCGCGCCACCGAGCATGCCGTTGAGCAGGCCCTTGTTCACACGCTTCATGAAGAGCACGCAACCCGCGCCAAGCGCCGTCACGAACCACGTGAAACCGCCCGCGCACAGGGCGTTGAGAATGGGACTTTCAAAGGTCACGGGAGCTCCATTTGACGCAGTTCGTAAGGTTTCAACACGCCCGCGCCGACTTCCCTGCCATTGCGCAGGAAACGGAACGGCGTGTCACGGCCGCTGGTGTTGAGAAGGTCAAACGCAAGGCCGGCGTTGCCCAGCCGTTGCGACAGAACGTCCACGCACGCGGGCTCGACCTCCCACGTGTCGCGTTGAAAACTTTTGCCGTCGCGCGCGGCGGTGATCTCGTAATGTTCGACGCCGAAAATGCGTTCGCGCGCGAGCCGTGGCAGAGCCTCAGCATTGCCACGGAAGTTGAAAAGCCAAAAGCGTTGTTCGATCGCGCCAATGTCGGCCATGCCTTCATCACCGTTCGGCGGGAAAGGCGCGTGATCTGCGTAAACCACCGGACGATTGACGGTGAGGCGCAATTTTTGCAAGCCCTCCGAATCGTAACCGTGAATGGCCTCGACAATGAAACCGCTGATTTCGTCCGCGTGTTGCACCGCCACCCAGTCGATGAACGGCTGTTCGCAACCATCCGCTTCGCGCGCGATGACGCAACCGGATTGACCGGACAAAATCTCGCCCGCAACCGCGTCCGTGCCCAGCACAAGTTTGAGGTCTTCACGCGCCTCGCGCCAGTCACCAAACACACGCGCCTCGATGTCGTCGATGCCGTGCCACGCGAAAAGGTCGAGGGCAACCCGCGAGTTTTTCCACGCGAAGCGCGCGCGCAAACGACTGCACACGGGCCCGTTTTCCATTTCCTCCACCGCCTCGCACACCGCGCTTCCCAGCGTCGGGCCGAGGCGTTTCAACGCGTGGCCCCACGTGTCGCCCTCGTCTTTCAACACGTCAAAGGACAGCCGCTTCAACCACGCGTGCTGACGCGCGAAACCCAGTTGACGCGTCTCCGGATTCGTCGTGCGGCCATACGCGAACGCGCGCAAATCCGACGGCGCCAAATCAACCACCATGCTCATGCGACCCCAACCGCCGTTGGGCTGGCACGTCGACGCCGCGCGAAGCCATTGGAGCGGCATTGTTTCGCCGTTCGCATCTGTCAGCGCGTCGAACGCGCCCCCCGTGCCGTTGGGATCCGTGAACACATCGACCCAAACCCGCGCGCGCACCGCATACGGCAACGGGTTCCACACCAGCACGCCGCCTTCCTTCAAAAAGTCGGTTTTCATTTGCGACGCGTAACAGCTCAAGCCGGTCTCCAGAATGTCCACGGCGGTCTTGTTCGCGAGTCCCAAATCATCGCGCACTTCTTCGTCGTACGACGCCGCGGTACTCGTGCCGGGATAGACGTCGTGGAAATAATTGAAAAGCAGCGCTTCCCACGCGTCACCCAAACGTAGCGTGGCGTCCATGCGTTGTTCCGGCGTGATCGACAGGTTTTCCGTCAGCATTTTTTCCGCCTTGTGAAGGTTGCGTTCCGCGCGCGCCATCCATTTTTTCACGCCGCTCACCGCGGTGTAACAACCCGGCGCGTGATGCGTATGCTCGCCCTCCACGACCGGCAAATCGAGCGTGTCGAGGACGTTGAAATATTCCTCCAGCGTGCTGTACACCACGTCGAAATTTTGACGGTACGCCTCGAGCCATTCCAACTGGTTTTCATAAATCCCGCCGCCATGATCGCCCACGCCAAAGAAAAACGTTTGATGCTCGTCGCCATGTGCCACGAGGTCGTCGAGATGGCGAAACATGTCCTCTTTCCGCTTCATCCACGGCCCGGTGCAATAGCCGTTGCGAATGCGCAGGCAGGTCACTTGCGAACGGCCGTCATCGCCGCGCCACTTGAAGAGGTAAGGCATCTTCTTTTCCGACTCCGACGGACGCATCCAGACATAACGGTCAAATCCGCTTGTGTTCAAAATTTTTGGCAATCCCGCGTTTTGTCCGAACGCGTCCACACTGTACGCAATGCGCACGTCACGGTCAAATTTCTCCTTGAAATACGCCTTGCCAATCACAGCCTGGCGCAGCAAACTTTCCGCTGGTGTCACGATCGTGTCCGACTGCTCAACCCAGCCGCCAACCAACTCCCAGCGGCCTTCGTCGACCAACGCGCGGATGTCCGCAAAGAGTTCCGGATCGCTCGCCTCAATCCATTTGTACGCCGCGCTCGACGAACGGCAGAACTTCAAAAACGCGTGGCGGCGCAACATCGCTACCACGCTCCGGCACGTGTTTAGCCACGTGGAACGCCCCTCGCGCAATCGCCACAACCAAACCGGATCCATGTGCGAATTGCCGATCACATACAAACGTTTTGCACTCACGCGAAACTCCCTGGTAAAGTTGCCAACAAAGCTAACATCCTCCGCCACAAAACTCAAGTCCGGGCTTTGCATCATTCGTTGTGCGTGCCGGTAAATTCGCGCATGGTGGATTCGCCGCGCGCGGAAATTCCGGTGCGACGGAAAAGATTAAGGAAGGTCAGAAAAATGATGCGCAGGTCGAGCCAAAACGTGGCGTGCTCGACGTACCAGACGTCGTGTTCAAAGCGCGCCTCCCAGGAGAGCAGGTTGCGGCCATTGACCTGCGCCCAGCCGGTGAGACCGGGGCGGACGTCATGACGGCGCGATTGCTCCGCGGTGTAGCGCGGCAGGTAGCGCACCAGCAACGGACGCGGACCAATGAGGGACATATCACCACGCAGAATGTTCCACAATTCGGGAAGCTCATCGAGGCTCGTCGCGCGCAATATTTTTCCAAAACGCGTCATCCGCGCGGCGTCGTCGGCGTCGCCGGTTCTCATGGTGCGAAACTTGATGAGCTTGAAAATTTTGCCGTTGCGACCGGGACGTTCCTGCGTGAAAAAAACCGGCGCGCCCAGCGCGATGCGAACCGCAACCGCGACGAGTACGCAAACCGGAATCCACAACGCCGCGAGGCTGATCACGAACACCACATCAAAAACGCGCTTGCACAAACTGTTCGCCCACACGCTGGCAACAATCATGGGGCGCGCCTCCGGAGAAACTCAAACTCATCGGGGTTGACATGCGCGACCACGGGCGGATACGCGGGCGAAATTTTTTCGCGGTCAAACGCGGCCTTGATCTCGCAGAGCAGGCTGTTTTTGACGGCGAGAAATTGCGTGCGGTCGATCCAAACGCACACCGTGAAGTCGAGCGAGGTCTTGCCGAGTCCCGCGAAAATAATCAGCGGCTCGGGTTCGACCAGGCAGGCGGGATTGGCGTTGCACGTGTCGCGCAAAAGCTGCATGACGCGCGCGGGATCCTCGCTGTACGCGACGCTCACGGGCAGGTCGGCGCGACGGATGGGAAAGCTGGTGATGTTGGTGATCTTCGCCTTCATCATCGTTTCATTGGGAATGCGAATGAGGCGGTTGTCAAAGGCGCGAATGAACGTCGAAAGAAAATCAATCGAATCGACCACGCCGAGCGTGCCGTCGATGTCAATGATGTCGCCGATTTTGAACGGACGTTCAAGGATCAGAAAAAGCCCGCAAATCACGTTGGACAGCGACGTTTGCGAGGCGAAGCCGACCGCCACGCCCATGATGCCCGCCGCGCCGAGCAACGCGGTGAGGTTGATCTGGAGATGCGACAACGCACAGAGCAACGCAATCAGCACGATGACAAAACGCACGCTTTTTCCAAGCACCATGCGGAGCTGCGCGTTGACGCGCTTCTCGAGCAACTGCTCCACCAACCGCCCGAGCACATTCGCGATGAGTACGCCCGCGACGCACATGACCATCGCGACAAAATAATGTCCGTAGGGAAGTGTGGAAAAAAATTTCATGGCTATGCAAAGAAGTTAAGAATACCGGGCAAACCGTTGCCGCCCGGCGCCTCGCGCGCCCATGCGATGCATTCGGAGGGAAGGCTTTCGTCGGGCGCGTTGGGGTCGAGAAATGCCTCCTCGCGCGCGGCGGCGCCGCGATAGGTGACGCGGCTGCGGTTGCTCCACAGCAAGCCGCGGCTGTCGCGAAAAATGTTCATGCGCGGCGCGTGCAGGCAGAAGCGTTCGAACGCGCGCGCCTCGCGGGAGGCGTTCACGACTTCGAGCGGACAGATCGCGCGGCACAGCGCGTCGGGCTCCTCGACGGACGGACACATCTCCCGCGCGCGCGTCTTCAACGCGTAGCACATCCGTCCCTCCTTGGTGTCGCGGCCAAACCACGACAGCGACAGGCGGCGCGTCGCCAGCTCGCACAAGACAAACGGCACGGGTTCGTCGCTCTCAACGCGCAACACAACCGGCACCGAAACGTAAACTTTTTCGGTGTGTCCGGGAAAGATCGTCAACGGCGCGGCGGGACGCAATACGATCGGCGTGTCCGGCATCACCGGCGTCAGACGAATGCCGACTTCCGGCATCGCAAAACGGCGCCACAACACCGCGTCGGCGGTCATCTCCGGTACCTCATCCTTCTCCGCGTAAATCCAGCCAATGCGCCAGCCGCCCTGCATTTTGCGCAACCAGAAAACCAGCTCGCCGAGGCGTCCTTCGCAATCTTCCGCAACCTTTCCCCACATCATGGCGCGCCCTCCAAAAATTCCGCGAGCCGCGTGGCAAGGCGTTGTTCCAGCCACGGCGTCACGTGCCAGAAGTCGCGCAGCGCCACGTACTCTTCGACCGCCTCCGTCACGCCCGGACGCAACCCCGCCTCGGCGCGCAGCATCACATTCCGCGCCGTCGCCTCCTGCGCGACAAACTCCACCACCTTCACGCGATATCCCAGCACACGCAAAATCTGCGCGCGAAACGCGTCGGTCAGCAGATCGCCCAAACGCTCCCGCAAAATTCCGTGGCGCATCATCCCGCGCATCGCGCCGTCATGCTTCAGGCTCGCGTGCAGCTCATGCTGGCAGCACGGCGCGCACAACACCCGCTTGCTCCCCCACTCCACCGCACGCGCCAGCGCCTCGTCCGTCGCCGTATCGCATGCGTGCAGGCTCATCACCAAATCCGGCCGCGCGTCCAGTTGCATCGTCTCCAAATCCGCGCAGACAAACTCCACCTCGTCCGCCACGCCCAACTCCTCCGCCATCGCCCGCGCCCGCGCCACCACATCCTCCTTCCGGTCCACGCCGATCGCCCGCACCTTCAATCCCCTCGCGCGCGACAAATAGCCATGCGCCGCGAACGTCAGGTACGCGAGGCCGCACCCCGCGTCCACCAGCGTGAACGCCGTGCCGCGCGCCGCGTCCTGCGTCACCGCCTCGACCTCGCGCAGAAACGCGTTCACCTGGTCGTACTTTCCGCGCATCGACGCCCGCACCGCGCCATCCGCACCCGCGATCCCCACCACCCGCAGCACGTCGCGCGAATCAAACTGCTCCAGCAAATGCCCCTTCTTCCGGTCGTGTCCTTCCAACGGCCCCAGCTCGCGTTTCACCGCCTTGCTGCGCGACACCATCACATGCCCCTTGCGCGTCCGCCGCACATGCACATCCCCCTCGCCCGTCATCACATGCAGCTCCCACGCGCCCGGCGCCTCCAGCATTTTTTCCAACTCCGCGCGCATTGCCACCAACGTCAAATTTTCCGCCCGCGTCTTCCCGTTGCGCGTCTCCTCCATCTGATACATCACCTCGCCGCGCAACAAAATCCGCCGCGCGCTCCGCTTCACCACCTCGCCGCCATAACGCTGCGACACGCCCAAACGCATGAACGTTTCCCCCGTCACACGCTCCGTCACCTCGTGCCGAATTGCATCGCTCATGCCATCCATTCCGTTCCCTCCAGCAAGCCACTGTTGTCAATCAAACGCGTCGTCCCGCTCCAACCCGCCACCAGCGCGCGGCAACCCTTCCGCAACTCCGCCAGCGGCTCCAGCGTCATCCCGTCCACCACCTCCGCATAATCCACCCGCACACCGCTCGCCGCCATGCACGCCCGCATCTCCTCCCGCACCATTTCCGCGCGCAACTCCCCTCCCCTTGCCAGCGTCGCGCCGCGCATCAACGCCCGGCTCAACCCCCGCGCGTTCAGCCGTTCCTCCGCTGACAAATAACGGTTGCGCGAACTCAACGCCACCTTGTCCTCCTCCCGCACCACCGCCACGCCCGCCACCTCCACATTCACGTCCAAATCCCGCACCATCCGGCGGATCACGCAAAGCAGCTGATAATCCTTCTCGCCAAACACAAACACCTCCGCCCCCATCACAGTCATCAGCTTCAACACCACCGTGCACACCCCGCGAAAATGTCCCGGCCGCCGCGCACCGCACAACCCCGCGCTCAACCTCCCCTCATCCGCAAACGCCGACGCGTCCCCCGCGTACATCTCCCCCGGCGTTGGCATGAACACCGCCTCCACGCCCGCCCCTTCGCACACCGCCAAATCCCCCTGCTCATCGCGCGGATACTTCGCAAAATCCTCATTCAGCCCGAACTGCGTCGGATTCACAAACACCGACACCACCACACCCTCCGCCATCCCGCGGCCCTCCTCCATCAACCGTGCATGTCCCCGGTGCAACGCCCCCATCGTCGGCACCCCTGCCAACCTGCGGCCCGCCTGCTCTTTCCGCCACGCGCGCATCTCACAAATTGTCCGCAACACAACCATGTTTCAAACCTCAAAAAAAATTCACAAACAACGCCGTAAGTCTAACCTCCCCTGTTTTTTTTTTCAACCCAAAGCAAACGCCTCATTCCTTTTCGTGGCACGGCATGACCTCTGCCACGCCGCGAAAAAATGACAAATTCGGTTCTGGAAAACCAGTTGACGCATCACGGCAGATGTGCGAAACTTTTCACGTTTTCGTTGAATGCGTGCGATGAAATAATCCGGCGCACAAGATTCAGGTTCTTGTGGCACGGGGCGCAAGTTTCAACGTCACGTTGCGTTATAAGGAACAAAATGATGAACAACATATTGAAGGCGTCGGTGGTTTGGCTCTCAACTGCAATCAGCCTTGTGGCCGCGGTTTACATGAAGGATCCGGTGCCGATCCAGGGAACCGGATGTTATACGACGGGCGCGAAAATCCTCAATCAACCGTCTGGCACGCTGGGCAACCCCGCGATCATTGGTTTCGCACCGGCGGACAAATGGGTGACGGATACGGGCGTGCTGATGCCCAGCACTGTGAACTTGCAGTATCCCACCGGAGTGAATCTCGCCAGCTCGGGCGGTTCGTTCATGCTGAAGCATGACAGCACTTCCGTCACCAGCAGCGGACGCATGGTCGCACGGAAAATCACCGGCACAGCGCCCAACTCCAGCACGCTTTATTTCACCATGCTGCTCTCGTTCAATCATGCCGATGCGCTGGCGTCTTTTACAAGCGGCGCCACGTGCGGCGCAGGCATCATCAAGTCGGGAAGCGCCGGCACGACGTCGCAACTCTACAACAACGGCCTCTATTTTGGTTTTTGGCGGGACACGTCCGACACGCCGGGACTCCTCTTCCGCCTGCTCGGAAACAATTACACGCTCGTGGCAAATCCCCAGCCCAACACGACATATTACTGCATCGCACGCGTCGACTTGAACGCGGAAGGCAACAAGGAAATCGTGCGCGTGGCCGTCAATCCGACCGTTGAGGAGCAGTACGCATTCGCGTATACCAATGACGTGGCCACGGCCTGGACGGACTTCACGCACGTCAGCATGGGCGGATTTTACTCGACGAAAAACAGAGAGATTTACTTCGACGAACTCTGCATGGCCAGCACCTGGGCGGATGTCATGACCGGCAATACGCAGATGCCGACCTTTCAAGGTTCCCCGTATGTCGCCGTGGAAAATGACGCCTTTGTGATCCACGCGACGCTTGCCAACAGCACGCCGGACACGGTGGTTTATGCGGCGTATGGCAGGCAGTACGGCGGCAACACATCGCCCGTAACCTGGGAGCAAAAAGCGGTTATCGCCACCCATCCCGTCGCCAACCAGGACGTGTCGCTGCCGCTTCCGGGACTTGCGCCCGACACGTGTTACACGTATGGCGCGTTCGCCAGCAACAGCGTCCAAATGGTCTATGCCGACGGCGTGCCATCCGCATTTTACAACGGCGAACTGAGCGTCGCCACGCTTTCAGACGCGCACGAAGATCGCCTGAATCCCGGCTACTTCCGCATCTCCCGCGCCACAACGGCCGACGCGACACGCTCCCCATTGTCCGTCAACTTCTCCCTCTCCGGCGATGCGGTCGCAGGCCAAGACTACACCGCGTCCGCACTGACAGCGGTCATTCCCGAAGGCGCGGCTTATGTTGACGTGCGCATCATTCCCCTTGTCACAGCGCACAACACCTCGCCTGTATTGACATTGACGCTTGCGCCGGGCCTCTATCTCCGCAGTGTCAGCTCCTCGGCTACCATGACCATTCACAATTTTGATTCTGTAAACGCAGACGACGACGTCAGCAAGCTCATCGTTTACGATGGCGCACCCGTCAATATCCCGGGCGGATACAACACCAGCGCCTCCATTCTTGACCAGAAACCCGTGCACCCTGCCAGCATCGGATTCGCTGACAAACCGTGGACCGGCTCAACAGGCACCGGCGTCGGCAGGCCGGTTGAATACGGACTCCATTATCCCGGCAACACCACGCGCCTGCGCGCCATTGGCGGTTCGCTCGCCATCAATCACAGTCAGGCAAGCTCTGTCAACGAAGGACGCGCCCTGATGCGTGAACTGCTGAAACCCGTTCCCGTCTCCACCAACTTCTACTTCAGCATGTTGATGCACTACGCCAGCGGCGCCATGACACACGTCACCGAAAACCGTTGGATCGGCGCCGGCCTCACCCAAACCTTGCAAACCGCAGGCGCAAACCCGCCGTCAGACGGCTTCATCCTCGCCTTCGAAGGCAACAGCGACGGCTCAAAAAACCTGATCCTCCGCCTCGGTTCCACCCGCTTCCTCCTCGTGCCCAACGCCGCGCCGGACACCACCTACTTCTGCGTCGCGCACATCCAGCCCAACGACGGCGGCAACAACGAAACCGTTCGCGTTTCCATCAACCCCAACACCTTCCAAGGCGAATCCTGGCAGTTCACCTTTTCCACCGTGGACTTCCTCGGCGCAACCTCCTCGCTCAAATACCTCGCCTATGGCGGCAACTACGCTGTCGCCGGAAGCTTCGTCTACTTCGACGAATTTCGCCTCGGTTACACCTATGCAGGCGTTGCGGGTACTGCGGATGCCCTCCCGTCACAAACCATCCAACTCCATCCCCAAGGCGGCACCGTCTCGCCCACATCCCTCACCGTCACACGCGATGCGCCCATCGGCACACTTCCCCTGCCCCAGCGCCTTACCCACGCCTTTGACGGCTGGTTCGATGACCTCAACGAACCCGTCGACGAAGACACCCTCGTCACCGCCAACCTCACCGACCTTTACGCCGCGTGGACGCCCATTCCCATTCCGCTTAGCCCCTTCCGTCCGCTTCCCGCTGTCACCGTCGACTCCGATGGCGCCAACGGCGTTGTCATCACCGCCATCCTTCCCGAGGAAACCCCCGCCCGCATCACCTTGCCGGACTTCCTGACCATCGACGACATCGACTACCCCATCACCGCCATCCACGCCATCGCGGCCAACGCCGATGCAAAACTCAAAACCATCACCCTTCCCGCCGGCATCACCACCATCGCCGAAAACGCCTTCGCAAACTGCGACCAACTCGAGCAAGTCATCTTCCGCGGCGCGCAACCCGTCACAACCGACACCCCCTTCCCCGCCAGCACGCCCACCATTTACGTCCTCTTCAACGACACCACGTGGGACAACGCGGTCGCCGACGCTTCGTGGCTCGGTTACCCCATTATCCAATACGGCACCGTCGACATCCCGCTCAACGACGCCACACTCACCGTCTACATCGACATCAACGGCATTGCCACACTCACCGGCCTTTCCGGCACCTCGACCCTCACCTTCCCGGAAACCGTCACCAACGAATCCATCACCTACCCGCTCACCGGCATCGCCTCCGAAACCTTCAAAAACAACACCGAACTCTCAAGCCTCACCTTCTTGGACGCTCCCGTCAAATTCGGACAAAACATCTTCGCCGGACTCCCCGACAACCAAATCACCATCACCGTTCCCTTCGGCCTCTCCTGGGACACACTCCTCGACATCACCGGCGCATTTGCCGACGACTCCGCCCGCCTCCAGGGCCAGCGTATCGTCTACGCCGAAGGCAATCCCCAAGCCCTCGATTACGCGGCATGGCTCGCTCACTACGACGTTGCGGGGACTCCCGAAAACTTCGACAAATGGATTGCCGGCGTCAATCCCCAGGATAGCCTCGACGTCTTCTACGCCCGCATCCACATCATCAACAACCAACCCGCTGTCTCTTGGATTCCCAACCTCGGCCGCCTTCGCGTCTACCAAATTCAAGCCAAAACCGAACTTTCAGACGCCGACTGGCGCGACATCTCCACCGACGAAACCACTGCCCCGGAAAACCGCTTCTTCCGTGTCCAAGTGGATCTGCTGCCACCACCGTAAACGACGCCCCAATGTCATGACGAATGCGGTGGCGTGGCAGAGGTCTTGCCACGCCACGAAAAGCAACTTACTTGCCGTACTTTGCGCGGCGTGCCATCAAATCTTTCATGTAATCAGCCGGCATCATGTAGAGTCCGGAAATCTCATCGGGTGACATGACCGGCGAAACGGTGTCAGCACCGGTGAGCATCCCAACCGCAACAAGAAAACGGTCGCTTTGACGGAGCGTGTCGTTGTCCACGCCGGGACGGGTGAAAAAGCGCCGCTCACTCACATGCGCGGTGTCGCGATAAATGAGAAGCCGAAAAGGCGCCTTCATTTTTTTGCCCCATTCAATGGCACGCTCCGGCGGGGCGACACGATCCTCCGCGCCGGTGATGATGAGCGTGGCTGGCGTCGCGGCGCCGACAAAACTCAATGGCGACAATTCCACACGATCCTCGCGGGTGCCACGGTCACTGATCAGACCAAGGGGATAGTAGAGCAACAGCGCGTTAGGCACACAGCTAACCGCAAGGTCGTCGCTGGAATCATGACAACCGGCAACCGTCGCCGTGCAGGCGGCGAGATGCGCACCGGACGAAATACCGCCCACCACGATTTTTTTCGGGTCAACGCCAAGTTCGGCGGCGTGAGCGCGGACGTAACGCACGGCGGATTTTGCGTCCATCACGCTCTCGCGGATGTCAGTGCCGTCGCGTCGGCCAAACCGGTACTGCGCACTGATCGCCACCATCCCGCGCGACGCCCAGTAGCGGCACTCCTCCACGTTGTTCTCCGGGCCGGCGGTCGGCCCGCTGCCGCCGTGGAAAAGGATCACACACGGCCGCGGCGTCACCGCCGGCTGGGACGCGCCAAAGACATGCAGATAAAGCGACGTCTTTCCGCCCAGCACATCAAGCGGATGCTTGTAGGGAACTTTTTTCGCGTCGATAAAAAACGGCGAATCATCCTGCTCCGGATTGTTCAACGCGGTCAGCGTGTGGTAAACGACCTGCTCCTCCTTGCCGACCGAATGCACCAGCACGACGCGAAACGTCCCTGCTCTTGGCGGCGTGAACTGCGCCTTTGGCTGACGCGCGTTCAGCATCGTGTCGGGGTCGATGTTCTGCACGATCCACGAAAACCCGCCCTCCTTCGTGTTTGCCTCCAACGTCACCGGCTTCAACGCGTGCACGACCGTCGGGCTGATGATTTTCAAATTCGTCTCCGCGGCATGGAGGACGAGGGAGGTCGCGCAAAAGGTAAGGAGCGTGCGGAAAAAAGTCATGCGCAAAGAATAACGTTGCGCGCGTGACTTCGCAAGACTTTATGACGCGGCGAAAAATTGAATGAGCGGGACGGACGGACTTTTTGGTCCGTCATGATTGCGGCAACGCGGCAAGAAAGGCGTCGGCCTCGTTGTCGGTGCCGACAGTGATGCGGATGTGTTCGCGGGTGGTGGGGAAGTCGAAGTGACGGACAAGGATTTTTTTGTTGCGCAAGTGCTGGAGGAGTTGCGCGGCCTGGCCGTCAGGCGGGCGGGCAAACACGAAGTTGGTTTGGGAATCGGGAAGGGTGAAGCCGCGGCAACGGAGTTCGGCGGAGAGGCGGGCGCGGGTCGCTTTGATTTTGGCGACGTTGGCGTGCATGTAGGGAATGTCCTGCAACGCGGCGAGCGCAAGCGTGGCGGTGAGCATGTCGACGTTGTAGGAGTCCTTGATTTTGTAGAGCGCGTGGATCAACGGCTCGGGGCCGACGCAATAACCAAAACGCAGGCCGGCGAGGGAAAAGGATTTGGAGAGCGTGCGCATGACGAGAACATTGGTGTTGCCGGGCGCGGTGGCCAGTGACATGCAATGATCGTCGGCAAAGTCGGCGTACGCTTCGTCGATGAGGACAACGCCGGAAAACGTTTTCGTGAACGCGGCGATGTTGTCGCGGGCGTAAAGCAGGCTCGTGGGCGCGTTGGGATTGGTGAGATAAAAAAGCGCGTCGTGGCAGGCGGTCGGGGTCTGCCACGAAAAGCCGGGACCGAGCGGCGCGGGACGGCGGCGAACGTTTTGAATGTCGGCCAAAACCGGATAGAGCGAATACGACGGATCGAAGTAGCCGATCGCGCCGTCGGCGTCGACAAAGGCGCGCGAGGCAAGGGCGAGAATTTCGTCGGAGCCATTGCCGGCAAAAACGTTGGCGGGCGTGCAGCCATGGAGCTCGGCGATGTGTTCGCGCAACGCCTTGCAAACCGGATCAGGATAGAGACGCAAGCGCGTGGCGTCGAAATTTTTAATGGCATCGAAAACCCTGGGCGACGGTGGATAGGGATTTTCGTTGGTGTTGAGTTTGATGAGCCCGGGAATTTGCGGTTGCTCACCGGGCGTGTAGGCGTGAAGGGCCTGGATGTGTTTGGCTATCATGGCAGGAAGGTGTTGGATTTTGACGCAAAGGCGCAAAGGACGCAAAAAAAAATGAGCGAGCCGTGGCGTGGCAGAGGTCGTGCCACGCCACAGGGAAGTATTGTGTGATTAAAATTGTGTTCACAAAAGTTCTTTGCGACCCTTTGCGTCCTTCGCGCCTTTGCGTCAATCTCAATGATCCATGAAGCGGATTTCGGCGGAGCGGCTGTGGGCGTCGAGGCCCTCAATGGCGCCAAAAGTTTGGATCGCGGAAAGGTCTTTGGCGAGATCTTTTTGGGTGTAATGAATGAGCGAGGTGCGACGGCGGAAGTCGTCGACCGTGAGGCCGGAGAACATGCGCGCGGCACCGCCGGTGGGCAAAACGTGGCTGGGGCCGGCGGTGAAGTCACCGACCGCCTCGGGCGTCCACGCGCCGAGGAAAATCGCACCGGCGGTGTGAAGGCGAGGAAGCAGCGCTTCGGGCTTTTGAGTCATGACTTCGAGATGTTCGGCGGCAAAACGGTTGGCGAGCGCGGCGGCGTCGATGAGCGATGGCACGCAAACGATGAGGACGCCGCCGTTGGCAACGGTCTTGCGAATCATGTCGGCGCGCGACAGGGCGTTGGTTTGCCAGATAAATTCGCGAAGGGCTTCGCGGGCGAGCTCGGCGCTGGTGGTGATGAGGAGCGACTTTTCGTGTCCGCTGCCGTGTTCGGCTTGCGACAAAAGATCGGCGGCAACCCACGCGGGATTGGCGGTGTGGTCGGCGATGATGGCGATTTCGCTGGGGCCGGCGACTTGGTCGATGGCGACGTAACCGTAGACCTGACGCTTGGCGGCGGTGACAAAGGCGTTGCCGGGGCCGACGATTTTTTGAACGGGCGCGACGCCCTTGACGCCGAAGGCCATGAGGCCGATGGCCTGGATGCCGCCGGCCTTGTAAATCTCCGTGGCGCCGGCGGTGTGGAGCGCGTAGAGGAGCGCGGGGTTGACGGCTTTGTCCGGTCCGCACGGCGTGCAGGCAACGATCTCCGGGACGCCGGCGACGCGCGCGAGGGTGGCGGTCATGAGCGCGGTGGAGATGAGCGGCGCGGTGCCGCCGGGGACGTAAACACCGACGCGATCGAGCGGGGAAAATTTTTCGCCGAGAAAGCCCTTGCCCGCGGTTTTCATGGTCCAGTCACGGCGGACCCCGGCTTTTGAAAAGGCGCGGATGTGCGTGTGGCTGCGCTTGATGGCGGCGCGGATTTCGGGCGAAACGGCGTCGCGCGCGACGGCGATCTCGGCGTCGCTCACGCGCAAGCCGGAAAGGGTGAGGGTCGCCTTTTGGAATTTTTTGACAGCGGCCAGCACCGCGGGCGCACCCCTGGCCTGGATGGCGCGGAGGAGTTCGGCGGCGACTTCCTCGGCTTTGGCGTCGAACGCGGGACGGTTGAGGAAGGCCTCGACAGCGGGATTGGATTTGGCCTTGGACCAGGTGAGGATGGGGATGTTCATGACGCGAGTCGCGGAGGGTGTTGGAGGCGGCGGAAAATCGGCGCGCCAAGGATGTACCACAGGCCGTAGCCGAGAAGCACCAGCGCGGTCACGGGGCGCACCGCGGGAACGGCGAGCGTGCAGATGAGGCAGGCCGTGAAGAGGGCGAACTTGAAAAGGTTCTTCGTGGGCTTCGGATACGGAATGGTCGAGATTTCGAGGAACGGCAAGACCGGCAGCACGCACCAGAAGAGGATCGCGAACGGCCCCTGGTTGATCGCGAACGGAATCGTGGTCGCGCCGAACGTGTAGGTCACCTCCGTCGCGTGGCAGAAGGTGAAGAGCGCCACCCAGCCCGCGGGGCCGCCGATCGCGAGACCCTGGTACGTGCCCTTGTCGTGATGCGGGTCGCTCGTCAGGCGGAAGCGCGCGAGCCGGCAGACGCCCGCGCACGCGATCATCGCGCACAACACCGCGCCGGCCATCGGCAGCCACTTCGGCATGCCTTCGTTCAACGCCGACAAGTCCAGCGTGAGCCTGTAGACCAGCACGCCCGGCGCCACGCCGAGCGCCAGCGCGTCCGAAAACGAATCCAGCTCCATGCCGAACGCCGACGTGCCCTTGAGCAAACGCGCCACCGCGCCGTCGATGCCGTCGAGCAGCATCGACGCGAAAATCAATGCCGCCGCGCAATACAGGCTGCCCTGCTGCAACGCGTGCACGATCGACGCCACGCCCGCCAGCATCGCCGCCAGCGTCAGCGCGCACGGCGGAATCACCCGCCATCGTATTTCAGGCATACTCATCTCCAGGAATTATTTGCGCAGCCGCGCGATGACCGTCTCGCCCGCACGCACGCGTTGCCCCTTCGTCACCGCCACCTCGACATCGGCGACCGGAAAAAACACGTCCAGCCGCGAACCAAACTTCATCAGCCCGATCCGCTGCCCCTTTTCCAGCGTCTCCCCCTCCTTCACATTCGTCACCACCCGCCGCACCACCAGCCCCACGATCTGCCGCACCAGGCAGTCCGTCTTCGCGCCGCGGATTCCCAGCGTGCTGTAACCGTTTTCAAACGACGCGTTCTCCTTGTACGCCGCCAAAAACCTCCCCGGCGTGTACGTCACCATTTCCAGTTTGCCAGCCATCGGCGTGCGGTTGATGTGCACGTCCTGCAGATTCAAAAACACCGTGATCCGCACCGCCTCGCACTTCAGGAAAACATCCTCGCGCATCACCTCGATCGAGTTAACAACGCCGTCCGCGCCTGAAATAAAATCGTTCTCACCGGGCGGCACATTGCGCTCCGGATCCCGGAAAAAAAACGCCATGAACCCCGCGCCCAAAAACGCGAGTACCAGCATCGCCACCGCCACCCGCGGGCAATGTAGGACATACGCCCCCGCGGCAAGGAGCGCGAAAACAACAAAAGCACCGCTTATAAACGGTTGTCCCTCAGGGGCAAAACGCATAAATTCCTTCTGGAAAGATGGGAAACATGTGCGCAAGAATACCGGATTTTCGCTGTGAAATCAAGCACAGGCGCGCATGCCGCGGTGTTGGACGCAAAGATTTTTGCTTTGTTGCGTTGTGAATTGAACCACGAATGAACACAAATGAACACGAATGAGAAAAGCGATCCGTGGCAGAGCCTGAGTCCTGCCACGCCAAGAAATGGATTTTTGTAGCGGCGCTGCTGTGATATAGTAAATTTGTTCCAATACCTGGACGTGGAGGGCGAGCGTCCTCGCGAGTCGCACGAAGAGGCCCGGTTGATTTGCCGAATGGTCGTATATTTATGCTGAAACCATCCTGTTGCGGCTCGCGAGGACGCTTGCCCTCCAGAAGTAGGTGTTAGAACAAGTCTAGCGGTTTCACGCCACATTGCGACATGGCAATTCTTAGCACCGAAGGTGCGTAACAAAAGTAACCGTCGGTGGAGCGCGAGCAACGCGAGTGCGGAACCGGCGGAAAGCCGTGTCTCTGACCATCAGCCCCAAAGAGGCTGAACACGACCGGAATGTTGAAACCAGCGCGTGCATCCAGTGGTTTTGTTCAACCCCTCCGGGGTTGATAATTGGGGGCGACTCCCGCCGGTTCCGCTTCGCTCCACCGACGGTTACTGTTGTTACGCGTCTCCGACGCTGAAGACGAAAGTCAACAGGGGTGCCTTAGGCAGAGCAGAGTGTGTCGATGTTGACTAAAAGCACTATATTATTCGGCAACACGTAAAAGGTGGGGCGCGACCGCCGGGCGTGCCGCACCCATATCGGATTTTTCAATCACCCCGGGCTTGAACACGCTTCAGGTCATTCCGCCGTCGACGGAAAGAATCTGGCCGGTGATGTACGATGCGTCGCGGGAAAGAAGGAAGCGGACGACGCGGGCGATTTCAACAGGTTGCGCGTAACGGCCAAGGGGAATGCGGCTGAGGAGTTTCGCCTTGGCGTCGGATGGCGTGTCGGCGGTCATGTCGGTCTCGACCGGCCCGGGCGCGACGATGTTGACGGTGGATCCGGAGGCGGCGAGTTCGCGGGCAGTGGATTTGGCAAGCCCGAAGAGGCCGGACTTGGAGGCGGCGTAAGCGGCGTGGAGCGGCTCGCCCGTGAGCGCGGCGGAGGAGGAGATGTAGACGATGCGCCCGTTGCGGTGGCGCAGGAGGAGACGTGCCACGGCGCGCGTCGCGAAGAACGCGCCGGAGAGGTTGGTGGCGATGTGCTGCTGCCAATCCGCGGGCGACGTGAAGGCGGCGAACTGAGGCTTGAGGATGCCGGCGTTGGCGACCAGCGCGGTCAGCGGCGAGAGGCGTTTTTCAACCTCCTTCACGAGCGCGTCGGTCTGCGCCGCGTCGGAAATGTCGGCGCAAAAAGTTTCGGCCACGCCGCCGGCCGCGCGGATGGTTTCGGCCACGGTGGCAGCTTCGTCCGCGTGGCAATGGTAGTGCACGGCCACGATCCAGCCGTCGCGCGCGAGTTCGGCGGCCATGCTCCGGCCGATGCCACGGGAGGCGCCGGTGATCAACACGGTTTTCATGGAAATGAAGCATACGGCGGCGGCGAAAAAAAATCAACCTTAAATAAAGGGTTGTCACGGCGCGTCTTCATGGTTTATGCTTATCGGCCTTACGAAGGGACGCTCATGGAAACCACGTTTTTTGTTGACTTTTCGATTGTCATTGTCATTGCCGCCGCCGTCATTCTCGGCTTCAATTACTTCAAGCTGCCCCAGAGCATCGGGTACATCCTCGCCGGGCTGATCATCGGGCCGCACGTTCCGCCGAAGCTCATCACCGATGAAAACAACATCAAGATGCTCTCGGACATGGGGGTGCTTTTCCTCATGTTTTCCATTGGGCTCGGATTCAGCTTCCGCGAACTTAAACGCGTCGGCATGGCGGTGCTGATCCCCGCGGTCATCGACGTGGTCGTCCTGACGTGGGCGGGCTATGAGCTCGGCCTGCTGCTCGGCTGGGGCAAGATCGAAAGCCTCCTGCTCGGCTTCATCATCTGCGACTCGTCGACCACGATCCTCGCGAAGACGCTCGAGGAGTCGGGCCTCTCCAAGCAGCACTTCGCGCAAACCCTTTTCACCGTCACGTTGTTGGAGGACGTCATCGCCATCATCATCATCGCCATGCTCAGCGGGTTCGGCGGCGGCGACACGATGAACACCGGCGTGGTCTTCAACCGCATGGGCATCCTCGCCGTCTTCCTCGCCTCCGTCATCATCATCGGCCTGCTCGTCGTGCCGCGCCTGCTCGCGCGCATCGCCCGCTACCGCAACGACGAGGTGCTGCTCATGACCGTGCTTGGCCTTTGCTTCGGCGTTTCCCTGCTCGCCGTGCGCCTCGAGCTCAGCCTCGCGCTCGGCGCGTTTCTCATCGGCGCCATCATCGCCGAGGCGCGGCCCATCAACCGCATCGAGGAGCTCGTCGCGCCGCTTCGCCAGCTCTTCAGCAGCATCTTTTTCATCTCCATGGGCCTGCTCGTCGTGCCCATGCAAATCTGGGAAAACATCGGCGCCGTGCTCGTCGTCACCGCTGTCATGATCTTCTTCAAGGTCGTCAACGGCACGGTCGGCTGCCTGCTCATTGGTGAGAAGCCGCGCGACTCCCTGCGCATCGGCCTCGGCCTCGCACAGGTCGCCGAATTTGCCTTCATCATCGCCGCCATCGGCACCGAGCTCGAGCTCACCCAGCGTCCCATCTTTCAGATCGCCGTCGGCGTCGCCATCCTTTCCACCGTCATCAATCCCTTCCTCATGCGCCTGGCCAACCCCATTTCCCGCTGCGCCCACATGCTCTGCGGCGCGCGCCTTGTCGAAGGCCTCGACGCCTACTCCCACTGGCTCCACCGCATCCTCTCCCCGCAGGCCGAGCGCGAGGCGTTCAACAAGGCCCGCCGCGACTTCTTCTTCCTCGCCGTTAACCTCACCCTCATCGCCGCCATCTTTCTCGTCGCCGAATACCTCCGCAACATCCACGTCCTCGACGCCTGGCTCCAATCCTTCGGCCTCACCAAACCCGCCCAATACCCCGTCCTCTGGCTCCTCGCCGCCATCGTCGCCAGCCCGCTTTACGCCGCCTCCTTCGTCTACCTCCAGCACTTTGCCAAAAACCTCTCCGACTCCTTCCTCCCCGCCGCGCTCAACGCCGCCTGGGGCCAAAAATTCCGCCTCTTCCTCCAGCACATCTTCTTCCTTCTCGGCATCATCGCCATGGCCGTCGGCACCTTCCTGCTCTCCAGCAACCTCCTGCCCGACTGGCGCTTCCAACTCATTCTCATGATCATCATGGTCGCGCTCATCGCCTTCCGCTGGCAGCGCCTCAACCGCGCCTACGTCTCCGCACAAACCACCTTGCAGGAACTCTTCCGCCGCGAAAGCCCCCGCAACGAACTGCGCACCATCCTCTCCGTTCACATGCGCTCCGTCCCGCTCCACAAAACCTCCCCCGCCGTCGGCCAAACCATCGTCAGCCTCAACATCCGCGCCAAGACCGGCGCCTCCGTCCTCTCCATCCGCCGCAACGGCGACTACAACGTCAACCCCACCCTCAGCGAAGCCTTTCGCATCGGCGACACCATCCTCCTCCTCGGCAACTCCGGCGAACTCGACGCCGCCGAAACCCTCATGACCGGTCTCCCGCCCACCCGCGAATAAACCCCAACCCCGACATTTTATGACCCTCTCCGACCGTATCACCCTCCTTCTTGCCACCGGCTTCAATCTCGGCCGCATCCCCGTCGCCTCCGGCACCTTCGGCTCCCTCCTCGGCCTTCCGCTCGTCCTCGCGCTCACCCCGCTCCACTGGGCGTGGCAGAGCCTCATCGCTGCCACGCTTGCCCTCTGCGCCATTCCCATCTGCGACACCGCCGAGCGCCTTCTCGGCAAAAAGGACGACGGCCGCATCGTCGCCGACGAATGGCTCCTCCTGCCCATTTCCTTCATCGGCCTTCCCCTCTTCGACGCCCTGTGGCTGCTCCCCTTTTATTGGTTCACCACCCGCGTCTTCGACATCATCAAACTCCCGCCCGCCTACAAACTTCAGCACCTTCAAGGCGGCACCGGCATCGTCATCGACGACTTTTTCGCCGCCCTCTACGCCCTCGCCGCCAACCACCTCATCTTCCGCTTCCTCGCCTAATGGCGAGATGAACCTAGGATTTTTGAACAACATTGGCACATTTCAGGG
The DNA here is from genome assembly GCA_031550185.1 of Kiritimatiellia bacterium. Classification (GTDB taxonomy): domain Bacteria; phylum Verrucomicrobiota; class Kiritimatiellia; order RFP12; family JAVBOU01; genus JAVBOU01. The sequence continues at coordinate 4,354 of JAVBOU010000166.1, read as the reverse complement.
TGGGGCGCGACCGCCGGGCGCGCCGGGCATCGGACAGGCGTTTGTCTTTGTCGCTTGCGTTGCGGTTTCCAGCTTGTCCTGAACCCAGTGCGCCCGGCGATTTATAGTGGCTTTGCTCGACATTGGTACATTCTGCTCTTCGCCCCAACGGGGCAGGTCATTTCAGCCCAGGGCAACGCCCTGGATCATGATGCACAAACATCATGGCACCCTAAAGGGGCAGGTAAATTTTGAGCAGACGCGTGGAATAAACCGCCGAAATTTACCTGCCCCTTCAGAGCGCAATTTTTGATTCATGTCTTGACCCAGGGCGTTGCCCTGGGCTGAAATGACCTGCCCCGTTGGGGCGCACGAAGCAAATGCTTTCCTGCGGCATGGCGTTTTTACACATGCACCAATGTTGCGTGAAAACGCTATATCAACCTCGGAGAGGTTGAACATCAAAGCCCAGGGTTACGCGTATTCGCGTTACACTGGGAACGCGATGCAAATAAATTCCAACCCCGGAGGGGTTGAACAATCTTCTTCCACCAACAAATTCCCGGCATGTTGTTGGCATGATTTCAATTATTTTTGTCCAACCCCTCCGGGGTTGATTTCGGTTTTATACGCTGACCCAGGGTAACGCGAATACGCGTAACCCTGGGCTTTGATGTTCTCTCCGAGGTTGAGGAGCTGTCGCAATATTGCGCGAAAACGCTATACTTACAGCAAACCCGCGTGACGCAGAAGCGCGTCGGGATCTGGATCGTGTCCGCGGAAGTCGCGGAAGACATGGAGCGGATCGCGTCCGCCGCCGCGCGCGAGAATCGTTTCACGATACCGCATGCCAATCTCCGCCAACCGCTTTTCATCGCGCGGTTGCAACGCGGGAAGAAAGGCGTCGAACGCGTCGCACGCAAGCAGCTCGGCCCACTTGTAGCTGTAATAACCCGCCGCGTAACCGCCCGCGAAAATGTGCGAGAAGGAACACAAAAAACGATCCTCCGGCAGCGGCGCATACGGCAGCAGTTTGCGCCCCTCCGCGTGGCAGAGGTCATGCGCTGCCACGGGCGGCGTTTGCGAATGCAACCCCATGTCGGTGAGGCCGAAGTGAAGCTGCCGCACGAGCGCGGACGCGGAACGGTAATTCTTCGTCGCGAGCAACGGAGCCATCAGTTCATCCGGGAGCGTGGCAGAGGTCTGGTAGTGACACGCGAGGCCGCGCAATGTCGGCGGATCATAACACCAGTTTTCCATAAATTGGCTGGCAAGCTCGACCGCGTCCCACTCGATGTTGTTCAGGCCCGAGGCGTCGGGTTCGAGCTCCTCCGTAAGCATGTGCTGGAGGGCGTGGCCAAATTCGTGGAAGAGCGTCAGCACGTCGTCAAAGCGCATGAGCGACGGCGCGCCGTTTGTCGGCAACGGCTGGTTGCACACCATGAGCGCGACAGGCAGTTGCACCGAACCGTCGCTGAGCTTGCAACGCGTGCGCAAAAAATTCATCCACGCGCCGGGCTGCTTCTGTCCGGGCCGCAAATAAGGATCGAGATAAAACCACGCCACCGGCGCGCCGTCCTCGACGCGGCGGATTTGAAAAAACCGCACATCGGGATGCCACACCGTGGCGTTCACGTCGGCCGGATGCACCTCGATGTTGAGCAGCTTGCGCGCAAATTCGAAAAGCCCCTTCAACACATTTTCAAGCGGCAAATACGGACGCAGCGCCTCTTCGGAAAAGTGGTGCAACGTTTCGCGCTGGCGTTCCGCATAGAAGGCGACGTCCCACGGCGCGAGCGCGTCGTCAAGCCCGCACTGCCGCGCAAAAGCCTGCAACTGCGCGTGCTCGTTTTTCGCCGCAGGCACCGCGACCTCGGCGAGACGATTCAAAAGTTTCGCCACCTCGTCCGGATGCCGCGCCATCTTCGACGCGCAACTCAAATGCGCATAACTCGCGTAACCCAGAATCGTCGCGAGCTCGTGGCGCAACGCGAGGATGCGGTCGATGAGCGGCGTGTTGTCGAGTTCGCCCGACGACGCCTTGGTGACCGACGCGCGAAAGAGTTCCTCGCGCCGCGAACGCGAGACCGCATGCTTCAAAAACGGCACGCTCACCGCCGTGTCGAGCGTCACGCGCCACGGACCGTTTTCCGCCGTGGCAGAGGTCTCCCCCGCGCCACGCGCCGACTCCGCCGCCGCGTGCAAAAACGATTTCGGCAATCCCTCCGCATCCTTCGCGTCGCGCAGCCACAACGAATAACCGTGAATCGCGTCAAGCACATGGTGCGAAAAATTCGCGCCTAGTCCGGCAAGCTCCGTGTGTATGTCCTTCACGCGTTTGCGCTGCGCTTCCGGCAGCCCGATGCCCGCGTGACGCGCGCCGCGCAACGCCGACGCCAGCACGCGCTGTTGTGCCTCGGTCAGCGTCAAACGTTTGTCGCGCGCCGCGGTTTCAAGCGCGCAATACCGCGCATACAACGCCTCGCTCTGCGCGACGCGCAACGAAAACTCAACCACCTGCGGCTCAAGCTCCTGATGCACCTTGCGCCACGTTTCATTGTTCACCACGGAATGCAAATGCGCGACCAGCGTCCACGTGTCCGACACCGGTTGCGTCGCGCGGTGCAGCGCGATGAAAACCGCGTCCCAATCCACTGCGTCATCGGCCTCGATGAGTTTCAGCGCGGCTTTGGCTTCGTCAATGCGCGCCGCGAGCGCGGGCGCCGCGTGTTCCGGTTGAATGGCCGCAAAATCCGGCAAAAATGAAATAGCGTAAAGCGGATTCATCCCGGCTCCATCCCGGTGTCGAGCACCATGCGGAAATGATCAAGGAAACACGCGATGATCTTCTTCTGCGTCACATCCTCAATCGCGTAAGTCTGGCCTTCCGGCGCGAAATTGCCGTCGTACTTCACATAACGCTGGCCCTTGAGCAGGCGGATTTCCGCGTACGGCACAATGCCGCTGTTCGCGTAACGCTTCATGAGTTGGAAACGGATTTCCTCGTTGATGCCGCTGCGCACCGTGAGAATCGCCGACGCCGGCGCCTCACGCACCGTGGCCTCGCGGTTGTACTTTACGAGCTCATCCGCGATCGACCGCAACGCCGGCAACGCGACCTTGACGAGAAACTCCTCAAATTGCGCGTTCTCCGCCTCCGCGCGCGTCGCGCGCATCCGTCCCTGAATGATGCTGCCCAATTCCTGACGCCAGTCTGACATGGCAAACTCCTTTGCAAATTACATCCATAGCTTAGCGTTTTCTTGTCTTTCCTTCAACCAAAAACACGTTGCCGCGGCAAGGCAAATTGTCGTGGCACAGCCCCACCTCTGCCACGGCCCGCAATACGTCCACAACCTCGGAGATCTTATGAAGGCGGAACTGTCCATGCAAAACAAATGTGTTGCCCTGAGATTTACACTACAAACACACTGTGATATACTTCACACAAAATACAGGAACCTGAATGAAAAAATCATGTAAAATCACTTTGTATGTTGTGTTTGTTCTCGTGGCCGCATTGATCATCCTCATCAACCACGAAAACAAAACGGTTTGTCAAACTTCATTTGACGAGACGAAAAGCAATCTGTTTGCCTATTTGAATATTCCACAAACGATGTTGTTGCCCACGGCAAAACAATCGCATTGAGCGCCGATTCACCAATCACCAAATACATTGGACACGGGCATCACATTTCAACGCACGAAGAGGCGTCACCGCAAAAGCTCGTCATTACCATTGAAACCGAATACAACATCGGCGCATCAGGCAGCGAAACGATTCGCTTCGACGTCACTCCTGTTGACGACACGCACACGCGAATAACCGTCAATTACAAGGACAGCTGGTACGGCATATGGCCGCCATTCATTTTCTGGAACCCGGGGGTCATCGTCAAATATCGCATGATCAACTCGCTGAACAACTTCATGCGTGAAAGGAGCCGCAATGATTCAATCATTGATCCGCCGTTACGTCGATGACGTATGGATTCCCAATGCCGTCTTTGTTTGTTGCTACACCCTCCAGTTAACCGCAGGCGTTATGACGGGGCATGTGAATCCCTTTTTTGCGGCTCTTTCATGTGTCGCCTTTTTTGGAATTTTGTTAGCGTGTGTCATCAATTTTGCCAAGCGAAAATACAACAAGGCGGTTTGTCATCTGTTTTGTTTGTTGTTCTTAAGCGGTGTTGTTCTTTATGCGTTTACTTTGTTTGCGTAGAACATTAGGGGAGAGTGTTCACTTATAGATAGATAGTGCAGTTTTTTGAAATGCGTTGAAAACAGCGGGTGTTTGTAGAGCGCGCCACAAACGGATGCTCCGATCAACCATCACATTGCTTTTGGACACCACTTTTGTACGCCGCGTAAA
>JAVBOU010000029.1:0-35776 GCA_031550185.1 Kiritimatiellia bacterium | reverse complement strand
CTAAAACCGTATACGGGGGTTTGCAAACAGAAAAAATTTATGAGAACGTTTGAGATACTTGTTTTTCATGGAAATCACCTGTGTTTTTCACACATTTTGTTTGTAATTGCTACGTTAAACTTGTCTTGAGAAAAAATAAATTCAATGCATCAAATCGAATACAGAAAAACTTTTCTTACGTATGTTTAATGCTTAAGCGTTGTTGGGGGTGCATTGTATTGACTCGACTGTTCTTCTAATGCTCGAAGTGTTTCTTTGCTAAGCTCTTTAGGTTGGTTTTCTTTTTCGAACCGCATCGAGATTTCTTCTAAACGAACCTGATGATTGACATCACGAGCCTTCAAGTATGTCACAATAAAAAAAAGCACACTGCGCAGGGAAATGCCAAGTGCGATATATCCGATAATTTGCAGTGACCTGTCTGGTGGGCCGTGATTTAACGACAATACCATAATTGCGGAAAGCGTAACTGTTGTTCCGCTGGCAAGTTTGGCAATAATCCATTCACGTAAAATTTTTCGGTGCAAGCTGTCAAACTGGTCCACAAGCTCTTTGGCACGGGCGGGTGTGTAAATCGGAGAAAAAGGAACTGATTGTGTGTATGATATTACTTGTCCAAAAAATGCGTCGCACAAGGCAACGGCAATGCCGGCAACTCCAATCACGGGAACATGACACATTGACACAAAAGCAGGATCAAGGATACAAGCAATTATCACCGGGAAGATTATTACGGCGCTCCCGATTGTACCCGATACTATTGCTCCTTTTCTTGGGTTGTCCATGTTCGCTTCTTTGGATTGTCAAGTTGTTTAATCTGCTCCATCAACCAACGGTACAACGCTTGTTGTGTCTCTTTTACATCCGGGATTCCGTTTATACATGAAATTGACATTACGCGCGAAATACGCAATTCCTTGAGGTCAAGCGTTCGTCCATCGGCAAACTTAAATTTTACTGGAGGGTTCTCCACATCTCGGAAAGCCTCAGCAATTTTGCGCACCACTGCAGCAGAATTGGCATAATCATTTCTCCTAATAACACGTAGTATAACAGAAAGATCAAGTTGAGCAAAGTCGTTAGGTCCGTCGGCTGATAAATCGGGCATTTGGGCACCGCAAGCTGCAAGTAAAGTTTGTACCATGTCATACGTTCTTTTCCCAAACTTGAAACAATGTTTCTCTTCATCGTTTTTGGGTTTATTATTTGAACCTTCTAAATTGATTGGAGGAGCTAAAGTCAACCTTGTAACATTTGTCATATTATAATTTTTAAGTTTTGGTTTGTTAGGATCAGAAAAAGTAACAGCAATGGTCTTACCAGTCAATTTGGAAAACAACCAAGAGAAGTATTCCTCCAGCACATTATGTGTAATCATTTTATTAGCCATGAAGGCAACATAATTTTTCGTGGCGCACATCCAAACTAAACCTTCTATAAACTCCAGTCTTTTTGCAGCATCACGTTGAGGAGCCAACACCGTAATTGGGTAGGTCTTTGCGTCGCTTGATATTTCAGCAGCATTTTGATTGGCGTCAAGAGTAAATGCAAATAAAGGACATGAAATAACCTTACTTTTATCGGAAATGTCCATATCCTTTAAATCATTTAACACCTTATATTGATCACTATCTTTGTTTACTCTGTAACTTCTTTGTTTTGCAGTCGTTAGTTTTTGCCATGCACCGTTAACTAACGTTGTGAAGTTTTCTTCTTGTGGTGGCGTGATGTGTGCGACCTTCAAGTGAAAAGTTTTTTGTTGTTTTTGACTCATGACTGCACCTTGTTTTTATTTACGATTTTAGGCTTGTTGAGTGAGTTTTGGATTTTTTCCATGCTCCTAACCGCAAGCGTCACTTGAAAGAAGGACTTCTTTAACGGTAAAACACATGAGATAAAAATTTCCATTCGAAAAGTGTCGCAAAATCCATGTTTTGATGCAAGAAAAAAAAACATCAAGAATGCTGTAGACAGGAAGAACTATTCAAACAACAATTAAGAATTTATTTCCGCCAAATATTTTCTCGCAAATTGAATGCAAATTAACCTAAATCATCGAAAAAGCGCGGATCATTGTCTCTGTATTTTTTATTTTACTTTCAACCTTGGAACAAATCTGTTTATTGTGGCTTGCAAAGGATTCAAGAACACATTTACCAATATCTCGACGATTTTCATGTGACCCAAAAATCGCACCCCACATCGTCCAGTCAAGACATAAGGACTTATTTTCCGCGTTGCCTTTCATTGGGGCATTCATTTCAACAATTTGTGTCGCTTCCGCAAGCGCAAATTTCGGCATGGCATTTTCAGAAACGACAACACCAGAAAAGTCAAGATTGCTGATTATGTCGTGTGCCGCCACGAGCGGTTTGCCAATAAAAATGGAGTTCTTAATATGGCATGAGCCGTATTCAATCACACCCCGCATTGGATACCCCTTCGCAAACATTATAGCGGCGGCTTGTGCGCAATAAAGAAGATAAAAGAAAGAATACAACGGGAACAAACTTTCCAGTGCAGTGTCATCAGTATCACGCAAAGTGATAATAATGTTGTCAGACATTTGCGATATTTGAATGGTTTTTATTATGTCGTACATTGTTCTATCAAAATCATTAGTCTTACTCGGGTGAATAATATTAGGGAGTTTCAGCGAATCTTTCCGCCAGCGGTTCATCATGTCAACAGCTTCGGGCATTATGCTGTCAAGTGTGCGAATGATATCTGTAAATACTTCATCTTCATTTTCAGAGTTGTTTACTATCAAATTTTTAAATCCAAGGATATCAAAAACAGCAATTAGGTAATTGCCTTTTTGAATGTTTCCGACTTGTTGTTTATTCATAGTGTCTCTCCGTAGTCAAATTCTATAAACTCCGTTGAGCTTAACACCCGTGTTGGAATCCCTAAGAAAGCATAAGTCGCATAAAGACGTTTCGCAAATCGTATATCGTCAGTAACCAGAATATCTGCTACCGCACCATAAATTGCATGACTGACATCGTGCATGCTGGACCTAAGTTTTAGAACATCATTTTGCTTGTCAGAAGAATACCTAACCTTGTCAAGGACGTTGATGTATATCGTGATATACTTTACGAGTAATTCGTGATTATCCATTAAGGTGTTAGCAGAAGGGGCGTCAAAGGAAATGTTATTTTGTTTACATGATTCTTTAAGAACAGCCTGAACACCTTCATGTAAAAAAACATCGGCTCCAGATAGATTGTTTAATTCAACAATGTTAATTTCATATTTGTCTTGCAATTCTTTAAAAGAAGGTATGCCTTCAGCATCAAGTTTCATTTCAGCGAAATTTTTTTTAATCGAATTTTCATTTCGCCTACCCATATAAAATACATTCATGCGATGAGAGTCATCAGTGACCCTAATGTCACACAACACTCGATTTAAACATTCGCTTGGATGTTCGATAATAAGCCGCGTTTTTAAGTCCTGCGACGAGAGCAACCCAGAACGCCATTCTCGCTCTGTATCATCTAACACAGCCTTCATTTCAGGAGAGATAGGGACTGCCGACGCGATAAAATGACGCCTAGATTCTTCAATTGTTTTCAAGGATGGACGCCCACTGCGTAATTCGTAGTTACTTGAAATTTCTTCAATGAGATTAATGTGTTTTTTAATCAAATTGTTTTTTGGACGATCCTCTTCTTCCATACGAAACATCACCGCGATTTCTTCCATATGCGCAGCACTATAAGGAAAAATACAACCTGTCGATTTTAAAGAAATAATTTTCTTTTTAATTGAATAATAACCCCTCCTAAGTTCAATCAAATGTCGATAAATGTTTAAATCAAGATAAATTTTGTAATTTTTTGTATTGCTTGACATTTGTTGCCTTTCTCGTCCTCACTATATGAGGACGCTTGGGGAAAGCGATTGATGCGTGGTTGCACATGCGAAACACAAATAAAGTTATTGTGAATTCGTATTGCATACAAAACTTTCCTTAATCAAAGTGTTGCAAATGCCATGTTTTGACGCAAGAAAAAAAACAGCGAGAATACGGTTGACAGGTGTAGTGACACCTGTTATAGTGCACGTTGTTTTCCACATCACCATCAAAGGAGTTTTTAACCAGTGCCAGGCCAACGCAAAAAAGGCAAAAAGTCATTCACCTTCTGGCTTACGGAAGATGAAAAGCGAAAGCTTGAAGAAAAGGCGCAAAAACGCGGAATAACAATGACTAATATTTTAAAAGAAATTATCATTGACGGCATGGAAAACGATGGCATAAAGATGACGGACGAAGAAAAAAAAGATACAATAGTAAAATTAAACGAGAATCGCAAAAAATGAAAATTTCATTATACAAGATAATACAAAAAAATTTACTCGGAGGTGTAGTGACACCTCGGGATGCTTTTTGGGTTTCAGAAAAGTCATATTTTTTTGCCTATAGGTGTAGTAACACCGTTTATTTTTTACCTATAGGTGTAGTGACACCTTGGCGTAACCAACTCACGTAACCACGTGACAACTTAATCCCACCCCGCACACCAACGGGGATCAACCACAAAACACCATGAACGAATCTACCACCACAAATCAACCGCATTCAAAGGTCACCACGCGCTTTCGCTTGAACAAGCGGCCCAAGTATCGGCTTACCCTTGAAATGACAATCCCCATCCGCGACAAAATGTTTGCGCGATGCCGGGAAACGCAAACGCCTTGCGCCGAGTATGTGCGCGGGTTGGCTTGACAATGTGGTGGAGGTGCGGCAATGAAACCGATACTTGACGTGTGTTGCGGCGGCCGCATGTTTTATTTCAACAAACGTGATCCCCGTGTTGTTTTCTGCGACATCAGGCGCGAAAAAACAACGTTGTGCGACGGACGTGTTTTTGAAGTAACGCCGGATGTGCAATGCGATTTTACAAACATTCCATTCCCCAACAGTTCGTTTCGCATGGTTGTTTTCGATCCGCCTCACTTGTTGTTGAATGCAAAATCAAAGCCGACCGGATACCAACACATCAAATACGGATCGTTGAATTCAAGCTGGAAAGACACGCTCGCAAGCGGATTCCGCGAATGCTTCCGCGTACTCGAACCCAACGGAATTTTGATTTTCAAGTGGAGTGACATCGACATCAAAGTTTCGGAGATTTTGAAACTGACGCCGGAACAGCCAGTTTTTGGAAATCGGTGTGGGAAGGCGAATAAAACGCATTGGATTTGCTTTGTGAAATCGGGCGAAAGAAACGAGGAGGAAACACAGGCATGAATGCCATTTTTCCAGCCGCGAAAGAGATCATCGCATACGCCGAAAAACGCATGGCGCAAAAGGAAGGCATGCGCCTCAAGGTTCGCGCACCGGCCAACCTTTGGGATGCCGTGATGGGCGCGGCGCGTGAAGTGGGCGAACCGGCGGAACATTGGGCGCGGTTGGCGTGTTTGGCGTGGATGCGCGGGAAGTTGCGCGGTGTTCCCATCGACGAAAATTTGTTATTGGGAACACGCGAAACCAGCGTTGCGGTTTGGGTACGCGTGCCGCACGGCTTCGACTTGAAAGAGTTGCGTCGCGCACTTGCCGCCTGTGTGGCACATTGCGAAGCGAAACGTATTCCCGTCACGCCACAAGCGGGCACCGAAACATGGCGGGCGGGCGTCGATTATTTCATCAGCGACAACGGGGAATGACAAGCAATTTCACAAATTTTCAAGCATCTGGGCATGACGTGAAAAACGAGTTGACAAAACACCGAAACTGTGCGTATCTTGGTGGCACTCCTAGCACGAGTACCACGAACAGAGTTTTTTCATGCCTTGATTCCGTTTTGCGGGGTCGTTTGCGTTGCACCTTCGGGTGCGGTAATGCTCTGTTCATTACTCGTGCTAGGACGCAAGCGACCCCGTTTTCTTTGTACCGGACTAGCACCCGGGGGAAATGGGGGATCACAAAAAGGAAACAGAGCCTTATGGGTAAGCAATCCCCTCGCGCTTCGGCGAAGCGCGCCCATCCGCCCATCCCGCCCGTCTTCATGGTCAACGATGACCAAACGGTTGTCATCCACAAAGGTCGCGGCTACTTTGCCGTCGATGCCTTCAACAAGACAAACTGCCTCGGCTGCGACTTTATGGTCAGCGGTAAATGCCGCAAGCCGGACGGACTTCAATGCACGGCCGCAACCCGTCCGGATTCGCGCCACGTTCGCTTTTGCGAGGTCAAGCATGGCGAGACCTTGGAAGCGCGTTGCTTCGCGCTGGCAATGGAACTGAACCGGTTCACGACACTCCAAAGCCATCTCGTGAGTTTCTACACGAAGCCCGGCACGGAACGCCGCGCGGAACTCAAGAAGTTGGCAGGGGCACGGGGAGGGCGCAATGGCTAGCGGGTGGTTTCCGTACCACAATGACGGTCGCATGGACGCGTTAAACGCCCTTGGGAGCGTGGCGCATCACGTCTATGTCATATTATGCACTACATCGCCCAACTCGCGGCGCGTTGGATTCGCGCATCCGACCACGATGACGAACGCGAGAAGACAAATGTCATGCGCTATTGCAAGCAGGAACAAATCACCGAGCGCGAACTCAACGACGAGATCACGCGCCAACGGTACGGAGGGACGCCATGAAGCCGTCATGTCAGGGCAACCCAACGAGGCGCGACAGGACGCCCCCCCCTGGGGTAGGTTCTTTCCCCCGAAAACAACATGAGATGTTATGCCCGGCTTGGTCGGCGCCCACAAGTGCCTTACCACACACAAAATGAAAAAACGAAACAAAAAAGACGCACGGAAATGCGGCGCAACGGGATTCGCCACGCGCAAGCCAAATTGCCCAACACCCGCCATCAAACGGCGTGGCGGGGTGTTTATGGAGGTTCTTGAGGCATAAGCGATGGACGCCACCTTTCCATTTTACAATGACGTGGTGATCGACAAAAGCGCGGAGCCGAAACGTCCACGCTCTGCGGCGGAGAAGATGCGCGACATGGAATCCCGCCACGCCGCGCTTGACGACCTCATCCTCCACCATTGTGTGTGTAATTGTGTGTGTGTTGTTGCGTCGTGTTTTGCGGTGTTGCGCGGCTAGATTGGTTTAATTGTTAGAAGTTGAAAAACAAAAAGTGTCGATTTTTATTGAATATTCTAGCCATTTTGCCTGCCATTTGTAAATCACGACGCAGTAGCACACCGGGTGTAATTCTTTGTAATCAGCAGGTCGTCGGTTCGAGTCCGACTGCTGGCTCCATAAAACGCCTGATTTTTTGGCGTTTTTTGTTTTTCGTGGTTCGCGCTTTCAGGCGAAAATGTGTGAAGTGGCTGCACGACAAACGGGAGTAAGACGATTGCGATGATTTCAACCTCGCTGGCGAGGGAATTCCTTGCCGGAATGTATAACACAAACGCCCCCCATTGTACAGCGCGGATGACAAATTCAAGCCGCAACCACACGGCACGCTGACTCCGGCTCATAAAAAACATTTTGCATCCCGAGCGCGTTTGCATCACAATACGCGGCGGCCTCCCACCATGCCACAAGCCGGACATATTCTGATCGTCGCGGTCAACGCCCGTTACAGCCACGCGTCGCACAGCGCGCGATGCCTCATGGCCGCGCTGGGTGATCTCGCGCCGCGCGCGGTGATGCTTGAGGCCGACCTGGAGGTGCAGCCCTTTCAACTGGCGGGCACGATTCTCGAACACGCGCCAAGCGGCGTCGCCTTCAGCGTTTACCTGTGGAACGCCGCGATTGTTTTCAACGTCATCCAGATGCTTCGGCAGGTTGCGCCCGGGCTTCCGATCCTTGTCGGCGGACCCGAAATCGTGGCAGAGGATGAGCGCTGCCACGGGCTTGCGGAGATGGTTGTCGGCGAGGGCGAGGCGGCGTTTGCCGCGTGGGCGGAACGCGTGCTTGGCGGCCGCGCGGGAGAGGCGCGGAGCCCGTATGATTTTTACGACAGCACGGACATCGGACAGCGCACGGTGTATGTCGAGTCGTCGCGCGGTTGTCCCTTTGGTTGCGCGTACTGCACGTCGTGCCGCACCAGACTTCGCCTCTTTCCGATTGACCAACTTGCCGCTGATTTCGACGCGCTCATGGCCCGCGGGATTCGCGCCTTTCGTTTTCTCGACCGCAGTTTCAACGCCGACGAGGCGCACGCCTGCCGCGTGCTCGACTACTTTCTCCAGCGCAATCCGGGACGCTTTCCGATTCATCTCGAAATCATTCCGCGGCCTTTTGGCGACGCACTTCGCGAACGCCTTTGCGCCTTTCCAGACGGCGTGCTGCATATCGAGGTCGGCGTGCAAACGCTCAATCCGCAAACCGCGTCCACGATTGGGCGCGACATTCCGGTTGACGATGTTTTGAACGCGCTGGCCTTTCTCAAGAACGATGCGCGTGCCAGTGTCCATGCGGATCTCATTTTTGGTTTGCCCGGCGAAAGCGTTGAATCGTTTGCCGCGGGTTTTGATCGCCTGGTTCGTGAGATTGCGCCGCCGGAGCTTCAGGTCAATCTTCTCAAGCTGCTTCCCGGCACGCCGCTCCGCCGTGATGCCGGCGCATTACATTTGCAGTACAACGCCGAACCGCCGTATGAGCTCTTGTCCAGCGACGCGATGAGTTTTGCGGAAATCACGCGTCTCCAGCGCTTCGCGCGCTGTTGGGAGCTGGTTCACAACCGCGGCCGTTTTCCCGAAGCGTGCGCGGCACTGCTTGCCACGCCGTCGCCCTTTGCCGGCTTTCAGGCGCTCGCGGATTTCATCCACGCCCGCGAAGGCCGGCTTCACGCCATTCACGCGCGGCGCTGGCAGGAACACATGGAGGAGTTCCTGCGATGAGCGTTTTGTTGCGGTGGTTCGCGTGATTTTTGCTTTCGGCGGGTGATCCCGCCCCGTTGGTTGGGGCTTGTGAGGTGCATGCGTCGGTTCGTAGGGCGTTGCCCTACGCTAATGATGCAAGGCTTTCAGCCTTGTGTGGTGTGGCTGACTGCAGGGGCATGGCTCGGTGGCGTGGCAGAGGTCCTGCCCCGCCACCAAGTATATAGTATTTTTTATTACATTGGCACATGTATGAGAATGTCTCCGCAGGAAAGCATTTGCTTCTTGCGCCCCAACGGAGCGGGGTAAAAAGCAAAGTGTGTCAATGTCTCTTCAACTTCGGAGAGTTTGAACAACAGGTTGTGTACCTTCGGTGCTATCACATTTTGCGTCGCAATGTTACATGAAAGCGCGAAATAGTCCACCAGGGAGGGCGAGCGTCCTCGCGAGCCGCAACAGGAGGGTTCCAGCAAAAAAGGAGCGACCGTCCCGCAAATCACCCGGGCCTCTTCGTGTGGCTCACGAGTACGCTCGCCCTCCATGCACGCGATGCCGACGGCATGTTGTTAAGAAAGCAAAATTGGAGTCGAAAGCACATGTTCCAATGTTGCATGACAATACTGTATCAATGTTGTTCAACCTCTTCGAGATTGCCAGTGCGTTTACATGGCGTGGCAGAGCATGACCTCTGCCACGGGCGGTTACCACATTTTCCATGTGCCGTCGACGGAGTGGCAACGGTCGGGCGGCATGGACATGCCGAGGAAGATGCCGATGTTGGAGGTGAAGGCGCAGACAATGGCGTCGGCGTGGCGCATGATTTCGACGGAGGCGAAAAGTTCGTGGTAATGCTCGCGACGCGCGAGTTTGCCGCTACGGGCGTGGACGCGGTGCTGGTAGCCGCCGGCCTTTGGCGAGGTGAGCGTGTGGAAACGATAATCGGGATAACGCTGACGCAGGAGTTCAATGTTGGCGTAGTCGTCGGACATGACGAAGATGTCGCGCAGACCGGAAACAGCGCGCGCCTTGTCCATGTAGGCGGAGACGTCGAGAAGAACGGCCTCCTTTTTTTTGTCGCCGCCGCGGATGTGAAGACCGAGGTAATGTCCGGGAAGTTTCAACTCGGCGCGGCGTGCGTCGAGAATTGCCCGCGTTTCGGGGTTGAAGCGCCAGGTCATGTCAACGAGTTCGCGGGAGAGTTCGCGGAGCGTGCCGCTGTGGCCAAGGGCGCGCAGGGTGATGTCACCGGCCTGCTGCGAGCGCATGCCGTTCCAAATGTCATAGGTGAGGGCGTCGGCGTTTTCGAGCTGGCGGATGACGCTGCCAAAGATTTTTTCCTTGAGCAAAAACGAGAGGCGTTCCGTTGGGAAACGCGGATGAAGCCAGCGGTGGTGAAGCCAGCTTTGGCGTTCGGGGCAGAAGGGCAGGAAATAATCCTGCCAGCCTTTTTTGAAGGCGAAGTTGGCGTCGCGCGTGGCGAGGTAAAAGGTGAGTTCGCAGCGCAGGCAATAGATCATGGCCCAGATCATGTTGTTGTACTCGGAGAAGAATCCGGAGCGGACGCCGAGATGATAGATGCAGCGAAACTTGAAGGCGGCGTTGGTCTGCTGATAGGTGTCGAGATTCATACGTTAGAAATTGAAGTAGATGAAGGGACTGATGCGGGAAAGATGCAGCACGGAAATAATCAGCAACGCGATGGTGGCGGCAAGACGCAGGCGCGTCGGACGGAATGCGTCGTACTGTTTGACGGAGTTGCGGAAGGCGAGGACGAGGATCCACGCGCCAAGGAGAAATGCGACGGGCTGCCAGTCGCCGGAGCCGGTGACGCGCGCGACCGCGCTCCAGCGGAAATCGGTGGAAAGAAACATGCTGTGGAACACGCTCATGCAGCGCTCCCATGTCACGGCGCGCACAAAGACGAGCGTGATGATGAAGAAAAAGGTCATGATGAACCAGCCGCAGACGCGCGGCATGGCAAACCCGCGCTTCTGCCACACGCGGTGAATTACCATCGCCACACCGTTGATGACACCCCACAGCACGTACAGCCAGCTCGCTCCGTGCCAGAGTCCGCAGATCGCGAAGACGAGAAAGAGGTTGAGACAGGCGCGGGACTCGCCGCGACGGCTGCCGCCAAACGGGAAGTAGAGGTATTGCATGAGAAAGCGGCCCAGCGTCATGTGCCAGCGCTTCCAAAAGTCCTGGATGCTCACGGATTTCAACGGCGAGTTGAAGTTGGCGGGCAGGCGGATGTTGAACATGCGGCCGAGGCCCATGGCCATGTCGCTGTAACCGCTGAAGTCGAAGTACATTTGAAACATGTACGCCGCGCCAACGATCCACGCCTGCCAGAAGGTCATGCACGCAATGCCCTCGTAGCCATTCGTCACCCAGATGGCGAAGAAGTCGGCGAGGACAAGTTTTTTGAAAAGGCCGATGGCAAAAATATAAAGCCCCGCGGCGAGGTTGAATCCATCCGGGCGCACGGCGTCGGTGTGCTCGAATTGCGGCATCATCTCCTCGTGGTGGACAATCGGGCCGGCGACGAGTTGCGGGAAGAAGGTGACGAAGAGGCCGTAATCGAGCAAACAGTAATGTTTGCGCTCGCCCGGCGGCGCGCGGTAGGCGTCGACCACGCAGGTGATTTGCTGGAACGTGAAGAAGCTGATGCCCAGTGGCAGAACCACACGCGTGATCACGAAATGCAGGTCAAAAAGCGTTTTCACCGTGTCGGCGAGAAACCCGAAGTATTTGTAATATCCCAGCAGGCCGAGGTTGAAGCAGATGGCCAGCACGCAGAGCGCGTGACGCTGCCAGTTGCTGAAGCCGCTCCACGCCAGCAGGCGCACCAGCGTGAAGTTGCCCGCGATCGACGTCAGGATGATCCACAAATACCACGGCTCAAACCAGCCGTAAAAAAAGAGCGAGCCCAACACCAGCCAGGCCTTCGCAAGCCGGGCGTTCCCCCACGCGCCGACCGCAAAGTATCCCGCCAGCACCAGCGGCAAAAAGAGGTAGATGAACTCGAAGGAGCAAAAGGACATCAGTTATCCTCCCCTTCCCAAGCCCAGGCTGGCTGCGTCTCCGGCTTGCTCAACGCGCGCAGGCGTTCGAGCATCGCGGGAATGTCTGTCGCGCGAATGCGGCGCGAACCGTCCTTCACGGCCTCAGTCAGTATCGCATCCATGGCCGGCGAATAATGCACGGTGTCGCGATAAAACGAAAAGTCAGTGGCGAGCGTTGCGTCCGAAACAGCGTCAATGATTTGGACGTTCGGTTCCTCCGCCAGCGTGCGCAACATGGCCTCGAGAAACGTCAGCACGCCGTCGAGCTGGCCGTTCTGCGCGAACTCATGCCACACCAGCGACGTCATGGGCGACAGCACCACGTAAAACATCGCGCCGCGATGGTCGCGCACCGGTGTGAGCAGATGCGCCTCGACATCCGCAAGCCGTGGCACGACCTCCACCGTGCCACGCTTTCGGGCGCCGCGTGCAAGGTCCTCGAGATAATCGCGTTTGACCTTGGCCTCGCTGTAGTCGCGCTTGTTTTCGCCGGAAAAATCGAGCATGAACATGTTGTCGGGATTCGTGCGCAACGCGTAATTCTTGCCGTTGCCAAAGGTCGCGTAAAGCGATTTTGGAACACGCTGCGTAATGACCTCGAGGTTCAGCAAATAGCGGTAGTCCGTCCACGGATTCGTGTCGTAAAGATAGGCCGACACCTCGTCGTTGCCAAAGTCCAGCGTGCCGGCGTAGCTCGCGATGTTCACGCTCAGCCAGACGTTGCTCAGCGCGTTGCCGCGCGCGGCGAACGCGATCTCCATAAACTGTCCAAGCACGCGCGGTGAACACGCGGGCGAGGTCGCCTTCACCGCGTTCCAGCCGAGCGTCTCGCGGATGGCCGCGAGCGAAATGTTTTGCGCCTGCGAATTGCCGACGATCACGCTGTCATATTCGAAGTGCCGCAGCACGCCGGGAATCATCTGACGCGAGTTGGCCGACGAATAGATGGCCTTGAAAAATCCCGGCCTGCGGTAATGCGCGAACGGATCCACGACATACACCGCCAGCGCGATGAAAAGGCTGACGCCGAAAAACCACAGCACGGCCAGACGGAAAAAACGCATTCCCGAAAGTTCCGTTTGAATCAGTTTTGGCACACGCTCGTTCATTAGAAATTGAAGTAGATAAAGGGCCCGACACGCACGATGTGGAAGACCGACACCACCAGCATAAACGCCGTGAACGCCACGCCGAACTTCGTCGCGCGGAAGCGGTCAATGCGACCCGCCGCGTTCGGAAAACAGAGCACCAGGACAGCCGCGCCCAGCACGTAAAGCAACGGGTAGGAATCCGGGTGCGTGATGAGACTGATGCGGAACATCGAAAACTCGGGCTTTGAAAAAAGGCCGTCGAGCATGCGCATCGCGGTCGTCCAGTCCGCCTTGTAATAGGCGCAGATTTGCGCGGGGATCAGCAGCAGGAAGGTGCAACACCAGCCCAGCACACGCGGCATTCGGAAGCCGCGCTCGTTCCAAAAACGCTGCGCCAGCACCGCGACGCTGTTGATCACGCCCCACATCACAAAGAGCCAGCTCGCGCCATGCCACACGCCGCACACGAGGAAGACGATCGCCAGATTGATGTACGTGCGCACCTTGCCCTTGCGGTTGCCGCCGAGCGGAACGTAGACGTAATACGTGAGAAACGTACCGAGCGTGATGTGCCACCGCCGCCAAAATTCCTGGATGCTCGCGGATCGCAACGGCGAGTTGAAATTCTGCGGCAGCTTGATGTTGAACATTCGCGCCAGTCCGATCGCCATGTCGCTGTAACCGCTGAAGTCGAAGTAGATTTGAAACGTGTAGACGATCATCGTGAACCACGCCTGCGAGAACGACGGCGCGGAGAGACCCCAACCATTCGTCACCCACACCGCCAAAAAGTCCGCGAAGACCAGCTTTTTGTAAAGCCCCACCGCGAACAGATGCAGGCCCGAGGCGAGGTTGATACCGTTGAGTTTCGTCACGCCCGGCTCGTCGAATTGCGGCATCATCTCCGCGTGCGACACGATCGGCCCCGCGATCAGTTGCGGGAAAAACGTCACGAAAAGCAGGTAGTCCAGCACCGGATACATCTTGCCGCGGCGCTGGCGGTAAATGTCCACCAGGCATCCGATCTGCTGGAACGTGAAGAAGCTGATCCCCAGCGGCAGGATGATGCCCTGCAACACAAACTCGCTCTCCGTCAACCGCATCACGTTGTTCACGATGAACATCGCGTATTTGTAATACCCCAGCAATCCGAGGTTGAAAAGCACGCCAAACGCCACCGCGCTTTTCCGCAGTCGCGATTCTTTGCCGCCGTCGCGCTCCAGCAGCCAGAGCATCGCGTAGTTCACCACCATCGACGAGCCGATGACCAGCAGCAGGCTCACGTCCCACCACGCGTAAAAGAAAAACGACGCCGCGGTCAGCCACACCTTCGCCGCACGCCCGCCCGCCCGGCGCCCCAGCAGGTAATACCCCGCCCACGTCAGCGGCAGAAACAAAAACAAAAATTCAAACGAGCAAAACAGCATGGCAAAACCGGAAAAAAGTCCCGAACATCATACGCAAATGGCCCGCGGTTTGTCACTTCAAAACAACGCGCGTGGCAGAGGTGGGGCTCTGCCACGTCGGCCGGCGCGGGGCGTTGCCCCACGCCAGTGATATAAGGCTTTCAGCCTTGATGTGGTGTGCGTTGGTGACCTACGCTAATGATGCAAGGCTTTCAGCCTTGTATACATGGATGCCGCCCTGTGATAGACGTGTTCAAATATAGTGCGTTTATATGAGATGACTACATTCGTCTTCAACCCCAACGGGATTGCCTTATGAGGCCGCTCACGAGGCAACCCCTTTGGGGTTGAAGAGACGTCTCGCAATGTCGAGAAAACTTACTATATCTAACATGGAGGGCGAGCGTCCTCGCGAGCCGCAACAGGACGGTTTCAGCAAAACATTTACGGCCTTCCAACAAATCAACCGGGCCTCTTCGTGCGGCTCGCGAGGACGCTCGCCCTCCATGTTCACGACGCCGACGGTGATGAAGAAAAAAATTTGCCGTGGCAGAGGTGGAGCTCTGCCACGACAGGCTTTTTTTATTTCACCGAAAGGTGCCAGAGCTGGACAAAGTCGAAGGCCGGGGTTTCGTAGGGATGGACGGCGCAGATGGCGCGGGCGGCGTCTTCAGCGCACTCTTCGGGGCAGATCATTTCGAGCTTCCATTCGGGAACTCGGGCGATTTCACCGGGAATGCCGACCGCGGGGTGGGCGCCTTCGAGGGGACGGTACTGGCCGTCGCCCAAAACCTGCCAGGAGCAGCAGTCGTATTGCGCCATGCGACCGGCGCCGACTTCGAAGAGCGCGAGCTTGATGTCTTCGAGATGGCTTTCGGGAACGTAAACGCTGAGTTTGAGCATGGTGGCCTCCTAATAGGTCAGCGGCGCATCGGGCCAGCTTTTCATCATGGCCGCCGCGGGGTGTTGTTGGAGTTGCGTGAAGCGGATCCGGCGCTGGCCGGCCGGCTTCGCGGCCTCTTCATAAAAATCGGCGTCGCCAAACCCGGCGGCCTCGGCGTCGTGGCGGTCGGCGGCGTAGTAAACGGCCTTGAGGCGCGCCCAGTAAATGGCGCCGAGGCACATGGGGCATGGCTCACAACTGGTGTAGAGCTCGCAGTCGTCGAGGTGGCAGCGCTGGAGCTTCTGACACGCGGCGCGGATGGCGTTGATCTCCGCGTGAGCCGTGGCGTCGTTCGTGGCAAGGACGGTGTTGTGACACGCGGCAATAATCTCGCCGTCACGCACGATGACAGCGCCAAAGGGTCCGCCGTGGCGTTGCTCGCGTCCGGCTTGCGCTTCTGCGATGGCCGTTGTCATGAAGTCGTTGTTCATATGAAAAGAAGGTCCATAAACTGGCTACCTTTGAGATGGCCGAGTGCACCGGAAGGCGCGACGATTTCGTCAAAGGTGGCGATGCCGTCGGGCGCAAAATCGGGGTCGCACACCGCGACCGGCACAGGCGTGCGGGTGTGTTTGCCGAGGCGAACGGGCACGGGATGATCGGGGAGAACGGCGTAGCGCACGGTGTCGCCGAGCGCGGCCATGACGCGCTGGACAAGACGGCGGTCAAAGTCCTCAATCGCCTGAAGCTTGAGCGTGAGGTCGCTGGCGTGCGAGACTTCGTCGATGGCCTCGACGTGAACGTAAACAAAGTCGTAGTCGCGCGCGGCGGCAATGGCGGCGTCGGCCTTGCCCTCGTAATTGGTGTCGATGTAACCGGTTGCGCCACGCACGGGAATAACGTCCATGCCGAGACCGCGGCCAAGGCCGTTGATGACATCGACCGCGGAGATCACAGCGCTGCGAATGCCGTAGCGCGCGGCGAGAGTGCGCAATGCGCCGGCGCGTCCGCCGCTCCACGGCCAGATGGCGTTGGCAGCGCGACCGCGAAGGAGTTGCGCGGCGTCGCGCATGAGGGCGTTGAGCGTGTCGCTGGTGAGTTGGCCCGCAGGGCTGGTGGGTTTCGGGAGGTTGTCGGCCACCACGTCTCCGGGATGGTCGTCGGGCTTTTCGCACTTCACCTCCACGCCAAATTCGCGGCCGGAGAGGCGCAGCAAGTTGCGGTAACTCACGCCGGGGAAAAAGCGGATTTTATCGTTGGCGAGCTTGGCGTTAAGAAGCGCGATGATTTCATCGGCTTCCGGTTGCTCGATGTGGCCGCCGGAAAAATCGGTGAGAATACCGTCGGCTGAAACGCTGACGAGATTGACGCGGAAGCAAACGTCGTCGGCGCCGAGCGCAATGCCGCGGCTCAGGGCTTCAAGTGGTCCGCGTCCGCAAAATTCACGCGAGAGGTCGCAACCGAGGACGGACATGTTGGCGACGTCGGAGGAAGTGGGAAAACCTTCGGGAAGCGTCAGCAATGTGCCGCTTTGGCCCTCGCGCGCGATGCGGTCCATACCGGGTTTTTCAGCGGCTTGCAAGGGTGTTCGGCCATTCAGCTCCGCCAGCGGTTCGTCGGCCATGCCGTCGCCCAGGAAGAGCACTGTGGGGGTCTTTTTCATGGCATTGAGTATACTTCGGATTGTGGCGAAAGTCCACTTGAGTGCGAACGAAAAACACGACGCAGCGTGGCAGAGGTCATGCTGTGCCACGGGGATTTTGAACCACGAATGAACACGAATAGACCTGTTGGGGGTATAACGATTTCATCCATCATTATGTCATGTGACGTTTAGTTGTGGTGATTCGCCTTGATTTTTGTTTTCGACGGGTGATCCCGCCCCGTTGGGGCTTGTGAAATATGTGCGGCGATGACGTAGGGCTGCGGGGCAATAGCCCCTTGCCCTACGCTAATGATACAAGGCTTTCAGCCTTCAACGTGCGACGATTTGTCGCGTGCCGTCCCGTTAGGGACGGGATGTCGGTAGAAAACACAACATGAAAGATTTTCCGTCCTGTCGGGACGGGAGGTTGCGCCGCGCTGGCGTCATGTTTTCACGCTCATCATGGATGCAGGAGAAAAAGGAATGATTTGACGTTGTCGTGCGCAACATCCCGTCCCTACAGGACGGATATGGTTTTGCAATTCGATTTCTACCGACATTCCGTCCCTAACGGGACGGGTGCATGTGCCGATACGGCTTTGCAATTGTATACGCCAATGTCAGGGAAATAATAACCCAACAGGTCTAATGAACCGAGCCTCTTCGTGCAGCTCGCGAGGACGCTCGCCCTCCATGTTCAGGTTTTGGAACAGGTCTAATCTTTGCGACCCTTTGCGTTCATTGCGCCTTTGCGTCAAACAACGTGACGTGGCAGAGGTCATGATGTGCCACGGCAGTTAACTTTTTGGGAAGATGCGGAGGGCGCCGTTGAGGGGATCGGGATAGGTGGCGACCGGGCAGTGGTAGACGGATTGCAGGCGGTCGGGCGTGAGGACGCTGGAGGGAGGACCGTCGGCGACGATGCGTCCGCGATGGAGGAGAAGGATGCGGGGGAAGTGTTCAGCGGCGAGGTTGAGGTCGTGGCCGATCATGAGGGTGGTGATCTGATGTTCCTGATGGAGGCGGCGGAGAAGGGTGATGAGTTGCGAACGATGCGCCATGTCGAGGTGGGACGTGGGTTCGTCCATGAGGATGATTTTGGGATTGGCGGCCAGGGCCATGGCAATGGCGGTGCGTTGGCGTTCGCCACCGGACGTGTGAATGAAAAGGTGGTCGCGCAGGTCGTGAAGGTCGGTTTGCGCAAGGGCGTGGAGGACGGCGCGGCGGTCGGTTTCGTCGGGTTGAACGAAGCGACTTTTCGGCGCGAGACGCGCCATCATCACCATTTGAAAAAGCGTGAAAGGATGCGCGGTTTCGAGGTCCTGGGGAACGACGGCGATGAGACTGGCGCGCTGGGCGTGAGTGAGCGAGGAAAGGGGCTTTCCGAAAAGCGTGACGGTGCCGGCGGTTGGTGGCAGGAGTCCGGTCATGACACGAAGCAGCGTGGATTTGCCGGCGCCGTTGGGACCGATGACGGCGAGGGATTCGCCGGCATGGAGGTCGAGGGTAAGATCGTGGAGAATGGGCGGGCAGTGGGGATAGCCAGCGGTGATGTGAGAAAGGCTGATTGCTGATTGCTGATTGCTAATTGCTGATTGAGTCGAGTGCAATCGTCGCTGGGCGTTGTCGGTGGTATTCGTTTTCAACCTTTGGCCTTTCGAAGAATGATGAGGAAGCAAGGCGCGCCGATGAGGGCGGTGATGACGCCGACGGGAATTTCGCGGTGAAGCAGGACGGTTCGCGAAAGGAGGTCGCAAAGAACGAGGAAGGTGCCTCCAGTGAGCGCGGAGGCGGGGAGCAGAAAACGGTGGTCGGGGCCGATGAGTTTGCGGACGGCGTGAGGAGCGACGAGGCCGACGAACCCAATGAGTCCGGCGAGACCAACGGCGGCGGCGGCGGAGAGCGTGGCGGTGATGAGCGCGAGGGTGACGGAGAGGCGGGTGTTGATGCCGAGATGGTGGGCCATGTCGCGGCCAAGGGTGAGGGCGTTGAGGTCGCGCGTGAACAGGCTGGCGGCAAGGAGGCTGGCAGCAATGGCGGAGGCGGAGAGCAGAAGCACGCGGGAATCGGCGCCCTGCATGTTGCCGAGCATCCACCAGAGAATGCCCTGGAGGTGTTCGGTTTGGGAGAGCGAAACGAGGAGCATGAGAAGGCTGGAAAGCAGGGCGCTGACGGCGATGCCGCAGAGAAGGAGGTCGTAATTGTTGGCAGGGCCTTTGGTGGAGGCGAGAAGGTAGACGAGGCCGAGCGTGAGCAATGCGGCGATGAAGGCGGCCAGAGGAATGGTCCAGGGCTGGGTGATGGCAAGTCCGGTGGCAATGGCGGCGGCGGCGCCGAGTCCGCCGCCGGAGCTGACGCCAAGGATGTACGGTTCGGCAAGAGGATTGCGCATGACGGCCTGCATGATGACGCCGGAGATGGCGAGGCCGGCGCCAACGGTGAAGGCGGTGGCAACGCGCAGGGCGCGGAGAGAAAGAATGCCGCAAAAGATGGGATCGGAAAAGTCGAGGGGAAAGATGGACGTGGAACCGAGCAGGAGGCCGGCGGTAACGGCCGCGAGGGCGATCGCGATGAGAAATGGAAAGTGGAAAATGGAGAATTTCGACATGGTCAGGGGGATTCGGGACGGATGGCGTTTTGCAGGGCGTCGATGGCGTCGAGAACGCGGGGGCCGGGGCGGCAAATGATGTCGAGCGGAAGGTTTTCGACGATGCGATTGTTTTGGAAGGCGCGGGTGGCGGACCAGCCGGGATTTGGAGCGAGAAGAGGACGGAGCGTGCCGGGAGGCGAGGGAAGCAGGGAGATGAGGATGTCGGGATTGCGGGCAATGGCCCATTCAGGGGAGGCGTTGAAGTAAGGCGCCGACACGTCGTCGGCGATGTTGCGGCCACCGGCGAGGAGGAGGAGTTCGGTGATGAAGGAGTCGCGGCCGACGCTCATGAGCGGGGCGTTCCAAAGGAAGAAGAAGACGCCGGGACGTTGCGCGTCGGAGCGGGCGGCGGCGTTGGCGCGAAGTTCGGCGATGCGGGTTTCGATGCGGGTGGCGAGGTTGGTGTCCGTGGTGTGGCCGGTGAGTTGGGCGATGGTGCGAATGGCGGGTGCGATATCGTCGAGGCGGTCGCACGGGATATGCTGGACATGAATGTTGTGACGCCGGAGGAGTTCGGGAAGGGTTTTGTTTTGGAGGTCCACATAGAGGACGTGCGTGGGACGAAGCGCGAGAAGGCGTTCGAGGTCGGGATTTCCAAAGGCGCCGACAGAGGGAAGGTTGGTGATGACGGCAGGATAGTTGCAGACGTCGGTGCGGGCGATGAGGAGAGAGGTGGCGTCGAGCTCGGCGATGATTTCGGAGAGGCTGGGCGCAAGCGAGATGAGGCGAATTTGAAAATTTTCGATTTCGGGATTTGGAAAATTTTGTTGAGGGGAACAGGCGGCGAAAAAGAGAATGTAAAGTGTACAGTGTACAATGTAGAGTGAGCGACGAAGGCGGGCGAGAATGGAGTTGTGGCAGAGGTTGGGCTGTGCCACGGGGAGACAAGCAAAAAGACCTTCGGTGGGCTTCGTGTCATGATGACGGTCTGAGTGCGGCGTCACGGATGGACAGACAGGAATGTCTGTCCTACATTGGTTGGCGTTGGTCATGGGTTGGCCTTGATCCAATCGGTGGCGGGAGGGTAGCCGGCGTCGGCGGCGCGGGTGACCCATTCGCGGGCTTTGTCGGGGTTTTGGGGAAGCCCTTCGCCGTCGGCGTAAAGCAGGCCGAGGGCGTACATGGCTTCGGGGTAGCGGAGGTTGGCGGCTTTGAGAATGGAGAGGGCGGCGGCGGTTTTGTTGGTGGGCGTGCCGATGCCGTTGCTTTGAAGGAGGCCGAGGAAGAGGAGGCCGGGCGGATCGTTTTGGGCGGCGGATTTGGCGGCCCATTGGTAGGCGAGGATCGGGTCTTTGGGGAAGTTGAGGCGGCCTTCGGCGTGGAATCCGGCGAGGTAGCGCTGAGCGGGCGCGAAGCCGGCTTCGGCGGCCTGGCGAATGTAACGGGCGGCGTCGGATTCGGTGGCATTGGAAGGAATGCGGCGCAGCGCGAGGAGGCCGAGGTTGTAGAGGGCGACGGGGTCGTTGCGATTGGCAGCCTGGCGAAACCAGTAGAGGGCGGCCTGTGGATTTTGCTCGGCGCCGCGACCTTCGAGAAGGAGGAGGCCGATGCTGGTTTGGGCGCGAGGATCGCCACGGTTGGCGGCTTTGGCAAACCAATGGTGGGCGAGCGCGGAATTTTTCTCGATGCCGGCGCGGCCGTTGAGATAGAGGAAACCGAGTTCGCGCTGGGCGGCCGGGTGGTTGGCGTTGGCGGCGGCGGTGAGAAGAGTGATTGCCTGATTGTTGGTGGAGTGGGTGTTTTCGGATTGGTCGATGAGGTAAAGCGCGGCCGGGAGGAAGGCGGGCAGGAAGTTGAGCTCAGCGGCACGGAGGTAGAGGGCGGGCGAAGCGGCGTCGAGAACAGGCAAAGACGCGTCGGCGTTTTCGTGATGGAGGGCAAGGAGGTAAAGGGCGGGCACGGAACCGGCGTCGGCGAGTTGTTGCAACGCGGGAAGAAGTGGTGTGACGGCGGCAAGATCGGGCGGCGTGAGGGAGAGGGCGAGTGTGGCGAGGCAAAGGGGTTCTTTGGTGGTGGCGGCCTGCCTGGTTGTGGCAGCTAGTTTTTTGAAGGCGTCGGCTTCTTCGGCGTTGAAACGAAGAAGGAAGTAGCGCTGAAGATGATCGGAGAGAGCGGTTTCGGCGCGCGCGAGAAGGTCGCGGACAGCGGCGTCGTCGGGACGATGAAGAATGAGCGTGCGAAGGGGAACGACGGCGAGAAGCGGCGTGTTGTTGGCAAGGGCTTTTTGGGCGAAGGTTTGGAGTTGGTTGAGCTGGGCGTTGTTTTGTGCCTGGTGGGCGGATTGGAGTGCAGGCGCGAGGCTGGCGAGAACGGCGCGATAAAGCGGCGCGGCGGCGAGCGGATCGTTGGCATGAAGCTCGCGGGCTTGGTTGAGCGTGTCGAATGCGCGGGTGGAATTGGGGGAAGGAAATTTTTTGAGGAGGTCGAGGGTGTCGGGCGTGAGGGTGGCGTTGATTTGCTGCGCGAGGGCGTCGGCGGAACGGCGGGCGTATTCGCTGGCGAGGGCAGCACGGGTGTCGTCGATAAAGGCGCGAAGAAGCGCGTCGGTATCGGCGGCCGGCCAGTCGGCGAGAAGTTTTTCGCGCGCGGGCGAATCAACGGGAAGGTAATCGAGAATCATCTGATGCGCAGACGCGGCGAGTGTGCGAAGGCGGCGGAGATGTGCGGGGTCGGGCGTGGAGTCGGGGAGATTGGCAAGGGCGTCAACATCGGGCGCTTCGGTGGGAACAGGTTCGGCAATGGCGGGCGGAATGGGGAGGGAGGCGATGGTGAGGAGGATTTTGTTGAAGTGTTGCACGCGTGCGGAAGCGACGTGGTAACTCCAGCCGACGGAGATGCCGAAGACGAGCAGGAAGAGCAGGATGCCGGAGGTGATGAGGAAGCGGAGGGAAGGGCGTTTCATTTGGGCGATGGGGTTTCGACGTTGAGCACATAGTGCAACGTGGCGAGAAGGGCGATGCAGGCGGTGTCGGTGCGAAGGGGACGGGCGCCAAGGCTGAAGGGATGGAATCCGGCGGCGAGAAAATGGGCGTGTTCGTCGGGCGTCCAGCCGCCGTCAGGGCCAATGGCCAGAAGGGGCGGCGTCGCGGGCGAATGCGACGGAAGCGGCGTCGCGGGGCCGGGATGCGCGAGAAGCGCGAGCGGCGAAGCGGCGACAAGACCGGGAAGCGTGTTGGCGATGAAAGCAGGAAAGTGCGTATGAAAGTGAACGGCAGGAAGGGCGGTGGCGCCGGATTGCATGAGGCCGTCGATGAGAAGCGGGACGTACGTATCGGGATTGAGAATGTGGCTGGCGAAGTAAGTCTTTTCGACTTTGGCGGAGTTGAGGAGATGGATGTTGCGGACGCCAAAGGTGGCGAGTTGCGGCCAGAGACGTTTCATCGCGCGAGGCCGGGGAACAGCGAGAAGAAGGTCGATCCAGGGCGGCGGCGGAGTGTCGTCGAGATTGAGCACGCGCAGGGTGGCGGAGTCGGGCGTGGAGGCGAGGAGCTCGGCGGAACCGGCGGGGCCGTTGATGAGGCCGATTTTGAGCGTGTCGCCGGGAGTCGATTTGAGGATGGTGTGGATGTGAAGGGCGCGCGGGCCGGTGAGGGTAAGAGGGTCGGCGAGTTCGGCGGGATCAAGGAGAATGCGGTTCATGAAATTTGGAGAATTAAGGATTTCGGGATTTTGAGAATTGTCAAATCTCCTGTTGCCAAATTTCCGAACTATTCGAAGGTTGAGCCGAGTTCGACGGCGGCGAGGTCGATGGTGCCGCGATAGACGACTTTGGCGGGACCGGTAAGGGTGAGGCCAACGCAGTTTTTGTTGCGCCAGTCGCCGTCAATGGTGAGTTCGAAACCGAGGAAGGTGCGGACGTGGACGGGGAGGCTCATGTTGAAACGCTCGACGCCGACGATGGCGCAGGCGACGGCGCCGGTGCCGCACGCGCCGGATTCGGCCTCGACGCCGCGCTCGTAGGTGCGCATGGAAATGCGGTTGGGAGGAGTGAAGGTGACGAAGTCGACGTTGGTACCCTCGGGGGCAAAGTCGGGATGCTGACGGAGGGCGCGGCCGTCGTCGACGATGTCTGTGTCGTTGATGTTGTCGACAGGGACGACGAAGTGAGGGACGCCGGAGTTGATGAAGTGGCCGTGGATGCGACGGCCGGGAAGCGCAACCTGACGGTCGTAGGCGCGCTCGGCGGGATCCGGGAGATGGAGTTTCACGCCGGCGGAGACGAGCTCGGCGCGAACGATTCCGCGGGCGGTTTCGATGTCCATGACGGCGGGCGCGGCGCCGATTTCGTGGGCGAAGGCGGCGGCGCAACGGAGGCCGTTGCCGCAGAGCGCGGCCTCGGTGCCGTCGGGATTCAAAAAGAGAAAACGGAAGTTGGTGGTGAGGGAGGGCTGGATGAGAATGACACCTTCGGAGCCGATGCCGGTGCGACGCGCGGCGAGCGCGGCCATGAGAAAATGGTCGTGCCAGGGAACGGTGAGGGCGCGGTCGTCAATGAGGATGAAGTCATTGCCGGCGCCGTGCATTTTGGTAAAGGAAAGAATCATGGGTCAGTAACCTCCGAAGATGCGGAACATGCTTTTTTGCAGGGATTCGCCGGAGGAAAGGGGCACCTCTTTGCCGCCGGTGAGGGTGATGTAATCGGAGAGGATTTGGAGCGATTCCTGCATGATGATGTCGTCGGTGGCGTCGTTCTTCTTTTTGGGAAGGTCGTCATCTTCGGCCGGCGCCTCGAAATCCGATATCTCGAGATCCTGAAGTTTGCGCATCTCGCGCTCCTCAATGGCGTAGGCTTTGCGGGCGTTGTACTCAAGGGGGATGCTCGACTCCTTGCTGAGCTTGGCGAGATGGCCGACGAGGCGGTGGTAACGCTGGTACTTGGCGTCCGAGGCGAGGCGTTCGTCGGAGAGTTTCTTGAGCGCGACGATGTCGTTGGTGGGCGTGAAGACGGGCGAGAAATACGCCGCGTCGACCATAGTCCAGGGCAATGGATTGGGCAGATACTCCTCGCCGATTTCCAGCGTGTCGAGCGTGGAGGGGATGATGATGTCGGGGACAACGCCGCGCAGTTGCGTCGAGGCCCCGGTGATGCGGTAGAAGGTCGCGGTCGTGAGCTTCACCTCGCCGAGCGTCTTGTCGCCGAAGCGTCCGCCAAGCGGCAGCACAGTCTGCACCGTGCCTTTGCCGTGCGTCTTCGAGTCGCCCACGATCAGCGAGCGTCCGTAATCCTGCAAGGCGCCCGCGACGATCTCCGACGCCGACGCGGAGGTGCGGTTCACCAGCGTGATCATCGGCTTGCGGAACATCGGTCCCGCGATGCCGGTGTCCTGAATCGGCAGCACCTGGATTTGTCGCGGTTCGCGCACCTGCACCACCGGCCCCTGCTTCACAAAGAGCCCCGTCAAATTCACCGCCTCCGGCAATGCGCCGCCGCCGTTGTAGCGAAGGTCCAAAATCAGCCCCTCGATGTTCTCGTTGTTCAGCTTCGCAATCTCCGTTGCCACGTCCTCCGTCGCGCTGCGGAAATCCTTCGTCCCCGGCTTCTGGTTGAACGTCCGGTAAAACGCCGGCAGCCGCACCACGCCGATGTTTCGCACCGTGCCGTCCTTCAACGTCACCCGCTCCACCCGGCTCGTCGCCGCCTGCTCCTCCAGCTTCACATCGTCGCGAATCAGGTCGATCAACCGCGTGTCCGTGCCCGACGGATCGCTCCCCGAAATCACCTGCAATACCACCTTCGTCCCCTTCTTCCCGCGGATCTTCCGCACCGTCTTGTCCAGCGGCAAATGCAGCACATCCTCAATCACGCCGTCGGCCTGACCCACGCCCACAATCTTGTCCTTCGGACGCAGCCGAATGTCCCGCGTGTCCCGTTCCGCCGGGCCGCCCGGAATCAACTCCACCACCATCGCCGTGCCGTCCTCACTTCGCAACTGCGCGCCGATGCCCGAGAGCGACAAACTCATGTCGATGTTAAAATCCTCCGCCTTTGCCGGCGACATGTAATCCGAATGCGGATCGTACGCCGACACGATCGCCGACGCAAAACGCTGAAACACAAAATCCGCGTCATAATCATCAATCACCGTCTTCAACTGCCGGTAACGCTTCGCCACAAACTCCTCCGGCGTGATCGCCGGCGCGTTCGTCACTGCCGGCTTCGCGTCCGCCACCGCCTTCTCCTCCGCGCCCGCCTCCAGCACCTCCTCCTCCGTCTCCACCACCCGCTCAATCTCCTCCAGCACCTCTTCCGTCGTCGCATTTACAATCTGTTCCATCTGTCCAATCTGCGGTTCCACCCCCATATCCTCCGTCGTCGCCTTCGCCACGCGGTTCGACGCCGCCTCCTGGTCAATCTCCTTCGAAATCACATATCCCAAATACTCATTCTTAATCCGCCGCCGCCACAAATCATCCCGCTCCTCCGCCGTCGCCGGCCACGCCACATGTCGGCGATTCCAGTCATAAAACTCCTCCCGCGTAAAATCCATCGCCTGCGCCAGCCCATTCGTCACAAACACATACCGGTCCGCCAGCCGCTCCTTGTACACCTCAAACACCTCATACGCCCAGGCCGCGTCCCCCGACTTCACGACCTCTCCCAGCCGCTCCCGCATCTCCTCAAACCGGTTAATGTCCGACTGCAAAAAATACGAGCGGTCAAAATCCAGCGACGTCACAAAATTCGTCCACGCCACCGCCGACATCGACGTGTCAAACCGCTTTAGCAGCAAATGATTCCGCGGCAAAAACTCCCCCAGCCGCTTCAAAATCGTCCCCCCGTTTTCCTGCGACAGCAACCCCTTCGGCGCCACCTCCTCCTCCGGCGGCGCCATCCCCGGCCCCGAATCCTCCCCCTCCGGCAGCCGCCCGCCATCCTGCGCCCGCAACAGCAAAATCACCGCCACGAATCCCGCCAGGCACCCCAGCATCATCCGCACATGAAACCTTGTCGAATCAACTTTCATAACACAACTTCCTTAAAACGTTCTTCCCTTCACAACATCCTCACCAGGCGGTCCGCCACCAGCCCGATCTCATCCGGCGTCAGCGCCACCTCCCCCGCCTTCTCAATCAACCCCGCCACCTCCCGCACATGACAAATCTCAACCCCGTTAATCTTCGCCCGCTGCCCCAGAAACCCCCGCCCCGCAAAACACAACACCGCCTGCACCTTCACCGCCGTCTCCTGCGTCTCCGCCAGCGCCCCCTCCAGCTCATCTCGCGCCCGCAACACCTGCGCCAGCGGATCCCGGCTCGGCAACCGCCCCTCCACCCACACCCGCCCGTGGTCACACGTCACCTCACCCTCCCAACACTTCGTCTCCACCACAAACACCCCCGTCCGCCCCGCCACCACATGATCCAAATCACTCCCCAGCATCCCCGCCAACCCCTTCCCCCGCGCCAGCCCGTGAAACACACAAAACCCCTCCGGCAACCCCTCCAACGCAAACGCCGTCCGCTCCTCGCCCCTTGCCCCCTTAAAAAACGCCTCCACCCGGTTCGGACACAAATGCGCCGCCCAGCCAAAAAATCCCGCCGCCACCAGCATCAACACCCCAAACACCCCCGCCGACACCTTCGGAACCGGCAACAACGCGATCCCCATCCCGATCACCACCCCCACCACCAAAACCGCCCCCATCACCGGCAGCAACACCCTTAGCGTTCCTGCCGTCCTCACCCGTTCCCCCGGAACTCCATATACCTTCGCCTGCATCACATGACACCTCCCTTTTCTCAAAAAATTGAACACTCCATTATCCCCTTTTCCCGCCCCCTTTGCAATGGAAAACAAAAAGGTAAGACAGATGACGCGCCGCACATCGAAAGTCTTCTTGTCTGTCGCTGGTGTCATGCCACAGGAACAGACAAGAATGTATGACTATGGAGTGCGGCGTTTCATCTCCGCACTCCATAGATCGCTGCACTCCAAAGGCTGAAAGCCTTTCATCATTAGCGTAGGGCAAGCCACCTTCTTCAGCCTGCGCGACCACACCGACTTCGACCCCGCCCGCCTCCTCCACGGCAACGGGTCTGCTGAATCGCTAACGGAAAAGCGGCGATGAATCGCCGCACTCCATAATGGGGATACATCGCCTCAGCGACATGTAAAACCCTCGTGGCAGAGCATGACCTCTGCCACGCCGCGCATTTTTCCCATGTTTTCCTAAAGTGCGTTTTCGTCTCCCCGTCGCTGGCACACAACCTGCTAAATTCTAGGCATTCCACGCATTAGACGCCTACGCAAGGCGGCACCAACACCAACCAGAAAGCGGAATTACGAATGAATGTTCGGTCTTTGAAGATGATTGTTTGCATCGGGCTCCTCGGGGTCGGCCTCGGATTTGCACAGGAGGCCACACCGCAGCCGGAAGCCGGCACCAATACCGTCGCCACCGTTGTGGAGGCCGCACCGGACGCCGCGGCCGCGAAGGAGCAGACGAAGATGGATGTCTTCGTCGACGACATCAAGAAGGGTGGCAAGACGATGATCTTCCTCGCCCTGCTCTCCATCCTCGGACTGGCCGCCGGCATTGAGCGCTTTGTCAACCTCCGCAAGAACCGCATCGTGCCGGACAATTTGGCGATCCAGGCGATGGAATTGTGGAAGACGAAAAAGTTTGTGGAGCTTTCCACGCTTTGTGCAAAGAGCAAGAGCATTCTCGGCCGCGTCATTGAGACGCTCATTGAGCAGCGCGGCAACGCCGACGTTTCGCAGGTGAAGATGTTCGCGGAGGACAAGGCCAGCCGCGAGCTCCGCCTCGAATCGCGCCGCGCGCACATGCTTTCCGTCGTCGCCACGATCTCGCCGCTGCTCGGCCTCTTCGGCACGGTTGTCGGACTTCTCGGCGCCTTCCGCACTGTTGCGAAGGTCGGTGAAATGGGCGATCCGGCGCTCCTTGCGGACGACATTGGCAAGGCGCTCATCACCACCGTCGCGGGTCTCATCATCGCCATGCCCGCGCTCTTCCTTTATCATCACTTCCGCTCACGCATCAACCTCTACGCCGTCCTGCTCGAAGAGGAAGTCTCCGCCCTCGTCAACGCCTGGTTCGTCAAGAAAGGTTAAGCCATGCCCATCCGTACCGAACTCGAAGAGGAAGCCGTCGACGTCCAGATGACGCCGATGATCGATTGCGTCTTCCTGCTCCTCATTTTCTTCCTCGTCTCCTCGCAAATGAAGAAGGTCGAAAAAGAGCTCCCCGTCCAGCTCCCCGAATCCGTCGCTGCCATCAGCGTCAAGGCCAGCGCCAAAATGCTCATCATCGGCATCGACGCCGCGGGTCGCATCTACCTCGGCGCCGAGCCCGTCTCCCGCGAGGCGTTGCGCACGCGCCTCCAGAACGCCGCCGCCGAAAATCCCGGCCAGCGCGTCCGCATCGACGGCGACCGCAACGCCCCCTTCCAGAGCCTTGTCAACGTCCTCGACGAGTGCCACTTCCTCGGCCTCAACAACATCGGCGTCAACGCCCGCATCGAAAACCGCCACTACTACTAAAACGGAGAGGTTTCCGTCATGAGCTCACCCTTCCATCACACCGACGACCTCAACCGCCGCCGCCGCAACCAGGCCAAGGCCCTGCCTGTCTGGTACATCTGCTCCATGGTGCTTCACGTCGTCCTCTTCGGCCTCCTCGTGTGGTTCACCCCTTTGCGCGAGATCGTTATCCCCCAGGCAAAGCCCGAGCACAAACCCTCGCCCATGACGCCGCGCCAGTTGCAGGAGCTTGCCGACAAAATCGACGAGCTCAAGCAGCACGACCTCCTCGACAACGTCCAGAACATCATCGCCGATCTCAACGAGTTCAACGAAATCCGCGATCAAATGGCCGTCAATTACATCGAGTACACCGAGCACGTGGCCGACTCCGCCGCCGAAGCCATCGACAAGCTCCTCGCCGAGCTCGAAGTCCAGCAGGATCTCGCCCTTCAGGCCATGGACGCCGTCGATCCCGAGCTTGCTAAGACCGACGCCATTCAGGATCCCGTCGACCAGCGCGAGCAGTTCAACAAAACCGCCGAGACCGCCGAGCAACTTCAAAACAACGTCATCAAAGAGCAAATCCCGCCCCTCGACACCATCGACAAAGCCCTTTCCATCGCCCAAATGGCCGGCATGACCGAAACCGCCGACGCCATCAAGGAGCTCCTCAATAACCAAAACATTGCCCACGA
Organism: Kiritimatiellia bacterium; assembly: GCA_031550185.1. Classification (GTDB taxonomy): domain Bacteria; phylum Verrucomicrobiota; class Kiritimatiellia; order RFP12; family JAVBOU01; genus JAVBOU01. Next base: position 6,050 of record JAVBOU010000029.1, on the reverse strand, counting down.
GCTCCAGACCGACGCCGCCAAAACCAACAGCGTCACCCGCGAAGCCCTCAACCGCGCCGCCTCGCAGCAGCAGGAACTCAAAAAAGAACAACAAGCCCTTGAGCGCGCCGAAAACCGCCTCAACGAACTCCAAAAACAAAACACCGCCCACACCGAACGCCTTGAGCAAACCAACCGCGAAATCGAAACCGCCACCACCAACCAGGCCGACGCCAACGCAAAACTCCAGCAGGCCCAGCAAAATCGCGACGACGTCACCGCCAAAGAAAAGCCCACCGAGCAGGAAAAGAAACAGGCCGAAAACCTCGTCAAAAACGCCGAAACCGCCCTCCAGCGCGTCGACCAGCAAATCGCCAACCTCGAAAAGCGCCGCGACGATCAGCAGGCCGCCGTAAAACGCGCCGAAGAACAACTCCAGCAACAAACCGAAGTCCTCCAAACCGCCCAGCAAAAAATCGAAACCCGCAAAGAAGCCATCGACCAGGCAACCCAGGCCGTCGCCCAGCTCCAGACCACCATGACGCCAGCCCAAAACGAGGCCAAAAAGACCCAGCTCGCCGCCAGGCAACTCCGCGAAAAAGCCCGCGAACTCGCCAAAACCGAAACCCCAAAACCCGAGCTCAATTCCGAACTCTTCGCCTCCGAGCCGCCCGTCGATTACAACAAGCTTTACCAAATGGACGTCGTCGACCTCTACAACACCGCCCTTCAGCTCGAAAACAAAGTCCTCGAATCCTACCGCGACGTCCGCGCCACCGAACGCGCCATCCTCGCCAACATGTCCGTCGAAAACGCCCGCAAACTCACCGACGTCGCCACGACCATGCGCCCCGCAATCGACGAAAAACTCCTTCGCAGCGAAGTCCGCACCACCGAAAACCTCGACAAGCACAAGGAAGCCGTCGCCGACGCCATCCGCGAAACCTCCGGCATCCACCAGTCCGTCTCCGCCCTCCTCGACACCGTCCGCCAAGTCGCCCACGCCAACGAAGGCTTCTCCGTTGATTTCGCCCTTGAAATGGCCCACGAGCAAGAGCAAAACACCGAAGCCGTCACCGCCGAAACCGAACTCGACGACACCGCCGACATCTCCGAACTCATGAAAAACGCCATGCTCGGCAACCACAACCTCCCCCACACCGCCTCTTCCGCCTCCGCCAAACCCCAGGTTGCCGGCAACCTTCCCCACGCCGCCCCCAACGCCCCCCGCGGCTCCGGCGTCCCCCGCGGCATCAACGCCTTTCACACAAGCTCCGACCCCCGCTCCGGCGCCCCCGAGCAAATCTCCGGCGGCCGCACCATCGGCCCCGGCGGTGTCACCGCCTCCTGGCTTGCCCTCACCACCTGGTACATCATCGGCCCCTTCCCCAACCCCGCCCGCGCCAACATCGACCGCAAATTCCCCCCCCGAAACCGTCGTCGACCTCGACGCCACCTACATCGGTAAACACGACACCCCCATTGCCTGGGAATTTTACCAGTCTCCCTTTCCGCAGATGGTCACTCCGCCCAACGCCGAACCCTACGGCATCTGGTACGGCTACACCGAGCTCCGTCTCGACCGCGACTGCGACCTCTGGGTTGCCATCGGTAGCGACGACAAATCAAAAATCTGGCTCAACGACTTCCTCATCTGGGAAAGCGCCCCCCAGCACAAGCCCTGGCGCCCCAACGAAGGCTTCCGCAAAATCCACTTCCGCGCCGGCGTCAACCGCCTCCTCTACCGTTGCGAAAACGGCCAGCACGGCATGGGCTGGTCCTTTGCCATCAATCTCAGCCCCGACGCCTCCTAAACTTTCGTCGTGGCAGGGCATGACCTCTGCCACGACGCGCGGGAGATTTTTTTTACGGTTTATCCCTGCTCGTTTGCGGTGATCCAGTCGACGGCGCGGGCGAGGGAGGGGAAGGTGGGGGTGCGGGTGGCGAGGAGGCGGTCGGGGTGTTGGTGGCCGCGGGTGATGAGGATGCAGTGGAGGCCGAGTTCGCGGGCAACATGATAGTCGTGGAGGGTGTCGCCGATGAGGAGAATTTGGTCGGGCGGGAGGTTGAGCTGGCGGAGGAGTTGGCGGCCTTGTTCGAGCTTGGAAGCGCCGTGGAGGTTGTCGACGCCGCAGATGTGGGTGAAGTAGGGGGTGAGGTGGTAGTCGGTGAGGATTTGCAGGAGCAGGGGATGGTGAAGCGCGGAGAGGATGGATTGGGAAAGGCGGGCGTCGGCGCAGCGTTGGAGGGCGTCGCGGGTGTCGGGGAAGAGGTCGGTGGAGGGGTCGGCGTTGAAGTGGTCGTGGTAGGTTTGGGCGAGGGTTTGCCACACGTCGGGCGGGAGGTCGGGAGGAAAGCCGAGGTGGGTGTAGTAGTCGCGGACGGGAAAGCCGAAGTGGCGGAGGTAGTCGGCGAGGTCGGTGCGGGGAAGCTGGTGGTCGGCGAGGAGGCGGTTGATGGCGTTGAGGGAGGCGGCGAGGTCGTTGAGGAGGGTGCCGTTCCAGTCCCAGATGAGGTGGGCGAATTTCACCTTAAGTCCCCAAATTCAGGGTGGGGATGGCGGGCGGGGTGAGCGTGCCTTCGAGGGGGATGGAGGTGCGGAAGGCGTGGGACCAGGAGGTGAGGACGAAGGCGCCGAGGAGGGCTTCGGTGGTGGTGCGGATGACGGCGAGGGAGTTGGAGGTGTCGCTGCGCTGGAAGGCACCGTCGAGGACGGCGGTGTACCAGGCACCGGCGGCGAAGAGGGGGTCGCGTTTTTCGAGGGCGCTGAGGAAGGTGTAGACGTCGTTTTGGAAGTGGACGTTGTAGCGCAGGGCGGCGAAGGCGCCGGCAAGGGCGAAGATGTTTTTGGCGCAGAGGCGGAGTTCGCGGGCCTCGTAGTGGAGGTCGATGTTGTGGATGAGGACGAAGATGTGCTCGCGCATGGGGGAGTCTTTGAGGGCGTCGGCTTTTTCGAGGTTGGCGCGCATGCGCTTGAGGAGGAGGGAGAGGCCGGCGCCGTGGGCGTGGTCGTCCATGGAGAGGATTTTGTAGAACATGTCGCGCTCGCCGAGGAGGTCGGCGGCGGTGACGGCGTAGGTGCGGTGGAAGACGTCGTTGGGGGTGTTGCGCATGCGGGGGATGATGGCGTAGATGGCGGAGGAGTCGCCAAGCAGGCTGAGGGCTTCGGCGGCGGCGACGGCGACGGAGGCCTGGCGGGTGGAGTGGAGGAGGTTGGAGAGGGGGTCGAGGACGGCGGGGTTGCGGGTGACGCCGAGGGTGCGGGCGGCCTCGCGGACGATCTCGATGTTGAGGTGGGAGAGGAGGGGGATGAGGACGGGGGCGATGTCGGAGCCGGCGCAGGTGCGCATGGCGCGGAGGGCGGAGACGGCGATGTCGGATTCGGGCTGAGTGGCGAGGGCGGCGAGGGCATTGATGGCCTCGGTGTTGCCGATTTTGCCGAGGGATTGGGTGGCGGCCTCGCGGATGTCGATGGAGGGGTCGCGGGTTTTTTCGATGAGGTCGGAGAGGGCGATTTCGGTGGCGTTGTTACCGACCGCCTCGACGGCCTTGAAGTGGCTCTTGCGGCTCGCGGGCAGGGAGAGGATGCGCGCGTTGTAAATGCCGGTGGCGAAGCGGAAGGGGTTGACGAGGACGATGCGGTCGAGCGCGTCGCGGAATTTCGTTTTGTCCGTCGGCAGGCGCACGCTGAGGAAGAGGGGCAGCGCGACAAACCAGATGACCAGCGCCTGGATGACGAGCAGCACATGCACGTAGTCCAGCGGCACGCCGCCGGGCAGATTCAACGCAAATCCGTCGGGTGCGATGCCCTTGATCGTGTCCACCAGCCGTCCGCCGGTGAATGATCCGAGTGCGCCGAACGCGCCGATGATCGCGAACTGCACAGCCATGGCCACGGTTCGCCCGCGCTGCGGCACGACGTTCGCCAGCAGGTTCAAATGCGCCAGCCCCACGCAGCCGAAAAATCCCGCGTTGAACAGCGAGCATCCCACCACCAGCGCCACGCACTGCTGCACCGCCACGACCCCGAAATACGGCAGGTTGACATGCCAGACGCTACCGTTCACAAACAGCCACACGAGGTTGAACACCGGCGCCAGCGTCATGCAAATTCCCCCCACGGTTCGCGCGCTCAACCGGTCGATCAAATACCCGAATCCCGTGCAATAGATCACCGTGCTCAACGACGCCACCGCCACGATCAGCGACAGCGAGGAGTAACTCACCCCGTACATTTTTTTCAGATACAAATTGATGAACGGCCCCACCACCGTGCACGCGAACGTCCACGCGCCCATGCCCAGCGCCAGCTTTCGGAAACCCGGATGCAACAGCGGCCCGGTCAGCCGCTCCCAAATGCTGGCCAGCATCCCGCGCGACAGCGGCACCCGGTGCGGCGCCGGCTCCACCACCCGCAGATGAATCAAAATGTCCGTCACGCCGCCCGTCGCCGCCAACGCGAAGACCAGCGTGAACCCCATGCGCGTGTGTCCAACGGCGGTAAACTTGTCCAGCAGCACGCCCCACACAATCGTCCCCACCAGCAGCACGCCCGACACCGCCACCTGGCGTTCCGACCAAAACCTCGCCCGCATCGGCTGAGGCACCAAATCCGCCATCCAGCTTTGCCACGCCGCCGCCGCGAAATTCGCCATCACGCTCGACACCGCCACGGCCATCAAAATCAGATTCAACGCCCGGTCGTCCTTGAAGCTCATGAAGCACGCCACGCCCGCCGGCACAAACCACAACATCCGGTGCATGATCGTCGGCACCGCCCAAAAACCCTTACGCCGCCGCAACATTTCGATGATGAACGCCCCCGGTATCTGCGCCGTCACCGCCAGTTGTCCGATCACCCCCGCGATCCCCTGCATCGTTCCGCTCGCCCCGAAGCTGTCCAGCAGCATCGTATACGGAATATTGCACGCCGCGAAAAACGCCATGCCGATCGATCCCGCCCAAATGTTAAGACGAAGGCTCTGCCTCACCACCCGTTCCGGTATCGACTCCGCCGCATCGGTCATGATGGGCACACTGCTGTTACTTTCCATAGAAAACGACAGGCTCACGGCAACTCGCAAAAGGCAAATGAACCCGTCGCGTAACAGTGTGCCAAACATCCCCAAAAATAGCAATGCGGCGTTTTTGTCTCCTCAGAAGGCGACGGGCAAAGGAGCTAAAAAAGAGACATGGAGAGCGAAGTCATCTTCGACAAAATCAAAAACGAATATTTCCACCTCGAAGTATAACGCCGAAAAAGCGCAGGCCAACGCCGACCGAACCTCACCAACGTCCTCGCCAAAATCTTTCGCCAAATCTTCGACCTCAAAAAAGCCACAAGCACGAACAACAGGGCTGAAATGTCGAATAGACTCGTTGGGATATAAGCACAGGAAAAATTTAACCACTCACCGTCAGCATCGCAAGTATGGAGTGCGGCGATTCATCGCCGCTTTTCGCTGAGCCGAAACATCTGTTAGCGCGTTCATGTCGCGTGGGCGACACAACACGCGCCAAAATCGGTGTCATTTACATGTTTGCCGGGAATAAAGAGCTAACGGAAAAGCAACGATGAATCGCCGCACTTCATAATAGACGATAACCATTATATCCCAACAGGTCTAATGTGGGATACGACCCCAATTAATATTGTCCCCTGCTTTATTTTACGTTTAAAAAAATATTTCACTACTAATAAATATGCATAACCTAAAATACATACTCCCAATACAATGTAACAACAAGTTTTTATCACCAAACTGGCGAACGCAAGAACAGGCTCCCAGTCATTATTAATTATATCAAAGACTAATAAAAACTGATCTATAATGGACATGATGATTGAAGCGGTAATTAAGTTGTATAGTATTTTTTTGGTTCAAGACTAGACATTGTAGTCACGAGTTTTTAAGTCGCATGATCATGCATGCAATATGGACGCATGCCAAGAATGAGGAGGTCCTCTTCGCATACCGCGTGGCCACGCCGCGCCAGCCTTTGAGTCGCAAAAAAGCGTTCTCCACCAGATGCCGCAACCGGTACAAATACAGGTCGCAAGCGCGTTGAAC
>JAVBOU010000190.1:0-17633 GCA_031550185.1 Kiritimatiellia bacterium | reverse complement strand
CCCCCCCCCCCCCCCCCCCCCCCCCCCCCCCCTCCTTGTTCATTTTGTTAGCAATGTTGGTTGGCTTGGGGGGGGTGCCAGAGACTCTCCAACGCCACGAGGAGGATTTTATTTTGTGGGTTGTTGATTCATGATTTGGTAGTTGTCGGTCATCATGGCTTTTCGCATGGGAGGCGGGGGTGGGGCGAGCTTGATGTCGGCGGCAAGGGCGTCTTGTCTTTGGGCTTCCGTTTCCAATTCGGGAATGTTGTAACGCACGCTGGCGGCACGTGTGCGGGAGACATTTCCGCTTACTAACTTTCCGGCTTCCTTGAGATCGCCGATGTCGGAACGGCGGATGGCATTTTCGAGTCCGACAGCGTTCTCGTTGTAGATGGCGTCCTTGACGACGTCGACGTTGACGCTGGCGTCGACCCGCTTCATGCTCTTGCTAAAGGTGACACTGGAGCTGGTGCTGAACTTGGACACGACGGCGGAGTTGAGCGTGCAGTAATCAACGCTGGCCTCGGCGAAGTTGCGGGTTTCGCTTTCCTCGCCAGGCGTGAACTCGGTGCGGATGAGGACGAATTTTTGCTGGTTGCCGTAGAGCTGGTTGAAGTCGACGGTGACGGTGTTGTGCTCGATGCGCCCGTCGCGACCGATGAGCTCGACGGGCGTGGCGCCGTTCTTGAATTTGACACGGAGCTTGACGTCCTTTGCCACAACGGACAGCACGTCGCCAAGCTCGGCGGAGAAGACGCGCGGGAGGTCGTCGGAGTTTTCAACGAAGTAAGTGTTGCCGTCGCTCTTGCCGGAAAGACTGATCATGAGATCCTCGTTGTAATCGAGGCCGAGGCCGATGGTGGAGACGGAGACGCTTTCTTTGACGAGCGCGGCGCCGAGGCGGCCGAGTTCGGTTGGGGAGGAGGGGCCGACGTTGGCCTGGCCGTCGGAGAGCAGGAGGATGCGGTTGACGCGATCGCCGCCGGCGTTTTTGCGGATTTCGGAAGCGGCCTGCGAGACGGCGCCGAAGATGGCGGTGGAGCCGCCGGCTTGGACGGCGCGAATGGTGTTGGCGATGGCGGCCTTGTCACGAACGCGACGCGCGGGGACGAGAGTCTGAATGGTGTCGTCGAAGACGATGACGGAGACGATGTCGCGTTCGTCGAGGCGGCTGATGGCGGCGATGGCGGCCTCTTTGGCGCGCTGGATTTTTGTGCCGGTCATGGAGCCGGAACGGTCGATGACAATGGCGAGGTTGACGGCGGTTCGGTGGGTGGCTTCGGCGGTGATGCCGTTGAGCGCGACCTTGACAACGACGGACTCGGGCGTGTCGGCCGCGAGGATTTTGCGCTCGGGTTCGATGGTGCAGGTGACGGCGCCGCCGGGTTTCACCTGCGCGGTGGCGCAACCGGCGAGGAACAACAGGCAGACCGCGCCGCGCATGAGGATGTTGGATTTTGGTGTGTTCATGGAGACCTTCCTTTGAGCCGCTTGAGGGGCCCGGTTGATGAGACCATGAAAGCATATTCCGCCACGCGGGTTGTCATGGGCGTGTAAAAGAATTGTAAAAAATTTGTCAACCCGTCCGCGTTGGCGTGAGTGCGGTGGCGTGGCAGAGCCTCTGCCACGCCACGAAGGACCACGTGTTGGCGTTTAGCGCAACATCAGCAGACTACCCTCTGAGAGTTTTTCAGCGATGATGTTCCAGCCGGAGGCGTCCGCGTTGAGCACGGGGGGATGAATGCGGTAATGTGGCGTGGCGCTGGTGAGGGCACCGTTGATGGTGGTAGCGGCGGGGACAATGGTGGCAATGGTCCAGGTGGTGCCGGAGTGAATGGCGGCGCCGGGGTCGAACGGGGTGAGCACGACGCGGCCGGCGAGATTGAGGGTGGCGCCGGAGGAGTTGACGTTGTTATTGTTGGAGGTGGTGCGAAGGCTGAACAACATGGAATCGCTGACATTGGGCGTGGGCGAAACGCGGACAGCGAAGGTGGCGCCGGGGTCGATGGTGAGGTCGTTGGTCCAGAGTTCAAGCGTGCCGGCGGCGTCTGGGGTGCCGGGATAAAACTTGGCGTTCGGGCCGATGTCGAGCGGATGGGGCCAGTCGTTCCAGGCGTTGTGCCAGCCGTCCATTTCGACGCATTTGATCTGGCCAATGCCGTGGAAGGTGCGGTTGAGGATGAATTCGCGGGGCTTGCCAATGTTGTTGTTTTTGTAGATGGTGAAGGAGGTGTTGGGCGTCTCAAAGAAGACGGCGTTGGCGGGATTTCCGAGAAAAGCGTCATCGGCATAGACTTTGTCGCCCCAGCGGTCGTACCCGCAATAGAAGCGAACCTGGCCACCTGCGCGGGCGATGAGATGGATGTCGCCGGTGAAGTCGCTGGCGGCGTTTTGCATGTACACGAAGAATTTGGAGTAGTCGTTGTAGGCGGAGTCGAAGGTGAGGGTGCCGGGGTTGCCGGAGACAGGGCCGGCGAAAACGAGATGCGTCTCGTGGGCCTCGCTTTTCCGGAAGAGCGCGGGTTGGGGGATCTGAAGTCGCAAGTTGTTGGCGAAAGTGACGCCGCCGAAGCAAAGGTAGTCGAGAAGGAACGGCTCCGCGGGGTTGGTGGTTTGCAGGTTCAGGGTGGAGGCGGTGGAGGTGGTGAAGGTGTGCCAGTTTCCATCGTGCCAGTCGTTATGTCCGACGTAGATGGCGGCGAGGGAGGCGTCGGCGTTGAGCCAGAACGTGCGGCCGCGGTTGGAGCCGTCGCGCATGGAGATGGTGTCGCCGACAATGGTGCCGGGGATGGTGTGCGGGAGGTTGGCGAGGTTGCGCCAGGCGCGGGGATTTTCGAGGGCGATGTCGGCGTTGTTCAGTTCGCGCCAGGCAAAGTCGCAGGGGATGTTGACGTCGGCGTTCAAGACGCTGAACACGTTGGCGGAGTAGTTGGTGTGGCTGCCGATGTCGCTGATGAAGGCGTAACGATACCAGTAGGTTTGATCGGCGGCGAGCGTGGCGACGGTCATCTCGTGGTCGCCGGCGGAGATGGCGCCGGTATAGTCGGCGCGGAGGGCCCAGTCGTTGTTGGCGCTCTTGTCGGAGGTGTCGTAGAAGACGCAGAGGACGCCGGATTCGGGCGGGGCGACGGGAAGGTTCGCGGTGAAGAACATGGCGCCGCTGTCCCGGTACGCAGGGGAGGCCAAGACGGTGACGCCGGTCTTGAAGGTAAACGTCTGGCTGGCGAAGTTGGTGACGCCGGAATTACTGATGAAGGCGGCGCGGAAATAGTAGTCGGTGTTGAACAAAAGACCGGCCAAAGACAACGCAAAGTCCCCGCTGTCGGTGACCGCCATTGGCGGCGTTTCATGCGCCCATTGTCCGGCCGTAGCACCGCCGTCCAAGATGCCGTAATACACACGGAGCGACCCCGGGTTGCTGGCGTTGATTTGCAGCGTGCAGGGAATGGTCGCCATGGTGGAGCCAATTTGAATGGCGTCGCTCATGCCGACAACGACGCGGTCAAGCGGTGCGGTGGTGGAGAAAATGGTGTGCTCCGCAGTGTTGACGGGGAAAACGAAATTGCCGGGATTCGACGCGGGGCCGCCGTTCCAGTCGATGCCGAATCCGATGCGGTCGGGATGCCAGAGGCTGTCGCCGCCGGGAGGGCCGAATCCGCCGTCGCCGTTGTCGATGCGGAGCTCGAATTTGTGCCAGCCCGTGGAGAGCGTGAGCGTGGCCGAGGCGGTCCAGTTCCACTCCTTGTTGTACATGACCGAAATGTCGTCAATGTAAAGGCGCTTGCCGTCGTCGAAGCTGCTGGCGAACGTGACGGTGTTGCTGCCCTCCGGGATGTTAATGTAGCCGAAATAACGGAAGGTCATGTCATTGCCCCAGCCGCCGTTGATGGCGCGGTTGTATCCCGGCCATTCCGGCGGCCAATAACCGGGAACCGTGTAGTTGACATCGAACCCGGTGGTGTCGGAACCCCATGCATTGGCGGCGTAAGGCGCGGGGACAATGCGCTCCTCCACGGTGCCGGGCGCCCAATCGGGCCACTCCACGTTACGTCCGCCGTAGCGCCACTCCACGAGGCCGGGCGTGATTTGCGCGAAGGTGTTTGTGGCAAGGAGCATGGCGCTGCCACAGAAAAGAGCGAATGCTGTTTTGACGTGCATGTGTGTTTTCCTTTTTGTGCGGCGTGGCAGAGGTTGTGCCGAGCCACGAGGTTGGGCGTTTGCCTAACCCAATCATTGGTAAAAAAGTATAACAAGTTTGGCAAACCGCGTCGATCTTCAGAATTTGCAAAAACCGTGGCGTGGCAGAGCCTCTGCCACGCCACGAGGAGGTTTTGTAGTTGTCAAGGAGTCTGGTCTTGTTTGTTGTAGTGCTGCGTGCTATACTCTAGCCTCATAAGGCCTCAGGCGTGTCTATGACAGCACGTTGTGGTGTAAGGAGTGATCATGAAAATGCAAGTCGGATTGAGTCTGCTGGCAACAGTAGTGTGTTTGAGTGCGAGCGGGATTGATGAAGCGGCCTTTCGCCGGAAAATGGACGTTTCGTTTGCGGGATGCGGACTTGCGGACGGAGAGACGTTGAATGCGTTTCCGGCGCTGGTTGTCTTGGATCCGGCGGTGCAGGATGGATTTGATTATGCGGATTTTGGAAGCCCCGCGGGCGGCGATTTGCGTTTCGCGGACGCAGATGGCAATGAGTTGAATTATGAGATCGACACGTGGAACACGTCGGGGCGTTCGCTGGTGTGGGTGCAGGTGCCGGCGCTGACGACGGAGACGGTCATGACCGCATATTGGGGCGGCGTTGACAAGGTGCCGCCGGCGTACACGACCGATGGCAGCACGTGGTCCAACGGTTATGTGGGCGTCTGGCATTTGGGCGGAACCGACCCGTTGAAGGAGTCGACCTCCCGCCGGCAAACGCTCACGAAGTCCGCATCAGGCGTCACATTAAGCCAAACGGGAAAGTTTGGCGATGCGGCGCAAATTTCCGGCGCGGGCAGCGTGTGGCTGAGCGCGGGCAATCATGCGGATCTCAATAACCTGAGCGCCTTGACGCTGGAGATTTGGGCGTTGCGGGGCGACGCGGACACGGACAACAGTCCGCGCGCCTTGTTTGGCAAACGTGTCTCAGGCATGGACAACACAGCATTCACGCTCTTTCAATATACGAACCATACGCTTCAATTTGACATCGATAACGTACGAAAACAGTATGCCGGCACGTTGCAGTCCAATCAATGGGGGCATGTGACGGCAACCTTCGACGGCACGGCAAAACAACAGAGTTGCTATATTAACGGAGCTCTTGTCACCACGGAAACCACGACGAAAACCACGATTCCAAACCGGTCCGCCAACTTGCTTTTGGGGAACTTAAATGCCGGGCAGAGCACGAGTTGGAAAGGAAATTTGGATGAGGCGCGTGTCTCCAATGTGGCGCGCTCCGCGGCGTGGATTGCGGCCAATTATCGCACCATGAATTCGCCCACGACTTTCGCTCAGTATGGCGTTGTGGAGCCGTTGAATGAGGATGTGCCGGGTGTTGAAGTTGCGGGTGCGGATGTTGCCGTCTCCGGGGTTACGCTTTACGGGCGCGTGGTCTCCAGCGGCGGCGCCGACACGGTGACGGTCTCGGCGTATTTTGGGTTCGATGACGCCGGAATGCAGGCCGCTGGCTGGACGTCTTCGCTCGTCACGCAGAACGTTGCGCCTGGCGAATTTTCGATCTTCATTCCCATGGCACAACTGAATTATTATCGCACCTATTTTTTCCGTTTTGCCGTCGACAATGCCATCCACGCAACATGGTCATACGAAGCCGGTGAATTTGGCACCTTGGGTGCGCCCGCGCTTGGAACGCCGTCTTACGTGGCCTATCCGGATTCGCTCAAGCTGAGCGTTCCCCTCCTTTCAGCCGGCGCGGCCGCGACCACGGTCACTTGTTTCTACGGCCTCTCGCCCGCGCTCGAAAATAGCGTTGTTGTGGAAACCACCGCTGTCGCCAAAACCATCACTCACATCCTCAACGGTGACGCCGGCGCCACGCTCTATTACGCCTTCAAAGCGCAGAACACCATGCCGGACAATCCGGCCAACCAACCGGCGGTTTGGACCGCCACGAACTCCGCCACCATCGGCGTGCGCGAAGTCGTTTGGGATGGCGTCGCGGTACCTGCCAGTTGGGACACCACCAGCGCAAACTGGTACCTCGCCGACGCGCCCGCAAGCAAACTCGCCTTCCGTTCCGGCGACTCCGTGCTCTTCAGCAAAAATGCCGCCTTCAACGCCGCGCTCGCCGTCAACGCCGAGGTCTTTGACGTGACGCTGCAGAGCGCCGCCGCGTGGACGCTTTCCGGAAACACGACGCTCACGCTCAACAACGAAATGCGGGTCAATGACGTGACGTCCGGCGCCATCAACAACGTCAAGCTCAGCGGCCCCGGTTCCGTGATCCTTCGCAAAGGCACCTTCGGCCTTGGCAACACCGCCAACGACTTCTCCGGCGGCCTCTTCATTCGTGGCGGACAACTCAACGCCACGGTCTCCGGCAACGCCGACTCGCTCGGCGACGGCGACCTGCATCTCGGTGCGGACACCGTGCTGCCCACTGCGAACGCCACGCTCTCCATCACCGGCGCCGATACGGCCGCCATCACACGCAACGCCCTCCGTCTTGACGGCGGTCTCAATGCCGGCAAGCTCCTCCTCACCAACGCCGATCTCACCCTCAACTCACTGACGCAACGCGGTGGTTCCCTGCAAGTCCCGGCCACACTCGGCGCCAGCGAACGCCTTTTCCTTGGCAATGCCAACGACTTTCTCACGGACAGCGTCCTGCCGCCCTGGTTCATCGCGTCGACCGGCGCGTTCCTGACCTATGGCGCCAACGGCGTCACCACCCTGGCGACGGGCAACTACCCCGCCTCCATTTATTACTCCGCCAGCGGAACCAAGTCCCTCGCGACAGACACTACCGCCGCCGCCGCGCACATCACCGCCGGCATCCTCAATTTCGGCGGCAACACCTTCACGCTCGGCGGCGCCATTTTGGGCAACAGCGTCACCCTGCAAAACGGCACCCTCCGTCTCCCCGACTCCGGCGGTTACGTCTTTGTTCCCGCCAATGCCAACGCCATCCTCAATGCCCCTGTCACCGGCACGCTTTACAAATTCGGCTCCGGCATGCTCACCCTCAACGACCTCTCCGGTGCCGGCGATAAAATCGTGCAAGAAGGCACGCTCTCCCTCGCGCCGCCTGCCGACGTCACGCTGGGCGGGCGCCTTTTGGCAAGCGGCAGCGTTCGCGTCACCACCGCCACGACCCGCATCACTCAAGGCGCGCACATCAACGGCATACAACTCATCACCGGTGGTCTTACGTTGGATGACTGCACCCTTGACAATACCGGAGCCGCAGTCCTCGGCCCTCTTTCCGGCGGCTCAGGTGCCATCCTCACTGTCACCAATGGCGCCAAATGGCGCCAGCCCGACACCGTTTTCAACCTCGGCAATGGCGGACATTTTTATGCCGTCATCATCAACAACGGCTCGGAAGTCCGCGTCAAAGGCACGCAAATCGCCAGCAACGGCAACGCCGGCGGCGATGACAATACCATACTTATTTCCGGCGAAAACACACTGTGGGACAACGGCGACGCGACATTCCATATTGCCTCTACGGGCGGCGCGACATCCGCCACTCGCAACCGCGTCACCATCACCGACTCTGCTGTTGTCACCAACATCGCCGCCCTTAATATTGGCTATAAAAACACCGCCAACGGCGCACCCTGCAACGATAACAGCATGACCGTTTCCAACAACGCCTCGCTTTACTCAAGCGGCACGGCAACCGTCGGTTATTCGTATGGCCCCAACCATAACGCCTGTTACAACAAATTTATCATTACAACAGGCGCCCGCTGGAACGCGCACGAAGGCGCATGCGTCATCAACCACAGCGGACAGGGTGTTGCCTACGACAACGGCCTCATCATCGACGCCGGCGCCGTTGCCCAAAACATTGGCGACATGCATGTCGGACGGGCCGGCGCCGCGAACACATGGAACGGATATCTCATCGTCACCAATAGTGGCTCGCTGTTCACCCGCGGCGGCGTCAGCATCGGCCTCGCCTACCTGAACAGCGTCAACAAAGTGTATCGCTTCGCCCACACCAACAGCGTGCATGTTGTCGGCGGCAGCCTTGGCAACTCACTCTGGGATGTCAACGGACAAGCCCTTGTCATTGGCAATTCGCCTGCCGCGCAGGCCGGCGCCACCGCCAACGCCAACTGGCTTCGCGTCAGCGCTGGCGGCACGGTTCAAAACGCCGGCACGATCACCATCGGCAACCGCGCCGGTTACACCAGCGACAACGTCCTCATTCTCAACGGCGGCGCCATCAACGCCGAAAACCTTGTCGTCGGCCAGGACAACGGCCTTGCCGTCGATATCGGCTCCGACGGCATCCAACCCCTCACCCTTACCGGCAACGCCACGTTTAACACGGGCAGCTACATCGCTCCCGTGCTCAGCGATCCGGCAAAACTCGGACAAACGTTTGCCCTCATCTCCGCCTCCGGTCGCATCGCCACCAACAACGTCAGCCTCGTCCTCCCGGCCAGGAACTCGTTGACATGGAAGCTGCATCTCAGCGAAGACGAAAAGGTGCTCTCCCTTTCCGTCTATCCGCCAGGAACGCTTTTCATCGTTCGCTGACCACTGACGCGAATGAAATACAAAACCGCTTGTGGCGTGGCAGAACCTCTGCCACGCCACGAGCGGTTTGTGAAGCGGGGGGTTAGAGGGCTTTGCGGAGGCGGGTCATGGCTTCCTCGACGTTGGCGGGGGAGTTGAAGGCGCTGATGCGGATGAAGCCTTTGCCGCATTGGCCGAAGCCGCTGCCGGGGGTGGTGACGACCTGGCATTTGTTGAGGAGTTTGTCGAAGAATTTCCAGTCGTCCCTGGCGCCGGTCTGGATCCAGATGTAGGGGCTGTTGTCGCCGCCGGTGCAGGTGTAGCCGAGGTCGGTGATGGTGGAGCGGATGGTGCGGGCGTTGGCGAGGTAGAGGTCGATGAGGGCGCGGGTCTGGGCTTGGCCGGCGTCGGAGTAGACGGCTTCGGCGGCGCGCTGGACGGGGTAGGAGACGCCGTTGAATTTGGTGGTGTGGCGGCGGTTCCACATGGGGTGGAGGGGGAGTTTGTCGCCTTTTTTGGTCCAGGCGCAGAGGTCTTTGGGGACGACGGTGAAGGCGCAGCGGGTGCCGGTGAAGCCAGCGGTTTTGGAGAGGCTGCGGAATTCGATGGCGACGTCGCGGGCGCCGGGGATTTCGTAGATGGAGTGGGGGAGGTCGGGGTTGCGGATGAAGGCTTCGTAGGCGGCGTCGAAGAGGATGATGGCGCGGTGTTCGCGGGCGTAGTTGACCCAGGCGGTGAGCTGGTCGCGGGTGGCGGTGGCGCCGGTGGGGTTGTTGGGGAAGCAGAGGTAGATGAGGTCGACGGGTTGTTCGGGGAGGGCGGGGACGAAGTGGTTTTCGGGGGTGCAGGGGAGGTAGGTGAGGCCTTTGTAGCGGCCTTTGGAGGGTTTGCCGGTGCGGCCGGCCATGACGTTGGTGTCGACGTAGACGGGGTAGACGGGGTCGGGGAGGGCGATGGTGATTTTTTGGGCGAAGAGTTCCTGGATGTTGGCGGTGTCGCATTTGGCGCCGTCGCTGACGAAAATCTCGTCGGGCTGGATTTGTGCGCCGCGGGCCTGGTAGTCGTGGGTGGCGATGGCGTTGCGGAGGAAGTCGTAGCCTTGTTCGGGGCCGTAGCCGCGGAAGGTGGCGCGGGTGGCCATTTCGTCGACGGCTTTGTGCATGGCGTCGATGCAGGCGGGGGGGAGGGGCTCGGTGACGTCGCCGATGCCGAGGCGGATTATTTTTTTGTCGGGGTGGGCTTCGGCGTAGGTTTTGACGCGTTTGGCGATGTCGGAGAAGAGGTAGGAGGCTTGGAGTTTTTGGAAGTTTTCGTTGAGGAGGATCATGGGGTTCCTTGGGGTTAGAGGGCGAAGAACATGTCGGCGTAAGTGGGGAAGGGGTAGCGGTCGTGGGGCATGAGGGCTTCGAGGTGGTCGACGGTTTTGCGGGCGGTGGTCATGGCGCGCTGCTGGGCGGGGAGGTCGCGGGCGTCGAGGGCGGCGTCGAGGGTTTCGGCGGCGGTGTAGAGGTCGGCGGCGAGGTCGGTGACGAGTGCGGTGTGGCGGGCGATTGGCGGGGCGGGGAGGGCGGCGGCGCGGAGCTCGGCGGCGTAGCGGAGGGCGGCGGGGCCGATGTGGGAGCGGAGGAGGTCGCGGGTGACGGCGGCTTCGATGTGGACGGATTTGTTGTAGATTTCGGTGTAGATTTCGCAGCGGGAGTGGAGCTCGCGCTCGGAGAAGATCTCGTACTTGAGGAGCATTTTGAGGGCGTCGGGCGCGGTGAAGGCGGCGATGGCGTCGGGGATGGAGGTGAGGCGGCCGAGACCGCGGCGGGCGGCCTCCTCGCGCCAGGCGTGGCTGTAGTTGTCGCCGTCGAAGAGGATGCGCTGGTGGTTGCGGAGGGTTTGGGCGAGGAGGTCGTCGAGGAGTTGTTCGAGGGTGCGCTTTTTGTCGGCGGCGAGTTTGGCCTCGAGTTCGGTGGCGATCTCGTCGACGGCCCAGGTGGTGATGGCGTTGAGGATGACGTTGGGGGTGGCGCAGCTCTGGCTGGAGCCGACGGCGCGGAATTCGAATTTGTTGCCGGTGAAGGCGAGGGGCGAGGTGCGGTTGCGGTCGGTCGCGTCGCGCGGGAGGTTGGGGAGCGCGGCGAGGCCGAGGGAGATGCGGCCGGCGTCTTTGGTGCGCGTGGCGGTGCCTTCGCGGGTCATTTGCGCGAGGATGTCGGTGAGCTGGTCGCCGAGGAAGATGCAGATGATGGTGGGCGGGGCTTCGTTGGCGCCGAGGCGGAGTTCGTTGCCGGCGGTGGCGATGGTGGCGCGCAGGAGGTCGGCGAAGGTGTCAACGCCCTTGATGATGGCGGTGAGCATGGTGAGGAACTTCAAGTTGTCGTGCGGGTTGCTGCCGGGGGAGAGCCAGTTTTTGCCGTCGGTGCCGGTGATGGACCAGTTGTTGTGCTTGCCGGAGCCGTTGACGCCGTCGAAGGGTTTTTCGTGGAGGAGGCAGGCGAAGCCGTGGCGGTCGGCGGTCTCGCGGAGAACCTGCATGACGATCATGTTGTGGTCGACGGCGAGGTTCTGGGTTTCGAAGACAGGGGCGAGCTCGAACTGGCCGGGGGAGACTTCGTTGTGGCGGGTTTTGGCGGGGACGCCGAGGCGCCAGAGCTCGCAATCGACGTCGTGCATGAAGGCGAGGACGTCGGGCGGCGTCTTGCCGTAGTAATGATCCTCCATCTGCTGGTGGCGCGGCGGGCGGCGGCCGAAGAGGGTGCGTCCGGTTTGGATGAGGTCAGGCCGCGCGTAGTAGTGTTCCTTGCGCACGAGGAAGTATTCCTGCTCGGCGCCGAGGGTCGCGCAGGGAGTGTGGTCGCAGGGATCGCCGAAAATTTTGCCGAGCCGCGTGAGCTGTTTGGAGAGCGCGGCGTGGGAGCGCAGGAGCGGCGTTTTTTTGTCGAGCGCCTCGCCGTGATAACCGCAAAAGATGGTCGGAATGCAAAGCACACTCACACCGGAAGAGGTCTTGATGAACGCGGGGCTGGTGGGATCCCACGCGGTGTAGCCACGCGCCTCAAATGTCGCGCGCAAACCGCCGGAGGGCAGGCTGGAGCCGTCGGCCTCGCCCTGCGAAAGCTCCTTTGCGGAGAAGGTGGTAATCATCGCGCCGTCCTGTGTCGGCGAGAGGAAGGCGTCCTGCTTTTCCGCGGTGTTGCCGGTGAGCGGCTGAAACCAGTGCGTGTAATGCGTCGCGCCGTGGCGGATCGCCCAGTTCTTCATCGCGTCGGCCACTTCGTCGGCGATCGACGGGTCGAGCGGCATTTGCTGCTGGATCGTGGAAAGGAGGGACTGGTAGGCGCGTTCGGAGAGGTAATCCCGCATCGTGCGGATGCTGAACACATGGCTCCCGAAGGAGTCAAACGGGCCGGAGCATGGGGCGTTTGCATTCATAATGAAAGGGGAAAAGTATACCGCATCGCAAGGCCGGAGGGCAAGGACGCACACACGTCGCGCGCGGATTTCGGTTTCGGCAGGCAATCCGGCAAAATACCTTGCCCATGCAGGCGAAAGGCGTCGCGGAGCGAATGCGGCGAACCACGTTGCGATGAAAAATTGAAACGCCAAAAAATCTTTTTTGCCTCTGCGTCGCATCACGATGGCGCCCGGCACAATAAAACAAGCTTGCCAACCGCCGTGCCGGCGGCTACAATTCCACCTTCATTTCGAGTTCGAACCCAAATCGAAACACAATGCCCCATTTGACGCCAGCAACCGTTCATGCCTCAAAATATTCGCCATTTTTCCCCGCGGAAAACCAGCCGAAAAAAAATACTAGACAACCCACCGCCATGTGTTATATATTGGCCACCTTTTTTCAACGGGGAAAAATGCTATGAAAGTTCGCAGTTCAGTGCGACGCATTTGTGAACGTTGCCGCATCGTGCGGCGCAAAGGGGTTGTTCGTGTCATCTGCACGAACCTTCGTCATAAACAGCGTCAAGGTTAGGAGTCACCACCATGCCAAGATTGATGGGTGTGGACGTCCCGGGTAAAAAGCGCATCGGTTATGCGCTCCGGTACATCCATGGAATCGGGCCCAAGCGCGCCCAGGACATTGTCGAAACTTGCAAGATCGACCCGGCCAAAAAGGCCGACGACCTCACACCGGATGAGATCCGCCACATTGTGGCCTTCATCCAGGAGCAGTTCCAAGTCGAGGGCGATTTGCGCCGGAAAGTCTCCCAGGACATCCGCCGCCTCATCAGCATCGGCTCCTACCGCGGCAACCGCCACAAGCGCGGCCTCCCCGCCCGCGGCCAGCGCACCCGCACCAACGCCCGCACCCGCAAGGGCTCCAAGAAGACCGTCGGCGCCGTCCGCAACAAGGAAGCCCGCAAGGCAAAATAACCCCCAGGCTTGATTCATGAGCGAAGAAACCAAAAAAGAACCCGCCGCCCCCGAGGCCGCCGAAAAGCCCGCCATGAGCGAAGGCCAGGCCATCCTCGCTGAGACTGACAACAAAGGCGTTGCTGTCGACGCCAAGCGCAAAGGCCGCGCCAAGTCCATCCCCGCCGGCATCGCCTTCATCCGTTCCACCTTTAACAACACGCAGGTCTCCATCACCGACGCCCGCGGTGGCGTCATCTCCTGGAGCAGCGCCGGTCGCGCCGGATTCAAGGGGTCGCGCAAGTGTACCGCCTTCGCCGGCACCATGGTCGCCCAGGACGCCGCCCGCCAGGCCGTTGCCAAAGGCATGCACGAAGTCGAAGTCCGCATCCAGGGCGCCGGCGCCGGCCGCGAGTCCGCCGTCCGCGGCATCCAGTCCGCCGGCATGCACATCACCTGCATCAAAGATTGCACCCCCATCCCCCACACCGGATGCCGCCCCCGCACAAGAAGGAGAGTCTAACCTATGGGCCGTTACACAGGACCCGCCTGCCGTCTCTGCCGCCGCGAAGGAATCAAGCTGTTCCTCAAAGGCGCGCGTTGCTACCTCGCCAAATGCCCCATCGACCAGGGACACCCCATCCCCGGCATGCACGGCGGCCGTGGCGGTCGCGCCCGGAAAAAGATGTCCGACTACGGCATGCAGCTGCGTGAAAAACAGCGCCTCCGCCGCCAGTACGGCATCCAGGAAGAACAATTCAGCCGCGTCTTCGCCGAAGCCTTCCGCCGCACCGGCGTCACCGGCGAGACCATGCTCCAGATTTTGGAACTCCGCCTCGACAACGTCGCCTACCGCCTCGGATGGGCTCCCAGCCGCCGCGCCGCGCGCCAGCTCGTCCTCCACGGCCACATCGCCGTCAACGGACGCACCTGCTCCATTCCGTCCCGCGCGTGCAAAGTCGGCGACACCATCGTCATCCGCGACCGCCCCCGCAGCCGCGACATGACCACCAAGGCCCTCGAAGCCGCTCCCATGCAGACCCCCGCGTGGCTCAGCGCCGACCCCAAAAACCTCCGCGGCGAAATCCTCTCCGTTCCGACCCGCGAGCAAATCGCGCCCATCGTCAACGAACAGGCCATCGTCGAGCTCTACTCCCGCTAAAGCTTTCCCCTTCCGCGTGCCCACCCGTCCGGAACCCCGCCTCCCCGCGGGCGTTCCGGCATCTTAAGGAATGCCATCATGCCGATTCGCCTAAGCCGCTTCGAAATGCCCAAACAGGTCGTCCGCGACGAGTCCCTCGTCCAGCCCGACTACGCCCGCTTCATCGCCGAACCCTTCGAGGTCGGCTACGCACGCACCCTCGGCAACAGCCTCCGGCGCGTCCTCCTCTCCTCCATCGAGGGCGTCGCCATCTCCTCCATCCGCATCCAGGGCGCCGCCCACGAATTCTGCTCCCTCCCCGGAATCTCCGAAGACGTCACCGACATCATCCTCAACCTCAAGCGTGTCCTCCTCAAAAGCCAGACCCGCTCCGCCCGCTGGCTCAAACTCCACAAAAAAGGCCCCTGCGTCGTCACCGCCGCCGACTTCGTCGCCGAAAACGCCATCGAAGTCCTCAACCCCACCCAGCGCATCGCCACCCTCGACGCCGACGGCGTCCTCGACCTCCAGGTCGAAATCCGCACCGGCCGCGGCTTCTGTTCCGCCGAAGGCAACAAAGGCGACGAACAGGAAATCGGCCGCATCCCCGTCGACTCCATCTTCTCCCCCGTCACCCGCGTCAACTTCGACGTCGAAAACACCCGCGTCGGCCAGCACACCGACTATGAAAAACTCATCCTCGACGTCTGGACCGACGGCCGCGTCGACCCCGAAGTCGCCCTCAAGACCGCCGCCACCATCCTTCGCCACCACCTCGACGTCTTCGTCGACTACGCCGACGAAATCGAGGCCGCCGACTCTCCCCACGAACTCTCCTCCGACGAGGAACGCGACCGCCTCCGCCGCATTCTCAACATGTCCGTCAACGAAATCGAGCTCTCCGTCCGCGCCGCCAACTGCCTCAACAACGCCAACATCACCACCGTTGGCGAGCTCGCCCTCAAGACCGAGCAGGACATGCTCAAATACCGCAACTTCGGCAAAAAATCCCTCAACGAGATCAAAGACAAGCTCGTCGAACTCGGCCTCGGCCTCGGCTACCCCTTCGACATTTCCCTCCTCTCCACTCCCCCCGCCCCCTCCGCCATCCCTCAGGACGACGACGAACCCCTTGACGAAGAGTACGCCGACGACGAAGAAGAAGATCTCGGCGACGACATCGATGACGATGACGGCGAATTTGCCGACGACGAATAAACCGCCACCTTTTCAACTCCCAACTTCAACCGAACAGGACACCCTCCCATGCGCCACCGCAGAACAGCCAAAAAATTCGGACGCAGCACCTCCCACCGCGAGCAACTCATGCGCATGCTCGTCGCCAGCCTCATCCTCAACGGACGCATCCGCACCACCCTCCCCAAGGCCAAGGCCGCCCGTCGCGACGCCGAAAAAATCGTCACCCTCGCCCGCAAAGGCACCCTCGCCGCCCGCCGTCTTGCCGCCGCCCGTCTCCGCAGTGTCGAAGCCGTCCAGAAACTTTTCGATGACGTCGTTCCCGCCATGGCCGGCCGTCCCGGCGGCTACACCCGCATCATCAAGCTCGACACCCGCAAAGGTGACGGCGCTGAAATGGCCTTCATTGAATGGGTCACCTACACCCTTCCCGTCAAAGAAGCCAAAGACGAAAAACCCGCCAGCTAAAAACGCGCGTCTTGCTTTTTCCAAAATCACGGGCGACCTTTTGGTCGCCCGTTTTGCGTTATGTCGCTCACATCGCGGCGTCACGGATTCGCCCTTGCAATTTTCCCTCGCCGCGGTGTAAAATTCCATTTCACTTTCCGCTCATTTTCAACAACGGGAATTCCATGATCAATCTGCAGTTTTTCGGCGCCGCGCACACCACCACCGGATCCATGCATCTGCTCGAGGCCAACGGCAAAAAAATTCTCCTCGACTACGGCCTCTTTCAAGGCTCGCGCAAGGAGGCGTTCGAAAAAAACCGGCAGATTCCCATTGACGCCAGCGCGATCGACGCCGTTCTTCTCTCTCACGCGCACGTCGATCACTGCGGCAATCTCCCCACGCTCGCGCGCAACGGTTTTCGCGGCAAGATTCACTGCACACCCGCCACCGCCGATCTCGCCAACATTCTCCTGCGCGATTCGGTTCACCTCCAGTTGCTTGACCTCGAGCACGTCAACAAAAAGCGCGCCGAGCAGGGCAAAAATCTTTTCGAGCCGCTCTACACCGAGGCGGACGTCGACCGCATCATGCAGCACTTCACGCCCGAGCCGCTTCATTCGCAGATCGATCTCGGCAACCATGTCAACGCCGTCTTTCACGAGGCCGGCCACATTCTCGGTTCCGCCCTCACCGAAGTCAACGTCAAGCAGGAGGACGGACGCAACCGCCGCCTCGTTTTCACCGGCGACCTTGGCCAGCCCGGCCGTCCCCTCGAACCGCCCGCCGAGATCATCCCCGGCGCCGACATTCTCCTCATCGAAAGCACGTACGCCGACCGCGATCACCCCGCCAGCGAAAACGTCGAGGGCCGCATCAAGGGCTTCTTCGAGGACATTCATCAGCAGCGCGCCAAGCTGATCATTCCCGCCTTCAGCGTTGGCCGCACCCAGCACATTATCTACCTCCTCAACGACCTTCTCAAGCGCGGTCGCATCCCTCACACGCCCGTCTACGTCGACAGCCCTCTCTCCCTCAAGGCCACGCAGATTTACGACCGCCATCACGAATGCTTCGACGAAGCCGCTCTCGAGCTTCTCCGTAGCGGCCACAATCCGCTTCGCTTCCCCGGCCTGCGCTTTATCGAGACAGTCGAGCAATCCAAGGCGCTCAACGCCCAGCCCGGCCCCATGGTCATCATCGCCGCCTCCGGCATGTGTGAAGGCGGCCGCGTTTTGCATCACCTCAAGAACAACATCGGCGATCCCCGCAACATCATTCTCATTGTCGGCTTCCAGGCTGAAAACACCCTTGGCCGCCGCCTTGTCGAACACCGCCCCGTGGTCAAAATCCTCGGCGACGAACACCGCCTCCAGGCTCGCGTTCACACCATCAACGCGCTCTCCGCGCACGCCGATCGCACCGCGCTCATGAACTGGTTCGATGCCATGAATAAACAACCCATTGCCCGCGCCTTTGCGGTTCACGGTGAGGGAACACAGGTCGAGGCGATGACCCAGCTCCTGCACGAACACGGTGCCAAACGCGTCGATGCTCCTGCGCCGGGTCAGCGCTTCAACAACGTGTAAACGTTGAAACCGCCTCGTGGCGTGGCACGACCTCTGCCACGCCACGAAAAGAGTTTCTGTGTTGTAGCGCCGCTGCAACATCCCGATGGCATCGTGGACATGGAGGGCGGGCGGGCGCGCGGGGCGCACCCAGAGGCGCGGGGGTGTGTTTGGGGGGTGGCAAATTTTTGGGAGAAAACCATCAGGGGGGGGGGGCGGGGGCGCGGCCCCTGCCCCGGACT
>JAVBOU010000004.1:0-14999 GCA_031550185.1 Kiritimatiellia bacterium | reverse complement strand
AGCGCAAACTGCTTGGTGAGGGCTCTGAAATGAACCTCCGAAATGTGAGAATGTTTGAGATACTTGTTTTTCATGGAAATCACCTGTGTTTTAACACGTGTTGTTGAAGATTTCCACTCTAAACTAGTCTTGAACCATATTTTATAACGCCTAACGGTCGTCGGAAGAGATGAGCTGCAGCTTGAAAAATCCGGAAGTGGATTCAGGCCGCGGGAAGGAGACGTCAAGCCATGTGTCATCAGAAGCGGTGACGCGTGTGTTGGGAAGCGGCGTGACAGGCAACGCCAGGGACGCGGCGGAGAGAATTTGATAGGAGCGTTCCGCGCGGGCGGGAAAGCGAATCGTCAGCGTGGCCGGCGAAAGGGAAAAGGAGGTGATGCGGAGGAAGTCGGAGGCATCAAAGAGATCCGTCGCGGCAAGGTGTTCGGCGTAGTCGTCAAAGCCGTCGTTGTCGGAGTCCGCCGCTTGAAGAATCGCCTTGAGAAAATGGCGCTTGTTGTGCGCGTTGATGTCGATGTGCGGTTCGTTTTGTGCGGCAAAATAAATTTCATCAAAAGGGCTGAGAGCCCGAATATCCGGACGATCAACGAGCGGAAGATGGAGAAATTCGCTGGAAATTCCGATGGAACTGGTGACCGGAATAAAGCAATGACTGCCGTAAGTGAGACGGGAGCCTGGCCATTTGAGGAGCGCGGGCCAATGTGCGTCGAGTTGCGCGAAAGTGTCGCTCACGCCGCCCGGAGCATTGTCGAGTGAGACGGGATACGTGGCGTGAATCGTCCGCATAAAATCCTTTTGATTGAAGAGGTCGAGCGGATTGAATCGCGCGTCGAAAAGCAGCGTGGAGGGTTGACCGGATTGCGGAAGCGCGAAGAGGTTGAAGTACGATGAAAAAAGCAGGGCGTGGCTTTCGATGTAAAGGAGCGAATCGCCCGGCGCAAACGGATGCGTCATGGCGCCGCCGCTGCCATTGCTGATGGCGATCTTCCGGCATTGCGCTGGGTAACCGACGCTGGTGCGAAAGTAGTTGGGAAGCCAGGCGTAGTCAGGACTTGGCCCCGGCGCGTTGACCCCGGCGCTGTAATGACAAATCAGCATTTGCCGCGCGGCCGGCGAGTCGATGGCGGTTTTAAACGGAGCGACGACATCCGTCAGCGTCGAGGTGTCGAGTTCGTCGGTGAAGGCGAGCAGATCCACGATGCCGACCAGTGCCTGCGCCTCGCGCTCCGTCATCTCCGACCCCGCCGAAAGCGAGCACGACGCATACGTCACCAGGCATCCCGGAAACTCCAGCATCCACCGCGTCCCCACGCGCGCGAAAATGGTTGTCTTGCCCGCTTGGCGACGGTACAGCAACGCCAGGATGCCATACGTGCGTCCCTGCGTCAGCGCGTTCTTTTGGAAGGGCAGAAGGTTCACCCTTCGTCCTCCCCGTCCCCCTCATCCTCTTCCTTGTCCATGTGTTTCAAAATCGCCGCGATCTTGTCCTCATTCGACGCGCCGCCCTTGGCGATGCCGACAATCTCCTGATTCTGCATCCATTTCAGGAATTGCCTCACACATTGCGTCTTGAACTTCCGCTTGTTCAGCCGCAGCTCCTCCTCCTTCACCTCCAGGCGTTGCATTTGCAACTCCAGCTTGCGCGCCTCCGCCTCGCTGCTGTTCAGCAGCGTCACCACCTTGGTCAACTGTCCCAAAAGCTCCGGGTCCGCATCCCCCTTCTCCGCCAGCTTCGCCACCGCCTTCAGCACCTGCTCCGTGATCAGCCGCGCCGCCACCCCCGCCGGGTTTCCGCCCGTCGCCTTGGCGATGGACTGCGAGAGCTCCGAAAAATCCCGCAGGTAGTCCGTCTTTTTGCGATCCTCCAGCCACGCGCGATAACCCGTTTTGCGCCAATCCGAAAGGTTCGGTGCCGTGATCGGCGCGTCCGGCGGCTTCACATGCGTGTTCAACCACACAAGGATTTTCGCCCCGCGCACGCCGTCACGCAGCATCTCATTCAGCCGGTCGCGGACCTTCCACGGCAGCCGCCCGATTTTGCTTTTGTTCGCCCGCTCCACCCTCGCCCTCCTTCCGTTACGTCCGCTTCTCCAACTCCACCCGCAAATCCGCAATATCCTGCTTCACGTCGTCCAGCTTCCCCAAAACCTCCGATTGGAAACGCTCAAACCGCGCGTCAAAATCCTTGGCGTCCTGGCGCTCCTGCTCCAGGTGCTTGTCAAAGCGGTTTTCCAGCGCGATCAACTGGCGCAGCGTGGCGTATTCCTTCGGCGTCACAAACGCCCGCCAGATGCTCGCCAGCGAACCGGCAAGAGAGACAAGCGCGATGAGCACACACCATGTGGCGGCGCTCATCGCGGCATTGTCCGCGGCCTGTGCCACAACAGCCGCCATGATCATTATTGCACCTCACAACTTCCATCGGCGCAATCCGCAGTCGGCACCGTGCCTGTCCCTGTCGCGCCCGTGGCGACGCCGTTGGCCTTGCCACCGGTCACCCAACTTGCCACCTCATCGACGGCGGCGCCGATGCTCGACCCCTGCGTGGGAATCTGCGCCGTGGTCGTGATAGGCACGCGGTTGCCCGTGCCACCGCTGTTCTCATCGCCCTGGTCAATCATCTG
This sequence comes from Kiritimatiellia bacterium, assembly GCA_031550185.1. Taxonomy (GTDB): domain Bacteria; phylum Verrucomicrobiota; class Kiritimatiellia; order RFP12; family JAVBOU01; genus JAVBOU01. The sequence continues at coordinate 12,375 of JAVBOU010000004.1, read as the reverse complement.
GTCGTTCGCGCCGATGGTGACGCTGGGCGTGCCGTTGGTCAGGGCGCCGCCGCCGTTGACGGTGATCTCCACCTTGTCAAAGTTGTTCGTTTGATTGCGCGGCGAACTGTGAATGCACCCCACCAGGAACAGCACCGCGCACAACACCGCGAACCCCGCGATGCACCAGCCAAAAATCGTTTCAAAATACTTCACGTTTAACTCCTTTGTTTGCGCCGCCGGAAATCCGTCGGCTATTTGATGTTGTTTTTGAAGCGGGCGACCACGCCCGCCACAATCGTGGCAATCCCGATCAGACCCGTGGCAACCTGCCCCACGAAACCGGCGAGCTGCGTCGCCTCATCCGGTAGCAACACGTTGAACGCCACCAGCCCCGAGCCAATCACCGTCGCCACCGTCACGTAAAACACCGGATTCCCCGGCAACCTTGGAAACTTCACATCGCCCTCCTCCTTTTGACTTTTTTACTGGATCGACTATCGGGCATGCTTTGCGACACTTGATAAAGACAAGGAATGGCTCAACTTCATCAGTGTGCGCGAAACAAAGTTCTCGCTTTATTAGTCCCTGCACACCCGCAGCGTGGCGTGGCAGAAGTCCCGCCACGCCACAACCCCAACCCAATGGCCCAAGCCCCGGACGCCTCAAACGTCCGGGGCTTCTTGTTTGCCCAAATCCATTTGTACCAACCGCGCGCCCTTCGCGCGAACCCCGCGCAACCATCGCGCAATGTTCGCGCGAATGATCTTCCTTCAACTCCACACCCTTTTCAATCTACGCGGTTTCGCAGGTACATACCCTTTTCATTTTCATGGTACGACCCTCTTCGTTCGTCCGCGTATGGTACAGCGCGGCGGCGTTTCCGGATGAGAGAATATACAGCGTGCCGCCGCCCAGGCGAATGGTGCGCGTGGGCGTTGGCACCGCGGCGGCGGCGGCGCGCGAAACCGGACGGATCACGTGAAAATTGTCGGCCGTTGCGCGCGCGGCGAGGAGAACGAGGAGCGTAACGGCCACCGGCTTGAGTATGGGCGTCATTCGAGAACCAGTGAGATGCGGAAGAAACCGGAACTGCCGGAGAGCGGGATGACGCAGGTGAGCGTGGTGTCCTCCGCGGCGGTCAGACGGGTTTGGCCACCGGCAACCGCATGATCAGGAGCGTTGCGCCAGGTTGCTCCGGGAGCGTCGGCGGTGAGGACTTGGTAGGTGCGTCCGGCCTTTGCGAACCATTGAATGCGAAGCGCCGGATTGCCGTCGGTGTCGGTGCAGAGGTCGCATGTGCTGGCAAGGAGACAATCGGCGGGATCTTCCGGATCTGTGCCGGCCATCCATTCGGCGACATCGTTCATGCCGTCGCCGTCGGTGTCGGGCGCGTTGGCCAGCGGGAAAAATTCAACCCGGTCGAGCAATCCGCGCGCGTCGGGATTTGCGCTTGCGCTGTCGCGTGTGTAAGTCCAGCTAAAGGGTTGCCCCGCGCTTCCGACAATGCAGGCGAAAGGTTGCCAGTCGGTGCTTCCGGAAAGGGTGGCAAGCGGTGCGCCGCCGCGCGTGAACGTCAACGTGTCGCTGGCGTGCGTGGAGTCGGCGCGCCACATGAAGCGCAACCATCCCGGGCCGTCGAGCGCGACGTTGAGCGTGCTGCTTCCGCCGGCGTTGAGCGAACCGCTTTGGGCCGCGTCTTCGCCGTCGCTGGAGTCAACGACCTGCCCAAACCAAAGGGCGTTGCCGGAGGTTTCGAAGGCCAGAGAAGCATCAAGCGCCTCTTCCAGCGAAACGGTTTGCACCGCGGCGTTTTGGAAAATGGTGATGTATTCGACAGCGCCCGCACCGCTCACTTTGATGCGGCCAGTACGGGATTCGTAACTGGTGTTTTCGGCAACAACATACGCCACGTTTCCGTTCAACGCGCCGCTTGCGCCGGCTGTCAGCGTAATCCACTCCACTTCGCTTTGCGCGGTCCATTCAGCAGCGTTGGATTCCACGCTGGCGGTGGCATTGCCGGCGGAGGCGGAGAACGACTTCGTTGACGGCGTCAGTGTCATCAGCGTGGGCGTCCAGACCACCATGTCGAAATAGAAGTTGTTGCTGTCGCTGTTCCCGTGTGTATACGTCCAACGGCAAACCTTTTCACCGGCGGAGCAGGTCAGTTGCGCGCTGGTCCATGACGTGGTGGTCTTCGTGAAATGTGTCGTGCCATTGGCAGAGAAGATCAACGTGTCGGCTGACGCCGTGCTGGCGCGTTTCCAATAAAAGGTCATGATGCCGGGGCCTGTGACCGTGGTTTGAGCGGTAAGGACTTCACCTTTCTTTCCGTTACGCGTGCGGACGCCGGTTCCATCCTGACTGCTCGTGGAACCTGTCGCGATTGTCCAGCGATTGTCTTCATCTGTGAACGTCCACGGCAACAATGGATTCAACGCATTGGCCAGCGAACCGGTAGCAACCCATTTTGCGGTGAGCGTCATCGACGCAACGCTGGCGTCAACGCGCGTGTTTTCCCAAACGCGATCGCCGGCCTGCGTGAACCAACCGGCAAACGCATATCCGCTGCGCGTCGGCACGGGAAAGCTTTTGAACTGCTGCCCCACTGAGTAGGTGCGCGTCGACGGCGACACGGAACCCGGACTCGCATTGAACGTGACCGCGACGTCACGAATGTCCTGCGCCCAAAGCGCATAGAGTTGTGTGATCGTTTCGCGCGCCAGCGTCGAGGACGTGACGAGCTCGCCCCCGCCATCCGGCGCGGTGAACCATCCGGCGAACGCGAATCCATCACGCACCGGCACCGGCAGGACGCCATAGGTTGCACCCACCGCCAACAGCGCCGACACCGGCTGGACACTGCCGCCTTGCGCGTCGAACAACACGGTCACCTGCCGGGGATTTTGCACGATGGCGCACGTCTGGCTGGCGCCGCCGCCCGTCACGGTCAGCGTCCCGCTCCGCCGCGCGGTGGTGGTGTTGGGCGCGACCGAAAACCGCACCGCGCCATCCAGGTTGCCGGAGTAATTCTCCAGCGTGATCCACGAGGCGGAGGACGACACGCTCCACGCCACATTGGCCGCGACGCCCAGCGAATCGGCGCCACCTGTGTAATCAAAAGTCTTTTCCGTCGAAGCCAGTTGCATGACTGTCGGCGTCCAGCTCACTTCATCCAGCCAGCCATGACCGTTGCCCGGGAAAAGCAGCGGACGCGTGAAGGTCCAGCTCAACGTGTGAGTTCCCGCGGCGATGCTGTAATTTTTACGGCTCCATGCGCTGGATGCGCTGCCGGAAAGGGTCGCCGTCGTGGCGCCGTCCACCGCGAACGTCAGCGAATCCGATGTCGCGCGCCACGCGAACTGCAAGGTGCCAGGACCCGTCACGGTGGTTTGAATCCAGCAGCTTTCCGATGAGAAAATGCTGGAGGGCATGTCGCCGCTGCGCATCGCGGCAAGACCGTCGCTCGTCACGTCCGTCACCATGATCCATTGCGCGTCACCGCCCGATGTCCATGTCAGATCCGGATTCAACGCCGCGCCGTACGCGCTGGACCACCGGGCAAAAAGTTGCGTGACCGTGTCGCTGACAATGCTCGCCGCCACGATGCGCGTGCCGTCCGCCGTGTACCAGCCCGTGAACGTCTGACCCGCCAGCAACGGCGTCGGCAAGGTTCCGTACGGCGCGCCCAGCGCGAACATTCGCTCGTTGTCAACCAGCGTTCCGCCCTGCGCGTCAAAGACGACGTGAACCGCCTCCGCCAGCCGCAACTCCACCCGACGGTTGCCGCAGGTCCCGGTGCCCGGCGTGTACGTCAGCGCGCCCGTGGTCGAGTTATACGTGTAGCGCGTCGAGGTCGATTGTCCGGTGGTCGCGCGAGCCTCGGCAAAGAGCCCTTCCGCCGCCGCGCGCACAACCACCTCCTGCGCCTGCCCGACAATCGCCGCGAAAATGCCATTCGCGTCGGACACACAGCTTTGCCCGTCCGACAGCTCGACCGTGATCCCGGCCAGCGGATTCCCCGACGCATTCAAAACGCGCCCGCTCACAATCTCCCCCGTCGATTCCGGGAACACATTGAAGACCACGTCATCCACCACCGTGAAGGTGTATCCCCGCTCCGTGTCGATCTCCGCCAGGTTGTACCACACATCCGAATTGCCGCTCCACCCCATGTTCATGTGCACATACAGCGTGCCGCCATAATAACCGTAACCGTCGCCCAGCACCTGATGACCGTTCACCAGATTGCCCCTGGAATCCTCCTCCAAAATGCCCAGCGACACCGGGAACCCCGCGTCCAAATTCGCCAGGATCGCATCGGCCAGCAGCGTCCCCTGCGCCGCGCTGCCGAACACCGTCTTCGCGTTCGCAAACCCAAACACCGACGTCAGCCCCTCCGCTAGCGTCGCACTGTACGCGCCCGATCCATCCGCCGCGTAAGACGTCCGGCTCGCCGCGCCGGCATCCGCGCACAACCGCCCGATCGCCTCCGCCTCCGTCACCGAAAACGGACCGGCCAGCCGCATGTTGGCCCAGTCATACGTGCCCCCCGGAATCGACATCACCGTCTTGACACCGTCGACAAAAACCGCCTGCTCCGACGCCGCCACGCTCGCCGGATATTCGTGATACCGCATGATCTGCGCGCCGGCCACCGCGACACAACCGCACGGATAACCATTCGGCGTAAACCGGTTAAACACATTCATCCCGTCCGACGCGCCCTGCCCCCATTGCGACTGCACCAGCGGCGCCACGCGGACATCGTCCAGCGCCTCCGTCTCCAGCCCCATCATGACCGGCGCCTGCAACTCCTCCCACGCCTCGACATGACGGGTCATGGCTTGCGCGACACCCGCCTCCAGCCGCGCGCGCATGTCACGCTTCAGCCACGCCTGCAACGGCCCGCCCTCCTGCGCGTCAAACGCGCCACTGCCCGAAAACGCCACGACCGGCTCCACGCCGTCATCCGCCGCCATGACCACAAACCCGCCCGCCTCCAAATTCACCACATGAAAAAGCGGCGTCGAATCGGTCTCATCATAGACAGTTTCCGCCGCGTCAATTTGCTTGCCCGCCAGGGCCTCGGTGAGGTGCGTGCCAGGACTCTTCCGCCATCGCTCCGCCGTTGCCACCGCCCTTTCCAACGACACCTCCCTCGCCCATCCTGACGACAAAACCGTGGCAAAACAGACGAACCCAACTGCGAGCCGAAAAATCGCGGAGCGTGACATGTGCATGAAAAAAGGAGTCCTCAAGATGTTGTTCAATTCAGTTGTTAGGCTTAGCTAATAAAGTTAGGTTTGCCTAACAAAGGCGCGCATATTACCACGCTCGCTTCACACCTGTCAAGTGGGTGAAATCTTTTTTTCGCGTCGTCAATTCCTCCCCCAGAGGAACCGCATTTTGCTTGCATGTGATGCGGACAAACCTTGCATTTTATCTTTACGCGTGGCAGAACTCGATCTCTGCCACGCCACGTTTAAATGTAAGGAGGTGCAACGCAAGTGGAGGCCACTTGTCTGTGATCATATATCCCTGCGTGTTGAAAGTTGTTTCTTTCACGTTCACTCAATTGTTCTGCATCCCGGATTGTGTTATCTTTCGCGCATGGCCTGTCAACAATGATTCACGGACATGCCGTCAACATCAAAGAGAAACAACGCGAATGAATACGCTGATGCAAGAAGCAATGGGTCACCTTTTCTTTTGGAGCAGCATGGGTTGTCTTCCGCTGACGATCGTCCTTGCCGTTGTTGGATTCAAAACAGAAAGCAAAAAATATGCGGCGCTCTGTTTTGTTTTGGGCGTCATTGCCGGCACGCATTTTTTTTGGTACTTCGATATGCTCGGGGGATCGCTGACAACAACGAGCGGCGCGTACAAATCCCCCGCCTGGTATTTGTTTTTTCGTTGGCCGCTTGTCGTATTTTCACTCTTGATGTTTTTGCGGATCGCTTTGCATGGCCGGTGCAAAAAGAAGTCCGCGCCACCACCGCCGTTTCAGTAACTTTGACACGCCGCACTTGTTGTCGCTTGCGATGTTGATGTAAAATCAACGCCAACCAAAAGGAGTTTGCCGATGCACAACGAATGGGAAGATCCCGCAGTTTTTGAACGCCATCGCGAGGTGATGCACGCGCCGCTGGGGGCGTATGCGAACGCGGAGGATGCGTTGCAAAACGCGGCGTCGCCGTGGTGGATGTCGCTCGATGGCACGTGGGAATTTTTTTTGGTGCCGACCGTGGCGGGCGTGCCGAAGGGATTTTGGAAGCCGGAATTTTCAACGCGGAAGTGGGGACGCATCGCGGTGCCGTCGAACTGGCAGTTGCAAAAGGATTGCTTCGACAAGCCCATTTACACGAACATCGTTTATCCGTTTGAGCCGAACCCGCCGTTTGCGCCGGAGCAAAACGCGACGGGGTGTTACCGCCGCACGTTCACAGTGCCGGCGGCTTGGAAGGGGCGCCGGGTATTGTTGAACATCGGTTCGGCGGATTCGAATTGCACGGTGTGGGTGAACGGCGAGAAGGCGGGATACAGCGAAGACAGCCGGCTGGCGGCGGAGTTTGACATCACGCCGTTTGTGAAGCCGGGCGACAATTTGCTGGCGATACAAGTGATGCGCTACTGTTCGGGTTTTTATTTGGAGGATCAGGATTACTGGCATTTGAGCGGTCTGCAACGCCCCGTGACGTTGATGGCGAAACCCGCGGTTTTCCTGCGTGATTTTGCGGTGCGGACGCGATTCGACGCGCGCTTTGAGGACGCGGTGCTGGAGGCGGATGTGTGGGTGAACGCGTGTCCGGAGATGGCGGATCATCGCGTGCGGATCGCGCTCTTCGACGCGAAGGGCCGCAAGGTTGCGGAGGCGGAGGCGCCGGTGGCGACGCACGGCAACATGTACAGCATGAAGGACGCGTTGCGCGGCGCGGCGCGTTTTGCGCTGGCGGTGACGGCGCCGCAAAAGTGGTCCGCGGAGACGCCGCACCTTTACACGCTGGTGATGACGCTGGTTGATCCGAAAGGCCGGGCGGTTGATTTCGAGCGCGTGCGCGTGGGCTTTCGTCACATCGAAATCCGCGACCGCCAGGTACTCATCAACGGCCGGCGCATGATCGTGCGCGGCGTGAACCGTCACGAGTTTCATCCGCAAAAGGGACGCGCGCTGGACGCGGCGGACATGCGCGCGGAAATCGTGGCGATGAAGCGGCTGAACTTCAACGCGGTGCGCACGTCGCACTACCCGAACGATCCGCGCTGGTACGACCTGTGCGACGAGCTGGGGCTCTACATCGTGGACGAAGCGAACCTCGAAACACACGGCCTGCATGGCGATTTGAGCGTTGATCCCGCGTGGATGGCGGCGTACATGGCACGCGCGCAACGCATGGTTTTGCGCGACCGCAACCACCCGTGCGTCTGCTTCTGGTCGCTCGGCAACGAGTCTTACGTCGGCCCGCATCACGCGGCCATGGCGGCGTGGATTCGCCGCGCCGATCCCACGCGCCCCGTGCAATACGAGAGCGGCAACGCCGGCCGCGACGTCACCGACATCATGGCGCCCATGTACCCGCAACTCGACTGGATTCGCCGCGTCATGGCCGACGCCCGCGAGACGCGCCCCATGATCCTCTGTGAGTATGCCTATGCCAAAGGCAACGCCACCGGCAACTTCAAAAAGTTCTGGGACCTCGTTGACACCTGCCCCGCGTTTCAGGGCGGCTTCATGTGGGACTGGTCCGACAAAGCCCTTGAGCTTTCGCTTGCCAACGGCAAAAAAGGCTGGGCGTTTGGCGGCGATTTCGGCGACGGCTTCGATTACCCCGGTCACGACGAAGACCCCACGCAAGTTCTCAACGGCATTGTCGGCCCCACGCTCGCGCCGCATCCCGGCGCGTACGAAGTGCAACACGTTCAGGCGCCCGTCGCGTTCGAGGCCGACCCCGCGATGCTCGCCGCCGGACGCGTCCGCGTTTTGAACAAGCATCAGTTCCTCGACCTCTCCGGCTTCACGCTCCAATGGCGCGTGTGCGAAGACGGTCACGTTCTGCAAAAAGGCGCTCTCCAGCTTCCACCCGTTCCCGCCGGCGACAGCGCCGAGCTTTGCCTCGACGTCGCGCTTCCGCGTCCCAAACCCGGCGCCGAATACTGGCTCAATCTCGATTGCCGTTTGCGTCGCGCCACGCCGTGGGCGCCCGCCGGCCATTGCCTCACCTGGGCGCAATTCGCATTGCCCGTCAAGCTCATTCCGCGCCCGGTCACCGCGCTTCCCCGGCACGCGCTCGCCATTCAACGCGACACACTTTCCGCCCGCGCCGGCAAAACCGAAATCCGTTTCGATCCCGCCTCCGGTCTTCCCGTTGCCTACCGCCACAACGGCGTCGACCTCCTGCAAACCGGCTTTGTCGAATCCTTCTTCCGCGCGCCACTCGACAACGATTGGATTCTCAACCGCACCAACAATTACGCCGCCCGCTGGCGCGCCGCCGGCCTCGACCGCCTCGCGCGCACACTCGACAATCAGGACCTCATCGACACGCCGTCCTTCCTCCGCATCCTCAACACCACCCGCCACACCGGCGCCGATCCCGACCGCCCGATCCGCTGTGAAACCGCCATCGAATTTCGCCGCGACGGCAGCCTCGCCTTCACCCAAACCGTCGCCATTCCCGACGCCTTTCCCTGCATTCCCCGCGTCGGCGTGTTCTTCATTTTGCCCGCAGGTTTCGAACGCCTCCGCTGGTACGGACGCGGCCCGTGGGAAAATTACGTCGACCGCAAAACCGCCGCGCGCGTCGACGAATACCGCGGTGCCGTCACTGACATGCTCCCCGACTACATCTGCCCCGGCGAATGCGGTGGCCGCGAAGACGTCCGCTGGCTCGAACTCACCAACGCCTCCGGTCGCGGCCTGCGCGTCGAAGGCGCACCGCTTTTCCACTTCAGCGCACTTCACGCCAGCGACGCCGCGCTCACGAACGCCGCCCATCTCCACGAACTCCAAACCTGTCCCGAAACCCACCTTCACATCGACACCCTCCACATGGGCGTCGGCGGCGACACCGGTTGGACGCCCAACGTCCATCCCGAATACCTCATCCAACCCGGCACCTTCCGCTGGGCCTTCACCCTCCGTCCTCTCTGATTGCAAACGTCAAAAGTCTCGCGTGGCAGAGGTCATGCTCTGCCACGACACGTTAACGCGTTGTGTTGCGGAATTTCGCGGGATTTCTTTTTTCGGCGATTGATCCCGCCCCGTTGGGGCTTGTGTAATGTGCGCTCCGTTTCGTAGGGCTGCGGGGCAATGCCCCTTGCCCTACGCTAATGATGCAAGGCTTTCAGCCTTGGTGGCAGAGGTCATGCTCTGCCACTGCGATACATCTCTTCAACCCCAACGGGATTGCCTCGTGAGCGGCCTCATCAGGGAACCCCGTTGGGGTTCATCATTTATGCTGATGCGTTCCCAGGGTAGCGCGAATACGCGCAACCCTGGGCGATGTTAGGCAACCCCGTTGGGGTTGAAGACACATGCGCCACTATTGCATGAAAAAATTGGACTTGTTCCACAACCTGAACATGGAGGGCAAGCGTCCTCGCGAGCCGCACGAAGAGGCCCGGTTGATTTGCTGGATAGTCGACTATTTTTTTACTGAAACCATCCTGTTGCGGCTCGCGAGGACGCTCGCCCTCCATGTTCAAATATTGAGCGAGTCCAATGGCCATACCTCAACCGTTTTAATAAAACCACGCTTACCGCGTGGCAGAGGTCATGCCCTGCCACGACACGTTGACGCGTTGCGTTGCGTGCTTGGGCCGACGTACAATTGCAACGTCTTCGGCGTCGAACGACGCGCGGAAAAGCCGCCGGTTTGCGCGGCCATCACATCCTCCAGCGCGATGGGATCAATGCAGGTGATGCCCGGCGTCAAAAACTTCGCCATCTCCTCGTTGGCCACGGAGCAAATGCCGACGTCGTCACCCAGCTTGAACGTGGTCTGGTAAAGCCCGCGCATCGCGCCGAGCGCCGCGGGCAGCGTGATCCCCACGCAGGCGTAATCCTTCTGAAAGCGCGGCTTCAAAATTTCCGGCAACACCGCGTTCGCATGCTCGTACGGCGAGGCACCGGTGTCGGTGGGCTGGTCGATGAGCGCGCCGTCCAAACCCAGGCGGCGGCGTTCGTAATCCCACGAGGCAATGCGCGCCGCGACCACGTCGTCCTTGGGCTGGACGTTGATCGCGTCGACGCGCGTGTAGCCCTGCTCCTTCAAATGCGTCATCAGCAGGCGCAGGCACGCGCGCGCCGGATAGGGCGTGACGCAGTGGAACCCCTCGCCTGTCCAGTCATATTCCAACACCGTGATCCGCTTCTGATGCTTTTTCAGCATCGCCATCACCGGCGCGGGCGGCTTCTCGCTGCACGGCAGCAGATACGTCTCATCGCACGTCCGGACAGCCTCGCGGATCACCGGCGCGTCCCAATGATGAAAGTGCAGCATCCGGACGCGCGCGCCCTTCGCCTCCATCGCGCGCGACACGGCGAGAAACCAGATTTGCGTCCCGGACGAGGGATACACGTCGGCGAGAAACGCGACGATTTTGTGGCGTCCGGCGCCGCCGTTGCGCGTCAGCGCGGGCACGAGCCGGCCGTTGGCGTTGCGCATCAGAAGCCCCTCGGCAATGATCACCTCCGCCGCCCGTCGCGCCGTCAGGTAGCTGCAGCCGAGCTCCGCCGCGAGCGACCGTTCGCTGGGCAGCGGCCCCGCGAGGTAATCACCATGCACCATGCGCAACCGCAACTGCGCCGCAATCTCCTGTACTGTAGCCATGCGACCAGTATAGCACTTCGCCACCGGATGGCGACGAAAATTTTCACGCGACTTATTTCGTCTGCGCCTTGCCCTGGTTGGCCACGCTCGCCATCTTCGCCGCCACCGCCGCCGCGTCGCCGAGATACGCCTTGTTGAGGACGTTGAGTTGCGCGTCAAACTCATACACCAGCGGGACGCCGGTCGGGATGTTCACGCCCACAATCGCGTCATCCGACAGCTTGTCAAACTCCTTCACCAGCGCGCGCAGCGAATTGCCATGCGCCGCCACAAGCACGCGTTTGCCCGCGCGCAAATCGGGCAGAATCATCTCGTTGAAATACGGCCACGCGCGCTGGATCGTGATCGCCAGGCTCTCCGTCAACGGCAGCAGCTTCGGGTCGATCCCGCGGTATTGCGCCTGACGCCGCGGACTGCGCTCGTCGTCCTCCGTCAACGCGGGCGGCGGGATGTCAAAGGCGCGGCGCCAGATTTTCACCTGCTCCTCGCCAAACTTCTCCGCCGTCTCCGCCTTGTTCAAACCCTGGAGCGCGCCATAGTGGCGTTCGTTCAGCTTCCACGACTTGACGACCGGCAACCATTCGCGGTCCATCTGCTCAAGGGCGATGTTCAGCGTGTGGATCGCCCGCTTCAACAGCGACGTGTGGCACACGTCAAAATCAAAGCCGCCCTCCTTCAGCAGGCGTCCCGCCTCCGCCGCCTCCTTGCGGCCCGTGTCCGACAGCTCCACATCAGTCCAGCCCGTGAACAGATTCAGGCGATTCCATTCGCTCTCGCCGTGGCGCAAAAGAACAAGTTGCATGATGACTCCTTGATTGTAACGATGGTGGCAAAAGTATAACACGTTCCGCCCGCGCTTTACCCCAAATAATTTGCGGCACACAACTTTCTTCTTGCTTTTCTCCCGGTTAGGCGGCATCATAAATGCTACTTTTTCGCACACCCCACAAAGGATACTTGTCATGAAACGTTTGATCTTCGGCGCCGTCGCCGCTGCCTGCCTCGTCGCCACCACCGGTTGCACCGGCTCGTTCAACCTCACCCGCAACCTCTGGAACTGGCACCGCGACTTTGACTCAAAGTGGACCGACGAGACGCTCTTCCTCGTCCTGACCATCATCCCCGTCTACCCCGTAGCGATGCTGGGCGACGCCTTCATCTTCAACCTCATCGAATTCTGGGACGGCAGCAACCCGGTTCGCAGCACCAAGGTCATCGAAGCGGACGACGGCTCAAAGATCGCCCTGCAAAACAATGAGGACGGCACGTTGACCGTCTCCACCACCAGCGGCACCTTCTCCCTCACCCGCGGCGCCGAAGGCGTCGTTGCGAAAGACGCCGACGGCAAGACGCTCTACACCTCGAAGCAGGTCGAGCAGCGCATCGAAGTCAAGGACACCGACGGCAACGTTCAGGCGTTCGACCTCTAAGCGGTTTTCACACATTGACAACATTTCGTGGGGGGGCAGGCCTCCAGCCACGCCCCCGAATCTTTTTTTGGATGGGATACGTTGGGGGTGACGGTTATCGTGGCTTATGGAGTGAGACGGGGAGGTTATATAAC
>JAVBOU010000123.1:0-26140 GCA_031550185.1 Kiritimatiellia bacterium | reverse complement strand
CTTGGTCAGACCAATGCGGTTGTTGCCAACCGTCGAGGCATACATGCCCGATGCGTACACGCCGTTTGTCACGAGAACGGTGTCGTAATCATCCGCCAAGTCAATCGCGGCTTGAATGGTGTGAAGGGCGGTTGCCCAAGTCAACCCATCGCCGCTGTCGTCAGGGCGCGCGGCGTCGATATGAAAGGTTTGCGAGGGTGCAGTCGGATCATGCTCATAAGCGCCCATGTCAATGGCGCCGCCGTTAACACGGGGATTTCCGGCGATGTCAAACAGCAGATCGTTTTGTGATGAATTCCCCGTGTCGATGCACGGCGATGTACGACGCAAGCGGTAGTCGCCATTGCTGACATTGATGAAGCGTGGATCGACATTGATGTTGCCTGTGCCGGTGGCAGTTGGTGAAACGCAAGAGTAAGTGATGGTGCCGGAATTGTAATTGTTGGCAACTCCAGCGGGCGTCGTGTTACCCCAGACGATGCAGTTTGTCAGTGTTGCGGAATATGTTCCACCGCCGGAACTGGCCGTGTTGTTGGCAACAGTGCAGTTTAAAAGTGTACCGTTGTACGCTCCGCCACCAAATGAGGTGTATCCGGAGGCTACGGCAGCGGTGTTTTGTACTAAAAAACAATTAATGAGCGTGCTTTGGTAAGCGCCGCCGCCTGATGCACTCCTTTCCCCAGAGACGAGGTTGTTGGTTAGAACACAGTTTATAAAGGTTCCATTATATGCGCCGCCTCCCATGATTGCATAAACAACGCCTCTGGTCCTGATTCGATTGTTACGGATGATGCAGTTGCGAATTTGCGGCATGGTGTTGGGCGCGTAGACGCCGCCGCCATGATTGCCGATTCCAGGAAAACCGTTTTCAATCGTGAATCCCTCCAGAACTCCATCAGTGATATACACACACCGAAGCGGCGCATTTTCATCCTGCGAGCCTTGGATGATGGTGTGTTCAGCGCCATTCACGCTTTTGATCGACACTGCCTTGGTCAGACCAATGCGGTTGTTGCCAACCGTCGAGGCATACATGCCCGATGCGTACACGCCGTTTGTCACGAGAACGGTGTCGTAATCATCCGCCAAATCAATCGCGGCTTGAATGGTGTGAAGGGCGGTTGCCCAAGTCAACCCATCGCCGCTGTCGTCAGGGCGCGCGGCGTCGACATGAAAGGTTTGCGAGGGTGCAGTCGGATCATGCTCATAAGCGCCCATGTCAATGGCGTCGCCGAAAACACGGGGATTTCCGGCGATGTCAAACGGCAGATCGTTTTGTGATGAATCGCCCGCGTCAATGCACGGCGATGCGCGCCGCAGACGGTAGTCGCCATTGGCGACATTGATGAAGCGTGGATCGACATTGATGTTGCCGGTGCCGCTGGGTTTTGGTGAGGTGCAGGAGTAATTGAAAGTGCCGGTAAATGTGTTGTTGCTGGTTCCTTCGGATGTGTTGTTGCCCCAGATGATGCAATTGGTGAAAACTCCAGAATATGATCCGCCTCCACGCGTGGCTGTGTTGTTGGCAATGGTGCAGTTCAATAGAATGCCGCTGTTCACTCCGCCGCCATATGAGTAATATCCGGGGGCTGCTTCGGCAATGTTTCGCGCCACCACGCAATTGATGAGCGTGCTGCCGGTGCTGCCACCTCCATGCGCGTGGCCTGCGCCGGAGACGATGTTGTTGGTGATCATGCAATTGATGAGGGTCCCCCGATATGCGCCGCCGCCCGCCGTCAATGACCGGTTGTTCCGAATGATGCAGTCGCGAATTTTCGGGGTCGTGTCCGACGCATAAACGCCACCACCGTATGATATGCCTGCAAAACCATTTTCAAACGTGAACCCTTCCAGGGATCCAGCGGTGATGTACACGCAACGGATGGGTGCGTCTTCCTCCAGCGAGCCTTGGATGAATGTGTGCTCCGCGCCGTTGACGCTTTTGATGGTCACCGCCTTAAACACGCGAATCCGGCTGTCGCCAATGTCCGGATGATGATAACGTGTCGAGGCATACACGCCGTTCGTCACCAGGATGGTGTCGTAATCATCCGCCAATTCAATCGCGGCCTGGATGGTTTGCGTGGCGGTTTCCCAACTCAATCCGTCACCACTGTCATCGGGTCGCAAGGCGTCGACATAAAAGGTTTTCGAGGGTGCGTCCGGGTCACATTCATAAGCGCCGATGTCAATGGCATATCCCACGACACGGGGATTACCGGCAAAATCGACCGACAGATCATTGATCGACGAATTCCCCCTGTCGATGCAAGGCGATGTGCGGCGCAGACGATAATCGCCGGCAGCGGCATTGATGAATTGGGGATCCGAGTAAACACCGCCGAGCATGCTTGTCGTGGATGACGACGTGCAGCAATACGTCAGCGTTGCGTTGCCGTAGTTGTCCGTTTCTCCGGTGGTTTTGCTGTTGCTCCAGATGATGCAGTTGACGCAAGTCGCCGAATAAACTCCGGCGCCGCTTGGAGCCGTGTTTTCCACCACCGTGCAATTTATCAGTGTGCCTGAATACGCGCCGCCACCACTGTAGGTGCCTCCTGCCTTGTTTTTGGTGATGACGCAATTGGTCATTTTTGATGAATGTGCGCCGCCGCCCATTCGTGTCGCCTTGTTTTCCGAAACAAAACAATAGCTCAAATTGCCGCCATAACTTCCACCTCCATCCATGGAAGCGGTGTTGTTGACGATTTGACAGTTTAAAAGTGTCGCCCCGTAATTGCCGCCGCCACTTGATGTGGAGGTGTTGTTGCGTAGGATGCAGTTGCGCACAATTGGTGTAACGTTTGCACCGTACACACCGCCGCCGGATGCGGCCTTGCCGTTTTCAAGCGTGAACCCGTCGAGCCCGCCAGCGGATATCCAGACGCACCGCATCGTACCGCCACCCTGGATGAATGTCACGCTCGGACCATTGACGCTTTTTACCGTGATGTTCCGCGTGATCACGACACGGCTGGCGCCATTGACCGTGCTCTTTGAGCCGGCCGCATACACGCCGTTTGTGACCCAGACGGTCTCGGGGTAATCCGCCACATCCACCGCGGCCTGGATGGTTTGAAACGCCGTGCCCCAGCTCAACCCGTCGCCGCTGTCATCCTGACGCGAGGCGTCGACGTACCATGTCCGGATGGGTTTCCACCACGCGTACAGGAGCATGGCGTTGGAGGGGACGGTTGTGGCCTCGGTGATTTGCGAGCCTTGTCCCTCAGGTTCCGTGTGCCATCCGTAAAACCGATACCCGTCACGTTCGGGAAGCGGGAGCGTCTGGAAAAGCGTGCCAGTGGAATACCTGCGCGCCGGTCTTTCAACATCACCACCCTGTGCGTCAAACTCGACAATGGTTTCCGCCAAAACAAACTCATACGCGCCCATGTCGACGTCGGTTCCCAAAACCCGCCGGTTTCCATTCATGTCCAGATCGCCGGAGTCAAATGCCGCGTTTCCCGCATCAATACACGGCGAATTGGCGGCAAGCCGGAAGTCGCCGTTGGCCGCGTCCAAAAACAGCGGATCAACTGTGATGTTTCCTTCACCTAAACTGCCCATGGTTGATATGCGACAATAATCCAGGGAAGTCGCGTTGGCATAATCGGCGAGGTTGCCGGATTGGGTGCGGTTTTCCCAAAATATCGTGTTGGCGGCGGAACCTAAATACATTCCCGCGTGAGCGCCGGAGGATTGATTGCAAGCCACCGTGCAGTTGACGAGACGGCTGTAGACGGTGGTGCCAATGCCTGAGCTGTTGGGGTTGGGCACAGTGGAATTCTCCGTGATGAGGCAGTTCTCCAGCGTCCCGTAGTATGAGGCGGAACCTCTGGCCGCGACACAATCGCGGATCACGCAACGGCTGATCACAGGAATCCGGGTCGGCGCGTAAACACCGCCGCCATATCCATACCCATTCGTGCACACACCGTTTTCAAGCGTGAATCCCTCAAGACGTCCGGCCGACATCCAAGCGCAACGAACCTGTACCAACATGTCACCCGAACCTTGGATTACCGTTACGGACGCGCCGTTCACGCTTTTCACCGTGATGTCGCGCTCGATGGTGACGCGGCTTGCGCCATTCGGCGACTCCTGCACACCGCTTGCGTAAACACCATTGGTGGCCAGTACAATATCCCCGCTCCCGGCTTTGTCTACCGCAGCCTGGATGGTTTTGCATGCCGTCTCCCAGCTCAATCCGTCTCCGCTGTCATCCGGGCGTGAGGCGTCGACGTAATAAATGTCAGGATCCTTTACCCGCCACTTTGCGTAGAGTTTGGAATGCGTTTCAGAGACCACTGTATCCGTTGTTATCCATTCACCTTCCCCGTCGGGTGCGGTTGTCCACGTCTCGAAACAATAACCCGGACGCTCCGGAACAGGCAGTTTTGAAAACAACTCACCGGTTTGATAATGCTCGTGCGCGGGTTTCGACTTTCCACCCTGCGCGTCAAAAAACACCATGAAATCCTGCGACAACGCCGTCAACGTCATGGTCTCGGCACTCTCCGAAAAATCACACAGGAGAAGCCCCGAGTCCGAGCCGTCCCACCAGCGCGAGCCCGGTTGCGTGTCCCGGCCAAACACGCCGGTATATAACTCCGCACGATTGTCGTAATAGAACAAATCATCGCTGACACCGGCGCTGGATACGTTCAAATGCCACAGTCCGTCCGCCTGCATCAGCATGACCTCAAAGTTGTTATGCGTGACGTTGTAGTTCAGGCTCGGTGGTCTGCTGTTGCTTCCCTTTTCATCCACATGCCAGACCGCGATGCCGCTACCGGGGATTTTCGTGTCGCGCCCTGTTTGCTGGCGGTTCTCGATCACGTAATACTCTGTGGATACCCCAGGTCTTCGCCATGTGTAACAAAACGTGTCGAAAGTCGTCAGTGTGAGCGGCCCGGGTGTCAGCGGCCGTTCGTCAACCCATCCCGCGGCCAGACTCAGGTACGCGCAGACGCGCTGGGGATTCGGCGCGTGAGTCGAAGCCATCATGCAAAAGGTGCCGATTCCGCCAGATGACTTGCCAGAGTAATCATACAGATCGGGAAAATTGCAAATCATGTGGCCGTTTTCGTGGCAAAACACGCTGAGTGACAAAAAAGACCCGATGTTGGATATTTGGTAAGTATTGACGGAAACTTGCGGTGTTATCTCCTCATATATATAACCGCGTGCCATGTGTGGCCAGAGGCCATAATTCCACGCGCCACCCATGCGTCCCGCATAAAAGACGTTGAGCGCTTGAATGCGGCCCGAGGCATCCACAGAGGCGGTTTCCAGCAACGGAAGTATGTTGGTTTCATAATCCGGTCTTTTCCTCAACTCTTCCAACGCATCCCGAATCAAAAGCGATCCCTGGGTGGCGCAGTATTTTGTGATGTCATCGTAATAGGCTCTTGGATTCGGCAGGCGAATGTAGAACGGAATCAACACATTCGTGTAAAGCAGCCTGTCGTTGGAAACATCAAGAAAAAATTCCTTCACCGAACCTTGGCAGTCGTATCCCGTGTAATTGTCGCCGTTCAGATACGCCTCGATTTCTTCAACCGGTAGCGTCCCTGGTTCATCGTCAAATTCAACCAAAATCGTCACGCCAATTTTGTGACCAATTGTCGGTGACGATGGAGGCGACATGACGCTAAAACCCCCGGTGTTGTGTCGCGCGGCTTTCATCTCCTCCCAGCGTTGCGCGCGCTCCTGCTCAAACACATCCGACGCCTTTCGTTTGCGGACTTGCTCCATCACGGTTTCGGGTGGCAAACGCAAGTGGCGCGTCACGCCGGCAGTTTCGGGATCAACGACGCCCGCTTGCAAATTTGTTGCTTCGAGCGTTGTGCCGTCTTCGGAAATTTCAGCGTATTTGTAGGAGGCCGTGGTTGGATCAAAGACCAGCGAAAATCCGCCTTCATCCTCGAATTGCGCATAGAACTCATCACCCCAGCCATGCACTTGGATGACGGTGCCGTCGGGTTGCGTGAACGCCCATGTCTCATCAAACGGCGCCGCGCCGGCCTGCCATGAAAAAACAAAAACGACCGCCAGCCATAAAAAACCGACGCGCCGCCTGACGCAATTCGTGAGGTGTGATAACATAACTGTTATTCCTGTTGGTTTCCGCCTGTTGTGTTCAGGGGAAGAAGCTTGGTGTGTGTGTCGTTGTCTACCGGAATGTTGTCACCAAACCGGCAAACTACCCTGTGTAGATGTTCGTGATTTGAAGGTGTCACGCCATAAATCACAAAGCATTGAAGGGCTTTGAAACAATTGAAATAGTTTAATTCAAGTGAGTGGTTCTGTCAATCACTAAATGAAATCAATCCGGGTAAAGTTGGCTCGTGACGTGGCAGAGGTCATGCTCTGCCACGCCGCGAATGGGGTTCATCGTTCGATGACGATGTTTTTACGGACAAAGGTGGGAATGTCGAAATTTTCGCCGTTGATAAAGGTTTGCTCGACGCTTTGGAAACGGCCGGCGGGAGTGGGGCGGAGCTTGTTGGCGGGCTTTTTGCCGCGCGGGGATGATTTGCCGGCGGGAAGCGCGGGGGCGTCGGTTTTGTCGGCGGCGGGATTGATGAGGGCCGGCTCGGGCTTGGCGCGCGCGAGAGGGTCGAAGGCGAGAAGGATGACGGTGAGGCGGCCTTCGTAGGAGTCGTGGATGACGGTGCCGACCTCGATGCGGCAACGCTTGGAGACGACGGCGCGGACGCGGGCGACGATGTCGGAGATTTCGACGAGGCGTAGGTCTTTGCCGGCAAGGACACCGAGGACGACGCTCTGGACGTCGGGCAGGCGGTCCTTGGCGCGAAGGGCGAGCGGGCCGTTGAGCAGGTTGCCGGCGACGCGGTCGACGCGGCCCGCACCCTCGCCCTCGCCAAAGAGGTTGTGGGCGGCGCCGCCCTCAAGGAGGAGCGTGCGGAGGCGTTCGGGGTCGAAGCGGATGTAGCCGGGGGCGAGAAGGACGCGCCAAAGAAAGGCGAGGTTTTCGGCGAGGACGCGGGCGCCGACGGTGAAGACGTCGTCGAGCGTGGCGTCGTCGAGCGCGACATCGCCGAGAAGATCCTCCTGCGCGATGGTGACGAGTGTGTTGGCGTGCGGCTCGATGAGGGCGAGGGCGCGGCGGGCGGCGTCCATGCGGTCGCGGCCCTCGAACTCGAAGGGGAGGACGGCATAGCAAAGGGTGACGATGCCGAGGTCGGCGAGGTGCCTGAGGAGGACCGGGGTGACGCCGCCGCCAGTGCCGCCGCCGAGGGTGGTGACGACGATGGCGGTGCGGACGTTCTCAAGGGCGTTGCTGATGCCGGCAAGATCGTCCTCCGCGGCGAGGCCGCCCTTGACGATGTCGCCGGCGGTGCCCTGCCCGTCGAGGCGCGTGCCGCCGAGGAGCATGCAGCGGACGTTGTCGATGCCGCGGATGGCGAAGGCGTCGGTGTCGAGGCCGAGCGCGCGGAGGGGCTCGCCGTGGTGGCGGACGGTGGCGGCGATGACCTGGCAGGCGCCGCCGCCGACGCCGAGGAGCAGGAGGTTGTGGCTTAGGAGTTCCATGTGAATAACTTTTTCCACCAGGATTCGCTTTCAGGCGAGGTTTCGAAACCGTGCAGGATGAGGCCGACCGTGGCGGCGTAGCTGGCGGGCGCAGGGATGTCCTCAAGGCCGGTGACGCCGTGGATCTGGCCGATGGCGCAGGGGCCGCCGAAGACGCGGGCGGCGAGCTCGGTGACGCGCGGGACGTAGGCGCCGCCGCCGGTGAGGACGATGCCGCCGGCGAGATGCGGCAGGTAGCCGTGCTCGTCGATGATCTGACGGATGACGTGAAAGAGCTCGGTGAGGCGGGCGTTCATCACCGTGTGCAGCGAGCGCAGCGACACGGCGCGCTCGCCAAAGCCCTGGCCTTGCGAAACGGTGACGCGCTGCTGGCCGGCCTGCGAATCGAGCACGGCGCAACCGCGCTGGCGCTTCACTTCATCGGCCTGCGCAGTGGTGAGGCCAAAGGCAAACTTGATGTCGTTCGTCACGTGGTCGCCGCCGACCGGCAGGGACGCCGCGAGCACGGGCGCGCCGTTGATGAAGCACACGTAGTCCGTCACGCCGCCGCCGAGATGGATGAGCAGCACGCCGTTGCGCTTTTGCTCCGGCGTGAGCACGGCCTTGGCCGCGGCGATGCCGGCGAAGACCGTGTCGCGCACGTCGAGGTGGCAGTCGCGCGCCGCCTTGTGCGCGTTTTCAAAATGATTGCGCTGGCCATGGACAACCAGCACGTTGGCGGAAAGCTGGCGGCCGTGCATGCCCTCGGGTTGCACAATGCCGGACTGTCCGTCCAACTCGTAAAATTGCGGAATGCGGTGCAAAATCTGGCGTCCGTCGCCCACGCCCGCCGAGCCCGCGATTTCCAGCGCCTCCTCCATGTCGTCGCGGCTGACGATTTGATCCTTGGACTCGACGACCGCGTGGCCCGTTGACACCTCCGACTGGATGTGCCCGCCCGACACCGCGAGCAACACGAGGCCGATCATCGCATCGCTCTCCTTCTCCGCCGCCTTCACCGCCTCCTGCACACCCAGGCGCGCCTGTTCGAGCTCCACGATCAGCCCCTTGCACACGCCCACCGAACGCTTCACGCCCTTGCCGACGATCCGGATGTCCCCGCCCTTGCCGTCCAACGACTCGCCCACCAGCACCACCGTCCGCGTGGTCCCGATTTCCAAACCTGCTATTGGCACCAGTCCCATACCATCATCTCCTATTTCACATACACCTGGTTTTTCGTGCGCGCGTCGAACGTGCGGGCGTCCTTCGGCCCCGCGTTCACCACCTCAATCACCTCGCGCAAACGCTCCCGCAACTTCTCCTCCGCCGCCGCGTCATCGCGCCCGATGCCCTCCCACGCCAGCATCACCCGGCGCTGTTCCGGCAGCGTCAGCAGAAGGTAATCCTCCCGCGACGCGTCAATCCGCTCTACGAAAAAATTCGTCACATTCATCGCGCGCAACACCCGCGCAAACATCGCCGCCGCCCGCGCCATGCTCTGCAACTGCGTCCCCGGCGCCACGATAAACCCCTGCGTGCCCGTGATTCGCGGAAGCGAGGCCGACCAGCTCCCCGAAAACACCATGCCCCCGCCGTCCACCAATTGTCCCGGATCATCCGCCATGCGTGCCACCGGCTCGCGCTCCGTCACCCGCACCACAAGCCGGTCCGGCAGATGCCGCGTGATCGACACCTCCCGCGCGACAAAACCGTTTTTCAACACCATTTTGCGCTTCCGCGCGATGTCGCACACCGCGAAAAGATTCGCGCCCGTTTCCAGCTGCAAATAGGCGCTCACCATCTCGCGCGTCAGGATCGGCCCCGACTCAATCTCAAGCTGCTTCAGCGTGTAACGGCTGCTGCGGTACAAATAAAAATGCCGGTACGCCCACGCGCCCACGCACACCGCCGCCACGACCGCGCAACCTGCCAGCACGCAAATCAACTGGCGTGGCAGAGGTTGACCTTTGCCACGCCGCCGCACCACTCCCTCCGGCTTGCGGCGCACATTCGCGGCGCGGCGTTTGCCCTTCTTTGTGAAAAAAATCCCCATTGAATTCAAAATCCCCGAAAACAAAATCAGGCGTGTAGACTACCACATCGTGAGGGAAGTATAAAGGCCAAAGAATGCGTGGCAGAGCACCCCCTCTGCCACGCCGCGCTATTTGAAAAAGAACAGCGTTCCCGGTATGCTGGCGGCCAGCGCGATGAATGCGGATTCGCCTTCGGCAATGACCAGTGGCGCGGCAACGTTGAGGTTGACGAGGTAATTCTGCGTGTCAATGGTGGTGTGTGCGGTGAGGTCGATCCATTGTTGTGCGGCTTCATCCCAGCGGAGGAAGCCGAGCAACGCGCTGCCGCGTCCAGGCGTGTTGACGGTGTTCCATCCCTCGTCGTAGCGTTGGTAAAAACGGTCGATGGACAATACGCCGCTGGTCGCGTCAATTTGCCAGATGTTGAGGAAGCGTTGGGAGGTGGTGTTGCGCGGGAGCGGCGCGAGTTCACCGGCGGTGGTTGTGCGCGTGGGATCGAGAAGGGAAATTTGCAACGTCACGCTGTTGGTCGGTGTCGAACGCCGCAGATAAGCACTGTTGACCGGTACGGTGCTCGCCGCGCCGACGGTCCATTTCGCCGCGCCGGTGATGTTGTCACATCCCCAATAAAGATCGCTCGCGGAGACGGCCGACACGATGGGCGTCAAACGCACCGCTCCCTGGTTGCGGGTGTACCAGCCGAAGTGTGTTGTGCCGGGAATGTTGTTGGCAACCGCAATTCCGCTCTCATTTACGTCTGTGCGAAGGGCGCGAATATCCAGCGTTGCGTCATGCACAATGCCGTCGATGGACATGCCGTCTCCGGTCACAGATCCACCGAGCAGAAATCCGCCGACGCCTGTGCCGCCCGAGGAACGCATGTCGATGGTGCCATAGCCGCTCACGCAGCCATTGCCGGAGCCGCTGTTAGGCTGGAAGCTGATAAAACCGATCCGGATCTGTTGGAGAGAGCTTGCATCATGTGCGGTGATGAGGCCCCCGCGAATGTCGATGGTTCCCGTGCCTTCTGCGGCGGTTCCGACGTTAATGCGTTGTCCTCCGACGATCTTCATGGCGCCGCCATGCACGTTGATGATGCCACGCCCCAAATTGCCGATCGTCGCTACGCTGTTTTGATTTGTAAACTCGAGCAAACCGCCGGGTTGAACGGTCACAACACCATGGCCCTGTGCCGCGGATCCCAGGCCGAAACTGCCGTTCATTTTCCGCAGCACACCGCCGTTGCCAATGACGATGGAACCATTTCCCGCACCGCCGATAGTGGTCGAACCGGAGGCAAACTCAATGGTTCCGGCGCGAATGACAAGGTGTCCCTCACTTCCCTCGGTCGAAGCGAACGTGCTTGCTTTAAATGACAGCATAGTTCCGGGTTGGTTAAAAATAATGGGTTTGTCCGTGGACGTTCCGGTTTGAATGGTGAGGTTTTGATTCCCGGTGACCGGGACGCCCTTCCAGTTGGCGGCATTGCCCCAGTTGTCATCAATGGCGGTGTCACCAACCCATGTTGATTGCGCAAGCGCCGTACAAGTCGTCATCGCCAAAATTTCCATGAGACGGAATGTCATTTTCATGTTGACAAACTCCTGCGTTATGTTGGGCGGAATGCTTCGCAATGTTTCGCCCTTTTGTGCGACATTCTACCACGACGTGACATTTTATGTGGAGCGGAAAATATGTGGCGTGGCAGGGGTCGCGCCACGCCACGGCGTGGTGTGAGATTTTACCAGGGAATCAGGGGAGGGGGTTGCGGGCCGTAGTTGCCGGTGATGGAGGAGGTGATTTCGGCAGAGAGTTTGTCGATGTAGGATTCGACGGAAAGGATTTCGCCGGACCAGATCAGGGTGTTGGGCTCATAACGTCCTGGGCGTATTGGCTGCTGATCTCCCTGGATGTGATTGAGCAGGCGTTGCGCTTCGGCGAGGAAGGCGCGCGCGCCCCACAGGGAGGTGACGGGTTGCTTGTAGAGGGTCAGGCCGATGCGGTGGAAGTGTTCGGCCATGCCGTGAAATTTGTTCGCCAGTTCCACCTGACCGGCACTGACGGCGGCGCGGGCAAAGACGAGAAGGGCGGCGGGCGTGGCGGCGTTGAGCGACGCGTTGTTCAGGGTGGTTTCGGGACGGGCGCCGTTGCGAACGCGTTCGGCGGCGTCCATGGCGGTTTTGAAGGATGTGTTGTCGAAGTTGGTCAGCCATTCCATCCACACTGTGGTAGAGGTGCTTTTTCGCCATGTGTTGATGAATCCGTCGATTGAGAAAAATTCGTCATGTCCGTTCATGGCGGCGAGCATGGCGGTGTGGACGGTGTCCTGCGGCGCCTGCCGCGCGAGTGTGTCGAACCGTTTGAAGTCGTTCATGTCCGCGACCCAAAAGAAGTTTTCTGCATAGTGTTGGAGCATCGTGGCGGCTTCTTTTTTTGCGACGCGTGCAAAGGAGTCTGGTGGTGCGGTCATGCGTCCGACCGTCAGCACGGGGTCGTTGCGGCGGAGGGATTCGGCGATGAACCAGGGCGTGAGCTGGCAAATATTGGCGAGGTCGCGCAGGGCGTCGAGATCGACGTTGGTGCTGAGGAATGTGCGTTGGCGGAGGTGGGCCGTGAGGATGGCGGAGCTCGTTGCGAGGTAGTCGTAAATCATGGGATGTGGAATGGCGCGTTGCTCTTCGTCGTTGAGGACGCGGCGGATCATGTCCATCTGTCCAGGGACGTTGTCGATCATGCGGTTGATGATCCGTCCGGCCACGGCAATTTCCGGGGAACCCTGGGTGTAGATTTGCCGCAATGCCATGCGCAACGCCGTCTCGTCGCCGGTGATGATGGAGGGGGCGAGGAGGGAAAAGGCGGTCAGGTTGCGCTGTTCAGGGGAGTCTTCCCAGATTTGCTTGAGGCCGTTCTGCACGTCGTCAGGCTGGCGCCACAGGAGGGCCGAGCGATAGGGCCATCCGCCATGGTTGGAATGGCACACCAGGGCCGCGGCGACCTGCATTTGGTACTGCGGAGCGGCGGGTTTTGACGAGCCGAGGCGAAGTATTTGCTGCGCACGGGATCTGTCTGCCGCGTCGTCCTTGTCGCGGTTTGCGTAGGCTTCGTTCAATTCGGGCAACCAGGCGAAGAGGTTGGTGGCGACCGGCTGGGGAACGGTTGGGTACGGATAGCAGATGGCGAAAAAGTCCTCGTCCACGCCGCACTTCCGCCAGTCGTCCGGCTCCGTGAAGTTTGCCCGCTCGCGCGCCACGGCGGCGTAAAATTTGGCGACCTCGTCGAGGAACGGTTCGGTCTTCCGCTCGAGCAGCGGTTGCGCGCTTTCCTCTGCGTGGTCAAAGTCCTCCATCAGCAGCGCGCATAGAGTTGTGACCAGTCCCTCGACCCAGGCGCGATCGTCCTCGTCACCATTTTGCGCCAGCGCCAGCAATGCCTCCTGCGTGCGGTGGGAGGATTTCTCCTGCGCAAACCACGGTTGTGCGCCGGGCGGCAACTCGGCGAGCGCCGCCTCAAACTGGTCAGGTCCCGGATCATCGGCTATGCCCAGAAAGCGGCTGATAATGCCCGGATTTTTGGGCAGAAGCTCCCGGATGGGCGGGACAAGTGGCTCACCGCTTTGGAGGTCGACGTCATAAGAGGGGAGCGTTTCGATCCTCACGCCCCATGCAATTAGTTTTTTTGCGATTTCCGAGGAGCGGTTTTCGCGCCTGAAACTGCCCCATGTATCGAGGGAGTCCCGGTTGGGGAGCGTGACTTCCCGCCATTCACCGTTGCGGATCACCTGCAACGTCACCTCTGCCGTGGTTTCCGCCGCTTTGCGCCGGAGCAAAACGATGTCGCTGCGACATCGGGTGCGCACTCCGTTGACACCCGCGATTGAATCACCGTTTTTGAGGCCCGCTTTGTCCGCGATGCCTTCGGCGGTCACGGAAGACACGCGAACCGTGAACGCCCGCGGCGGAATGTGTGACTGGTCGACGTCATCAAAATACTTTACAGGCCCGTCGTCTGCCATCATTTGGGCGCAGGTCAAAACCAACGCCACGCAATGTGTCATCCATTGCATATTCGACACCCTCGCAATGATGAATTTTGCAATGAAACAAGAATATCCCCGCCGCCTTCGGACGTCAAGCCTGTTTATGCTTGACGTTGCCGGTGCGCCCTTTCATCATGGTGTGCCATCGAAAGGAAGGTCATGGACAATTTGCTTTTAGGCTGGGATATTGGCGGGACAAAGTGCGCGGCGGTGCTGGGCGCCGGATCAATTCGTGACGGCGTGCGCGTGTTGCATCGCGATGTGTTTGCGACCGCTGAAACGTCATCGCCGGAGGCCACGATGGAACGGCTTTCGCAACTCAGCGAAAACGCGCTGCGTTCGCGCGGACTCGACACGGGCCGCGTGTTGCGACTTGGCGTGAGTTGCGGCGGGCCGCTCGACAGCCGGAGCGGACGTGTGCTGGGGCCGCCCAATTTACCGGGCTGGGATGACGTGCCGCTCGCCGCGTGGGCCGGGGCGCGGCTCGGTATCCCGGCGCAAATTCAAAACGACGCGAACGCCTGCGCGCTCGCGGAGTGGTATTGGGGCGCGGGCAGGGGATGCGACAGCATGATTTTTTTGACGTTCGGCACCGGCATGGGCGCGGGGCTTGTGCTCGACGGGCGGCTCTACGCGGGGCGAACGGATCTCGCGGGTGAGGTCGGACATGTGCGGCTCGCCGAAGACGGCCCCGAGGGTTTTGGTAAACGCGGATCGTTCGAGGGCTTTTGCAGCGGCGGCGGAATTTCGCGCATGATGGACATGCGCACCGGCAGGGCGCGCACCGCGCATGAAATTTTTGCGGACGCGGCGCAGGGCGATGTGGACGCCCGCGCGGTGGTGGCGGAATGCGGCCGGCGCCTTGGCCAGGGGCTTTCAATTTTGATCGACGTGCTGAATCCGGAGCGCATTGTGATTGGCGGCATTTTCATGCGTCAGCGCGATGTGCTCTGGCCGATCGCGCGCGAGGTCATCGAACGCGAAACGCTGCCCGCCGCGCGCGCCTGTTGCGAGGTCGTGCCGGCCGGGCTTGGCGAATCCATCGGCGATTTGGCGTCGCTCGGCGTGGCGTTGCATGAATAAGAAAAGCAAACGAGCCTGCCAAACGTGTGTTGGGCAAGCTCAGGTTTCGCGCGCCTTCTCAGGGGCCTTGTGAATGGCACCCCCAAGGGGAATCGAACCCCTCTTACCAGGATGAGAACCTGGCGTCCTAGCCGATAGACGATGGGGGCGCGAACGGGAAAAAGGTATCAGTTTGGCGGGGTCGCGTCAAGGGCGATTTTGGCGACGGTGTTGGTGACGGGCTGGGGCGTCTTGCGGAGGGTGAAGAAGCGGTTGCCGCCGAGAGCGCCACCGCAGTCGTCGGGGATGCGGACGAAGTTGCCGCCGGGATGGAAGACCGGGTCGTCGGTCATCCAGCCGTAGGAGGAGCCAGTGACTTCGACGGCGTCGGGCGGGAGATTGGTGAGCGTCAGAAACGGATCGTCAAAGGGCAGCGCGTCGCTTTGTATGTAGTCGAGCGCGACGGCGTGCGCGTAGTCGAAGAGCTCGGCGATGGTGGGGGTGTCGGCGCGCCGGGCGAGGAGGCGGAGGTAGGCGACGCGCTCTTTGACGCGCGGCTTGACGGTGTGGCGTGCGGTCGCGGTTTTGTAAAATCCTTCGACCTGGTTGAAGGCGGTGATGATGTCGACGAGATTGGTCGAGGCGGTCGCGGCGACCTGCTGGCGCGTGTAACCTTTTGGCGGCGAGGTCCGGCGGTGTTGCAGCGTCCAGAGAATCGCCTGCATCGCGGCTTTGGAGTCGTCGGCGTTTTTGAAAGCGGGTTCGCCGGGGAAGGGGATTTCGTTGATGAGCAGCGCGGCGAGATAATCCGCAATCGCGATCTCCTCCTCTTGCTCCGCGGTCGTTTGCGCGTCGAGGCGCGGGGGCGTTCCGGTGATGAGCATCGAAGGGGGATGAGCGCGCCTGGCCTTGGGTTTGGGCGTGTTGTGCGCGACGACGGACGGGACAGGGGAGGGGACGTCCTCGCGGGGCGCCGGGGTGCACAGCAGAATGACGCCCAGTGTGACGCACACGAGAAGAAGCGGCAAGACGATGGGGACGATGGCCGGGATGCGAAAGCGCGGATGCAAGCGCACGCGTTCAACCGGTGGCGCGGCGTCGTTTGGGCGTGGCAGAGGTGGAGCATTGCCACGGCGCGGTTTTTGCGTTTTGTGTTTTCGGGACATTAGCAGTCGGCAAAGGGAATCGCGCCTTCGCGAAGGAGGACAGGGAGGTTGTCGGGCGCGATGCGGATGACGGTGGAGGCGCGGCCGCCGGGCGAGGGGCCGTCGTCGAGAAGCAGGTCGGCGGTGAGGCCGAGGGCTTCGAGTGCGGTGGCGGCGGATGTGGCGGGGAGCTGCCCGGTGAGGTTTGCGGAGGTGACGCGCAGGGCGCCGCCGCAACGGGCGAGGAGTTCGCGGCAGAAGGCGTGGTCGGGCACGCGGAAGCCTTCGGCGCTGGCGGAGGTGTCGAGGACGAGCGTGAGGGGGCCGGGCCAGAAACGTTGCGCGAGGGTCGCGGCGCGCGGCGGAAGGTCGCGGGTGAAGCGCGCGAGGGTCGCGGGCGCGTCGATGAGCAGGGCGATGGGTTTGGGGTTGCCGCGGGCCTTGAGGGTGTGGAGGCGCGCGACGGCGTCGGGGTGGCCGGGGTGCGCGGCGAGGCCGTAGACGGTGTCGGTCGGGATGATGGCGACGCCGCCGTTGAGCAGGATGGCGGCCGCGGATTCGCAGGCGGAGGGATCGCTGGTGCGCAGTGAAAACATGGACGCTATTATAGAGGTTTGAGGCGGTGCCGCAAGGGTGTAATTTTTTTTGCGCGGGTGCGCTTTGTTGTGGGCAATGCGCGGAGGTTCGTGTAAGATTACGGCGAATTACTGCTTTACAAACGGAACAGGAGTGTTGACATGAGGCTTGGTTTTTTGGGCGCGGGGAAAATGGCAGAGGCGATTTTTTCAGGGGTGTTGAAGACGGGGGAGGTGGGGCCGGAGGAGGTGACGGCGTGCGAACAGGTGGCGGAACGGCGGACGTTTTTGCGCGAGCGTTACGGGATTGTCGTGACCGCGGAGGCGGAGGGCTTGCAGGAGGCGGACGTGGTGGTGGTGGCGGTGAAGCCGCAGGACTTGCAGGGCGCGCTGGAGAGCGTCGCGATGTGGGTGGGGCCGGGGCAGCTGGTGGTGTCGATCGCGGCGGGCTGGACGCTGGCGCGGCTGGAGGCGGCGTTGCCGGGCGTGCGCGTGGTGCGGGTGATGCCGAATCTGCCGATTCTCGCGGGCGAAGGCATGAGCGCGTATGCGTTGGGGAGCCGCGCGTTGCCGGAGGACGGCGAACGGGTGCGGTGGGTTTTTTCGCGTTCGGGAATTGCGGAGGATTTGCCGGAAACGTTTTTCGACGGCGTGACAGCGTTGAGTGGTTCGGGGCCGGCGTTTTTCGCGTACGCGCTCAAGGCGTATGCGGCGGCGGCGGAAGCGCGGGGAATGCCGGCGGACGTGGCGTCGCGGCTGGCGTTGCAGACGCTGGTCGGAACCGCGGCGTATTTGCGCGAGACCGGGCAGGAGCCGACGGCCTTCATAAAAGCGGTGGCGTCGCCAAAAGGCACGACAGAGGCGGGGTTGAAGGCACTGGACGCGGCCGATGCGGCGAAGGTGTTGGGCGCGGCGATTGACGCGGCGTGGACGCGGAGCGAGGAGTTGAGCCGGTCATGACACAGGAACGGCGCATCGGTTTTGTGGGGATCATCGTGGCGCGACGGGAGACGGCGAGCCGTGCGGTGAACGAGGTGTTGTCGCGTTTTGGCGAGTTGATACTGGCGCGCCTGGGGTTGCCGTGCCGGCATCGCAAAGAGTCGGTGATCACGCTGGTGGTGGAGGCGACCACGGACGAGCTGGGCGCGTTGACCGGTGCGCTGGGCCAGATCCCGGACGTGACGCTGAAGTCCGCGCTGGCAAAGGAGAGTAAGACAGACGACGCGAAGCATACCGCAGGTCTTCCTGTCTGTCCTGGTGGTGCAACAGGTGCTTCCGCATCGGAGGGAACATGAGTAACTACGAGTTCCTCATTGTCTTTATCGTGCTG
Source organism: Kiritimatiellia bacterium (assembly GCA_031550185.1). Taxonomy (GTDB): domain Bacteria; phylum Verrucomicrobiota; class Kiritimatiellia; order RFP12; family JAVBOU01; genus JAVBOU01. The sequence continues at coordinate 8,423 of JAVBOU010000123.1, read as the reverse complement.
ATGGCGCTGGTCACGTTGATCCCGCAATTTTTGAAGCGGTTCGAAATCCCGTACGTCGTGGCCGTGTTGATCGTCGGCATGTTGATCGGGCCGAACGCGCTGGACCTGATCGGCTGGCTGTGCGAGACCGTCGCGAAGCTGGGCGGAAACGCGGCACAAATTCACGATTCGACAATGACGCTGATTGAATCACTCGGCGCGCTGGGACTCGTGTTTTTGATGACGCTGGCCGGCATGGAGGCGGACTTCAAATTGATGCGCGCGGCGCGCGGGCCGGTGATTGCGCTGAGCTTGCTGACGTTTTTGATTCCGGCCGTGACGGGTTATTATGTGTACCGTTTTTTCAGCCCGGATGACTTGCCGGCGAAACTGCTTTACGCGTCACTCTTTGCGTCGCACTCGGTGGGCATTGTGTTTCCCGTGATCCGCGAATTGAATTTGGTGCGCACGCGCTTCGGCGTCGCCGTGTTGATTTCGACGATTGTGACGGACATCGCCTCGATTGTATTGCTCGCGGTAAGCGTGCAGTTGAAGCGGATTTCAATGGGCCTCGACGCGGCGTCGCTGTCAAAAGGCATTTCGGTGTTCGACTACGTGAACGGCGCGATGTTCGGCAACTGGTTCACGCCGCTGTTTCTGCTGGTGGTGGTGTCGTTTCTCACGCTGTCGATGGTGATTGTGCCGTGGATTGCGAGGCGGCTGACGAACATGCTCGCGCGCGATCCGGATTTGCTGGTGACCTTTTATTTGCTTGTGGTGCTGTTCGTGGTTTTGATCGGCGAGTTTCTCGGTGTGAATATGATCGTCGGCGCATTCGTCGCGGGACTCGGATTGTCGCGTGTGCGCACGATGCAGGAACACGGAAAAACGCTTTTTCACAAGATGGAGGGCATTGGTTACGGGCTGTTGATTCCGTTCCTCTTCATCTCCATCGGCATGAAGACGGACTTGGGTTTGCTTTTTCAGGCGCCGCAAAATCTGACCATTGCCGCGTTGACCATCGTGGGTTTGGTCGTGTCCAAAATCTTTTCCGGCTGGCTGGGTATGGTGATCACGGGCTTCAGCTCGCGCAAGGGATTGTGCGCGGGATTGATGACCGTGCCGCAACTCTCCGCCACCCTCGCCGCCGCCGCGCTGGGCCGCGAACTCGGCCTGCTCGACGCGAACTTCTTCAATGCCATCATCCTGCTTTCGATTGTGACGACGCTACCCGTCCCCACGCTCGTGCGCCTGCTCATTTCCAAAGGCAACATGACCTTTGACCACATCCCCGCGGATGACAAACCCGAGACGGACCAGCTTCCACCCGAAGCCCACGAGCATGAGCTGCTTTAACTATGCGGAATGTCACGCTTGAAAAACTACGCGAGTGTTTCCCGCCCGCCCGCTTCCCGTCATCACCAACTGGATGAACCGCGTCTGCCCATTGTGACTTTGGCCTTTTATCCGCAGATGACACAGATAGGGCAAAATATGTTTTCCGGTTCACATCTGTGAAATCCGTGCAATCTGCGGATAAAACCCAAAAAAACGCCTCATCAGCGTTCATTAGATGACCCCAACACGCAACACAACCCCGCCCAACATTGACGCAACCCGTTGAGTTTGCGATAATCACCTTACATTTTAAGCAAAAAAGGGGGCTGACATGCCGACAAAATCACCCACACCGCACAACACCAAACGCACCGTGGCAGCGATCCGGAAAGCCTTGGCAAACGCTCCGAAAACACCCCGCATCAAAATCAAATTTCCGCCGAATGTTCCCGTGTTCACCGCCGATCCCTACTCACCGGACATCATCATCCGCAAACTGAACGGCAAAACCGAATACGGAACCATGCGCGGCAATCGGTTTGTGGCAAAGCGCAAGGCAAAATGAACACCGTCATCACCGCCATGGACGAGGTGTTGGCGCGATGCCAGCAGAGTGGGAAACCGCTTGCCGTCATCCTCGCCGGACACAACGGTTCCGGCAAGTCAACGCTCTGGTACAGATACCTCAGCGACAATGTCCGAATTCTGTTGATCAACGCCGACCGTGTCATGCTTTCGATCCTGCCCGCGCCGGACGAAAAACAAAACTGCCGGAGTGGGCCGTCGGATTGCGCGACCAAAATCCCGAATGGATGTGGATCGCCCAGCAGGGCGTGAAATCCTTCATCGACCATACCCTTCAGAAAAAGACCGCGTTTGCCGTCGAGACCGTTTTCTCGCATGGAGGCAACACCCGGACGGCAAGATCGAAAGCAAGATCGACTGGATAAGATATTTTCAGGCGAACGGCTATTTCACGCTCCTGCTCTTCGTCGGGTTGACCTCTGTCGGGATGTCCATTTCCCGCGTGAAAACCCGCAAGGAGCAAGGCGGGCACGGCGTCGCGCTGGAAAAACTGCGCGAGCGTTTCCCGCGGACGCAAATGTCCATCCAACACGCCCTCCCCGTTGCCGACGCCGCCCTGCTTGTCGGCAACAGCCTCAGCCTCGACAATCCCTTTCCCCTCTGCCGCGCGCAATTCGGCGATGAGATCGTCTACGACCACCGCCACTCATCCAGCCCGCTTCCCGCCATCACCAACTGGATGAACCGCGTCTGCCCATCATGACTTTGATATTTTGTCCGCAGATTCCACAGATGCACAGATTCACCTGTCGCCAATCTGTGAAATCCGCGCAATCTGCGGATAAAACGAAACTGATTTTTTGCCAGTTGATTTTTTGATAAAAATTATGTTATCGTCTTCCTGTTGTCCGCAATGACCTCCGTTGTTGCGACAACACAAACCTTCTAACGCATTATTGCGTATTTCGCACCTGCCGAAACGGGAATTTTGATCAGGTAACGTGAGATACCAAGGATTGTGTCGCATTTTTGCGGCACAGCTTGGATCTCGTAGTTACCAAGGTGCATTCCCGTACCCGGCAGGTTACGAGCCTGAGTTGTGCCGCTCTTTTTACCGGTCGACTTCGGTTCATGAAAAACGCAAGACGAGGAAAAACATGATTCACGCAACATTTCAAACCTGCCGTTGCCTTTCACCCAGAGCAATACGGGGAAATTTTTCGAAAAATTTCACTCGCCTTGGAAAACGTCCGCTAAACCTGCTATAAATAAGTAGGCAGCGACTGCCTACTCTTTTTAAAAACACACCACCCACACAGTTGGAGTCAATCATGTCGAAAAAGCAAACTAAACAGTTTATGTTTATGAAGAATCGGTGTAAAATTAAGTTAACGCAGTTAATTATTGGCGGATTTTTTTGCATTGCACCGCATTTGGAAGCTCGACATTCTTGGTTAACATCAATTACAAGTGATGGCGTGACGAAACCGCTTTCACTCGGAGTGCATGACGTCGCCACCGAAATACGTGCCAATGGTTTTCAACCTATGTCTGCCACGCTTTCCGGGGGGAAAATAAATCTCGTTATTTCTTTGCATAACGACCCACAAACAAAAGAAGAACGAGCTCCATATGAAACCATGATTTGGAATTTTAATCAGGCTCTTTACCAAGCCACCCAGTCAGGACACAGCTTGGGTGAAGTACGAATTTTCACACGAGGGGAAAAATCATCGGCTTGCGATATTCAATGGTTGCAAGCTGGACACCCTCAGGCCAATACGGGAGGCATACAAAGCGCTGGCCGCGTCTCTTTTTATGATATTTTCGAGCCAGTGTTTGATCCTCAAAATCCCATTTCAGGATCGTGTCGGTCATTTTTAGAAAACCAAGTTGATGGGGGATACACCTTGGCCCATGAGTGGTTGCATTATTTTTATGGGTTGTATGATGAGTATTGTGATAAAAACGGAAAATATTTGTCCATGAATGAACGTCCAAATTCCATTATGAATCTTCAATCTGCGTGGCTAGACTTATCTGTAAAACAGTACACCGACCCTCCTGTTGGCCCGCAAACCCGGCAAGGAACCGCACAACATCAAAGGCATAACAAAAGCTGTTGGGAAACATTGGTGGATGGTGCCCCTGTGTTTGCGATATTAAATCCTCTGGGCTTTGATTGGTCTGAATTTCAAATAAAAAAGGGTACAATTCACTATCCTGCGCTTGCAAATTTTGCTCCGGGATCCAGCTTTAATCCTACTCCTATCCCCAAAAACTTAGGTATTTGCCCAATTCCTCCTATTATCAAGTGGATGAACCCGCGCCCCGTCATCCAAATTGTCCTGGACAAATCCGGAAGCATGGACAGTTCACTTCTTGCAAATGCTAAATCTGCGGCACGAAATATCGTTGACAAGGTTGAGCTGGGTACGGCTATCGGAATTATTTCATTCAATGAAAGCGTTTCCATTTCACACCCCATTACAGTTGTCAATTCCAGGGAAGACAAGGTGATAATCAAAAACAAAATCAATGCCATAACCGCATCTGGCACCACGGCTATTGGTAATGCGGCGCGGGATGCATTGTTGGGATTAAAAGCTTTTGGCATTGAGGACAGAACTGCGGCGGTATATCTCCTCTCTGATGGTCAATCAAATGCCGGCATTAGTCCTCAAAGCGTAATTCCGGACTATTTGGCCGCGCAAGTGCCAATCTTTGGATTTGCGTATGGCCTCGCCGCCGATCCGGCGTTATCCCAAATGGCTGTGTCAACCGCGGGAAAATCCTACGCATCGCCCACCACGTTGAGCGACATTAAGCGGGCGTTTTTGGATGCCGGGGCGCTCATTTCCGACCGTCCTCAAAGCATACAAGGGGAAATCACCTCCACAAGTCCATTAACCGATATTACCATGCCGTTTCATGTCGACCCGACCATGTCGAACTACCAGCTTGACATTACCTATAACGGCCCGGCATCTGGTGCAAGCCTTGTACTCGTATCTCCATCCGGCGTGATATGGAATCCCGAAGTCGTCCCGGAGTTGGGCAACGAAAATTCGCTGTGCTTTGCCATTGACGATCCCGAACCTGGGGAGTGGACATTATCGGGAACACGAAACCAAAATGTCCGCGTCGTCTATTCGAGTGACGCAAAAACGCTTGGCTCCAGTTACTTTTTGGATGCCGAATTGGTGGACAATCAGGATGAATCCGGCAAAATCGGTGTGCTTGCTTATTTGAATTACAACCAACCCATTAACCAAGCCAATGTCACGGGAACATTGACGCTTGCGGGTGAAATTGTGGAGTCCGTTGTCTTCGAAAACGTCGCTCCCGGCATATACTGCGCTGAATTTTCACAACCTTTCAGTTTAGACGATACGCAGGCGGAAATCATCGTGATGGCAAATAACAACCTTGGCACGGCGGCTACCACCTACGAAGGCATTTCCCTTGCTCTGCTCCCTGACGGCACCGCCATTGAACCACCCGCTGACACCCCGTTGAATGCCAATTTCACCCGTACTGTTGCTTTGAATATCCCCGTCAAAGCCCGACAGGCAGATTTGTATGTCAACGCTTCCCGCCCCGATGATTCCGGCAATGGTAAGACATTGGCAACCGCGAAAAAGACCATCCAGGCTGCCATTGATATCGCTAGCGCCGGAAACACCATTGCCGTCGCTCCCGGCGTTTACGCCCCTATTGCAACCATCAACAAACGCATCCGCATTGAGTCAACAGGAAGCCGCGAGGCCACGATCATTGACGGCGGTGGCATCAACCGCTGTGCAACGCTGGGGACGTCGTCATCACACACCAACACTGTATTATCCGGTTTCACTTTGCGAAACGGCAATTCCAAGCACGTGAATGTCACGGTCGCCAATGGTTATGGCGGCGCGTCCTCCTATGGCACGTTACATAACTGTGCATTGTCCGCGAATACTGCGGAGAATGGCGGCGGATCGTATTATGGAGTTCTTCGTGATTGTGTGTTTTCCGGAAACACGGCGGCAACAAATGGTGGCGGGGCATATTACAGCACATTGGACAGTTGTGCACTCACGGAAAACTCGGCCTCTTACGGTGGCGGGGCGTCTTCCGGCACACTGAACGACTGCACACTCACAGGTAATGTGGCGGAAATCATGGGTGGCGGATCATCAGGTGCCACATTAAACAACTGCCTACTGAAAAATAACCATGTTGCTGGGACAAGTCACACCAGCGGTGGCGGTGGATCGTCTTACGGCATACTGAGCAACTGCGTGTTGTCGGGAAACACAGCAACCTACGGTGGCGGGGCGTACGGAGGCACCTTGTACGATTGCACATTAACAGAAAACTCTGCGTCGTCTTCAGGCGGTGGCATTTACAACATGTATACATATTCCGGGATGCTATATAACTGTACGCTGACAAAAAACAGCGCTTTGGCTAATGGCGGCGGGGCGTCTGGTTGCAGGATGTATAATTGCATATTGTCTGAAAATACGGCAGATGTTGGCGGTGGGGCGTCTTCTGGTACACTATATGATTGCGTACTTATGGACAACATTGCAACAAGAAATGGTGGTGGATCATCTTCCGGCACACTGAATAACTGCGTGTTGTCCGGCAACACAGCCGGAATTAATGGCGGTGGTGCGTCTTCCGGAGCGCTGAATAACTGCGTGTTGTCGGACAATATTAGTGGAGCCAGTGGTGGCGGGGCATCTTCCGGGACATTGAATAACTGCGTGTTGTCGGGCAACATAGCTGGAACCAGTGGCGGTGGGGCGTCTTCTGGGACGTTGAACAACTGTATTATCTGGGAAAATTTGGCTCCCAATGGTTCAAATTATTTTAATGGTACGTTGAAGTACTCTTGTGCTACGCCGCTTCCTGACGGGATCGGAAATACCGCACAAAATCCACTCTTTGTTGATGCGATAAACGGTAATTTTCGGTTACTGACGGGATCTCCATGCATCGACAAAGGAAACAATGCGTATGTCATCGGCGGCCGTGATTTGGATGGGAACCAACGCATCCACAACAGTAGTGTGGACATGGGCGTATATGAGTTTGGGGCCACGCTGGCGATAGCGAGCGTGGTATATGTGGATGCTTCTCGTCCTAATGACTCTGGCGATGGTAGAACTTGGGAAGCGGCAAAAAAGACACTTCAAGGGGCAATTGATCTTGCTATTGATGGAGACGAGATTCTCGTGGCAAATGGTGTCTATGCGTCTATTCGCACCGCCGGCAAAGCCATTGCCATTCGTAGCGTAAATGGCGCAAATGCGGCAATTATTGATGGCGGAGGACGCAACCGTTGTGCACAGCTTACATCCAATTCATCAACGATAGGCAACACTGTACTGACTGGCTTTACGTTGCGAAACGGATATTCGGATGCCGGTGGCGGTTCATATTATGGCACGTTGAATAACTGTGTGTTCACAAACAACACGGCATCCAATTATGGTGGAGGGTCGTATCATGGTACATTGAATAACTGTGTGTTCACAAGCAACACAGCATCTAATTATTATGGTGGCGGATCATATGGTGGCACATTGAACAACTGTACATTGTCAGGTAACACAGCGGGAACCAATGGCGGAGGATCGTACTCTGGCACATTGAACAACTGCATTATTTGGAACAATTCCGCCCCCAATGGCACCAATTATTCAAGTGGAACGATAAGATATTCCTGCACAACGCCGCTGCCCTCAGGAACCGGAAACATTTCACAGAATCCACTTTTCATGAATGAAACGGCAGGAAACTTCCGGTTGAAGGCTGGTTCTCCATGCATTGACGCCGGTAACAATACGTACGCGGGCAACACGGTTGACATGGATGGAAACCAGCGCATCCATGCCGGCACTGTTGACATGGGAGCGTATGAATATGGAGCTGCGGCGCCCTCCGTCACAGTGCCTGCGGCGCCAACCGGCATTGGCGCCAGCACAATGTACGCGGACAGGGTGGCCATTTCATGGACGCCTGTTCAGGGAGCAACCTCGTACAAGGTTTACCGCGGCACTTCCAACAGCACTTCCGGCGCAATCATGATCCAAACGATCTCTGTCGCCTCGTATAATGATACCACTGCCATTTCGGGGACGACATACTACTATTGGGTAAAGGCGTCCAACAGTGCGGATGACAGCGGGTTCAGTGTGGCGGCACCGGGTATTCGTTTGGCTGCGCCGTCAGCACCCGCCGGCCTCACCGCCAGCGCCACGCACACGGACAAGGTGGCGGTGTCATGGAACCCCGTTGTGGGCGCGACCTCATACAAGATTTATCGCAACACGACAAACAACAGTTCAGGCGCAATACAAATCGGAACACCTTTCACTCCGTCGTATAACGATACGACCGCCATTGCCGGAACGAGTTATTACTATTGGGTAAAGGCCTCCAATAGTGCGGGAGACAGCGCGTTCAGCGCTTCGGCGCAAGGTTTGCGGACGGTGGCAATTCCCTCGATTCCAACAGGCGTAAGTGCCAGCACGACATACTCGGATAAAGTGGTTGTTTCATGGACGGTAACATCAGGTGCGACTTCG
>JAVBOU010000030.1:0-9610 GCA_031550185.1 Kiritimatiellia bacterium | reverse complement strand
CGTCCTCGCGAGCCGCAACCGGAGGGATTCAACAAACACAAGTGGCCAATTCGAAATCACACCGGGCATCTTCGTGCGGCTCGCGAGGACGCTCGCCCTCCAGCAAAACGCAGGTTTGGGAACAGGTCTAATGAAACATGTCTTTGCCGCGCTCGCGTTGATGTGTGCGTGTGTGTCCAATGCTGAACCGGATAAACAGGAGGCAAGCATGATGAACACCAAGGTTATTGTCACCGCCAACGGCGCGTACATCGACAACATCCCGCCGCTCAAATGGGGCGAAAACAAGGATTGCACCTACAGCGGCGCGGTCACAACCATTCTCAACGCGCTGGGCAAAAACGCCACCTACGAGCAGGTCGCGGGGCTCTGCGGATCCGCCTACCACCTCAGCGCGTGTTATGGCTGGGATCCCGGTTCGACGCTCGTCAACACCAGTTACCACGGTTTGCAAATTGATTGCGATTGGAACGCGACCCGCGCGTTCGGCGTCGACTATCACACGCTCGGTGAACAGGACAAAAAAACCTACGGCGAACACGCCCGCAAATCCATTGACGCCGGATTTCCTGTCTTGATTTTGGGGTTGATTGGCCCGCCGGAATGGTGCATCCTGACCGGCTACGAAAAAGACGGCGACGGATTCAAATACTTCGGCCGTTCGTATTTTGACGACGACGCCTGTAGAAACGAATCACGCGTCACGGACAACCGCTACACGCCGGCGGAAAACTTCCCGGGCGAATATCCGGGAGGCTTTTTCAGGTTGCTCGACCGCGTGTGCGAACCCACGCCGCCGAAAGACGCGCTGAAAATCTCGCTCCAAACCTGCCTCGACATGTTCAAGCCGAACGACAAAAACCACGGTTATGGCGCCTGCGAATTCATGATTGAGAGTTTCAACAAGGACGAATACCTCAGCACGTTCTCGAAGAAAAATGTCGGCAAGGACATTCACATTTTGTTGCGCCTGTTGCTGGACGAACGCCGCGCGGCGCACATCTACCTTTCGCAAAGCGCGGACTTGCTCAGCGGCGAAAACAAAACTAAGCTCGCCACTGTTGCGGATCTGTACAAGGACATGCACGATGCTTTGTCGGGTGTCGTGCCGTATGAAAAATTGAGAAAAAAAGGGTTTGAGTTGTCCCCCGAATTCCGCAAGGACATGGTGGCGGCGTTGCAAAGAATGGTTGCGCTCGAAAAACAGGCGCGCGTCATTGTCGAGGACATTCTGGACAACTGGGACGCGCCGCAAGACAAACTTCCAAAGGAGGAAAAACTGCCATGGTAACTTTGAAACTCAAACCTTTCTTCGCCGCATTCGCGCTGGCGCTCGCGCTACCCGTGTTTGCGCAGGAGGCCACGCCGCCGTTGCCGACACGCGCGGAGGCGTTTGAGCGCTCGCTTGAGACCGCGAAAAAGGAGGTTCAAAAGACGATGTCGTTCAACGAGCTCTGGGTGAGCGGCGGCATCCTGATGTGGTTCCTCGCCGCGGCGTCGGTCTTCGGCCTGAGCGTCGTGTTTTACCTGCTGTGGATCTTGCGCGACCGCCAGGTCGCGCCGCCGGAACTCACCGCGTCGCTGCTCGCCGCGGTGCAGAACGGCGACCTCGGCGAGGCGCGCAGCCAGTGCGCCGACCGGCCCTGCCAGCTTTCCGCGGTCATGCTCGCGGCCTTCGACCATTTGCAGCACAGCTCCAAGGTCGAGACCGGCGCGTTGCGCGAGGCGGTCGAGGCCGAGGGCACGCGCCAGGCGCAGTCACTTCAGGGCCAGGCGCAGCTCCTGCTCGACATCGGCGTCATCGCGCCGATGCTCGGCCTGCTCGGCACGGTGCTCGGCATGTTGCAGGCCTTTGGCGCGATCTCGACCGACATCGCCAGCGCGAAGCCGGTCGTGCTTGCCGCGGGCGTCTCCAAGGCGATCATCACCACGGTCTTCGGCCTCTTCGTCGCGATTCCCGCGATGGTGTTTTACGCCTACCTCCGCCGTCGCGCCGCGGCCAAGATCGCCGTGCTGGAGGCCTGCGCCGCGCGCATTGTCACCGTGCTTTCGGGGAGGTTTCACGCGTGAACTTCCAGCGCCAGCTTAACTCCTCGCCGCCCGAATTCCAGCTTGCGCCGATGCTCGACGTGGTCTTTCTGCTCCTTTGCTTCTTCATCACCACCGCCGTCTTTTCGCAATGGGAATACGAGGTTGACGTCCAGCTCCCGACCGCGACCACGGGCCGAATGCCCGAACGTCTGCCCGGCGACATCATCGTCAACATCAACCGCGAGGGAATCATCTCCGTCAACCAGGTGACCCTCACGCCGGACGCCCTTCTCGCGCGCCTCACCAAGCTCGCACAGCTCTACCCCGGCCAGTCCGTCGTCATCCGCGCCGACCGCGCCACGGCCTTCGACAACGTCATGTCCGTGATCGACCTTTGCCGCCGTGCTGACATCTGGAACCTCCTTTTCGCCACCGGCGACGAGGAACAGTTAACAAGTAACAGTTAACAGTGAAAATTCAATCCATGTTTCGCAATTTTACACAACGTTTCACCTTACTCACTGTTACCTGTTACTTGTTAACTGTTAACTGTGCGATCGCGCAAAGCGCGATCGCACCCGAAGACCGCCTCCTCCTCGCCGAGGGTCTGCTTGGCCGCGGCATGTACGCGCTGGCCGCCGAGGAATACGCCGCGCTCGCCGCGCAGGAAAACGCCACGCCCGACATCCTCTTCCGCCTCGCCGAATGTTACCACCGCCTCGACAAATGGCCCGAGGCCGACGCCGCCTACGCGCGGCTTGTCCAAAAGTTTCCACAGTCCGTCGAGGCTGTCCGCGCCCAACTCCAGCGCGCGCAAAAAACGCCCGACCGCGCCGTCGAGCTTCTCGCGCCCTACCGCGAGTGGAAGGGCGACCCCGCGCTCGAGTCCGCCATCCTCCTCTCCCTTGCCGCCGCCTTTGAGCGCGCGCAAAAACCCGCCGACGCCATCGCCGCGTACGACGACCTCATCCGCCGGTTTCCCAACGACAAGACCGCCTCCCTCGCGCGTCTCAACGCCGGCCTCTCCATGCTTGCCGACGCCAACGCCGAAACCCGAAAACGCGGCACCCAGTACCTCATGGATGTCATCCATAAAAAGGCCGAACCCCAATGGGCCGCCGAGGCCCTCTACGCCCTTGCCCAGCACGAGTACACCGCCAAAAATTACACCGACAGCGCCGGTTACTTCGGCCTCCTCGCCGCGCAGCACCCCGACTCGCCGCGCGCCAAATCCTCCTGGCTCCAGGCCGTCTGGGCCAACTACCTCGCCGGCCAGCGCGACGCCGCGCTCGCGCTCCTCGACGCCCATCCCGTCGTTGACCCCAAATCCGCCGACCAGCAAAGCTGGCTCTATCTCCGCGCCAATCTGCTTCGCCTCAAGAACGATCCTGCCGCCCGCGCCGCCTACGAAAAACTTCTCGCCGATTTTCCAAATCCCGATCCCCGCATTCTCGAAGCCCGCTTCGAATACGCCTCGCTTCTTTTTGCGCGAAAGGACTTCAAAACTCTTCAAGATTTTTTTCAACGCAATCACGATTTTGCCGCCCACGCCGAAGAAGTTCTTTGGATGAAAATTGAAGCCTCTTTTTCAATCGGCGACTTTGATCCAATCATCAGTTTGTGTGAAACCCTTGATAAAAGCTTTCCAAATTCCACCTTTCTCGCCGCCGCGTTAAATCGTGCCGCCTTCGCGCTCGAACAAAAAGGCGAACATGCCGCCGCCGCCCAAACATACGCCCGCCTCGCTCAAAACTACGCTGACAATCCCGCCGCCAACAATGCCTGGCTGTGCGCCGGAAAGGCTTGGAGCCAGGCTGGCGACAACGTTCAAGCCATCGACGCCTACCAAAAAGCCATTGCCAAAAATCCACAAGCCTCTGACTCCGACACTCCCGCTTTGTATCTCGCCTCCCTGGCGGCGAAGATCGAAAAAGATGCCGTGGCAGAAACCGCCGCCAGCCACATCATCGACCTTCCCCAATCCAAGCATCGCGCCTACGCCCTTCTTCTCCGCGCTATTCTTCGTCAGCGAGCCAGCAACCCCAAGGGCATGGAAGACGACCTCCGCGCATGCCTCGCCACCGGCGCGAATGACGTCGATTTGGTCACAACCCACAACGAAGCGCGGCGTCTTCTCGGCTCCCTGCTTCACGAGCAGCAACGTTTTTCCGAAGCCGCCGAATGCTTCCAGTTTCTCGTGGCAGAAACCCCGCCCCTGCCACCGGCGCTCCTCCACTGGCTCGCACAATTTCAGCTCGACGCCAACCAGCCCGCCTTCGCCGAAGCCACCGCCCGCGCGCTTCTCACCGAACCTCTCGACGCCACGGTGCAACAAGAAGCCCACCTCCTTCTCGGCCGCGCGCTTCATGCGCAAAACAAAAATCCTGACGCCATCGCCAGCATTCAATCCGCCCTTGCGATCGACGTCAACACCGCCGCCGCCGCGTCCGGCGCGCTCCTCCTCGGCCAGCTCCAGCTTGACGCCAAGGATCTCCCCGCCGCTGACGCCGCTTTTCAAGACGCCGCCAAACGCGCCTCCACGCCCGAACTTCTCACCCTTCGCGCCGACGCCTACCTCGGCCTCGCCCAAACCGCCCGGGCCGCCGGCAAGGACGACGACGCCCTCCGTTACAACCTCGCGGTCGCCCTTCTTTTCGACGATCCCGTTCGTGTGCCAGTGGCCCTTGATCAAACCATCACCCTGCTCCAAAAACTCAACCGTCCCGCCGAAGCGCGCCAGCAGCTTCAAGAACTCCTCACCCGTTACCCCGACTCGCCCCAGGCCAAACAAAGAAAATAATGTATATTTGTGCTGTTTTCACCCTGGCGGAACTGTTCTTGCTAACTAGGTGCGAAACGTAATACAGGAAAATCATGACATCAACTCCCAACACAGCCTCTGACAACTCACCGCAAAGCGAATGCATTGACAACGTTTCAAACTTTGTCAACTTCATCGAGAAAATGAAAAATTCAAATGAACAAAACGGAAAGAAAACAGATTTGCTTTTTCGAGGGCAGAGGATTGACAAGCCGTTAATACCAAAAATTGGAAGAATAAAATTCAGAAGCAAAATGGATATTCTGAAAGCAGAAAAATTGTTGCTAAATGAATTTAAACGAGGAATGCTTCCATTAATAGAATTTAAGCCAGAAAATAATTATGATTTATTAGCATTAGCACAACACCATGGACTGCCCACGCGACTCTTGGATTGGTCTAACAGTGCTTTGGCTGCATTATGGTTTGCGGTGGCCGAGCCACCAGAAAAAGATGGAAAAGATAAACTAAAAGATGGCGTATTGTGGATTTTAAGCCCTGATGTTGATGATTTTAAGATTAATGAATCAATAAAAGGTAATCCATTTACTATTAAAAAAACTAAAATTTTTCGGCCAGCAGTGACAACCAGAAGAATTTCAGCTCAATCGGGAGTTTTTGTTGTTCATAAAGTTGCTGAAAATAAAATATTTAGGCTCGAAACAATAAGAGCATTTAAGTCCAAATTGACAAAACTTTCTATAAGGGGTGAAAACTTTAAAAACCTTAGGAAGCAACTTTCATTATTAGGAATAAATTACGCGACAATGTTTCCGGATCTTGATGGATTTTGCAAAAATATAGAATGGAGGTTTGCAAAAAAAGATGATGAATTGGACGATTGTACAAAAGTTTACAAAAGCGAGGCGTTGGGATAAGTAAGAAGACTCCCAAGCCACCTCATTTCGCTTTTTTTAGTACTTAACTCTCAGTCTTTTAAATTTCAATGTCAACTTTTTCTATAGAACCCCGCCGTTCAGCACCTTCCCACACGATTCTCATTTGCGTGGCGATTTGCCTTTCCCTGGTCGTCCATCTCGTCATGCTCATTGTCATGGAGCGGATACCGCTTCACAACATTTCCACCGACGTTGAAAAGGCCAGGCAACGCCTGGCCGAGGCCCACGACAAATATCCGCCCCTGCAGGTCGACCGCCTCGTCGAAGATCCGTTGCGTCCGCTGGATCCCCCGCCAGCCGACCAGCCGCTTCACTCCACCGACATGACGCGCGACGCGATTGCCGACTGGATCCGCGCCGCCATCCCCATGCCCGACACACCCGTCGCGCCGTCGCCCGCGCCCGACATTCCGCCGCCGAATCCGACCCTCGTCGTTCCCGCGCCCGAACCCGCCAAAACCTCCCCGGTTTTCGCGCGCCAGGAAATCGCCCAAATCCTCGACCGCAAAATCAACGAAGCCCTTGCCGTCACGCCCCGCCGCGAGCTCACCGACATTCCCCGCGAAACCCACGCCAAGCTCGACTTCGCCCCGCCCGGCCTTCCCGCCCTTGAGCCGCCGAAAGGCCTCGCGCCCTCCGCCTCCTCCCTCATCTCCGAACACATCGCCGCCATCCTTCCCTCCGCCGACTTTGCCGCGCCTTCCCTCCACTCCGCGCAACCTCAGGTCGCGTCCGTCACCACCTACGTCGCGCCGGTTCTCGAATTTCCCGCCCCCACCAAATTCACCGCGCTCGACGACCGCCTCAGCGCCGGCATCCAGGTCTTCAACGCCCCTGACGGCTCCCTCTATTTTCGCATTGCCCTCAAGCCCCAAAAGCCCGACGTCCTGCCCGTCGAACCCCGCGACGTCCTCTTTGTTCAGGACTGCTCCACCAGCCTCTCCGAATCCCGCCTCCAATTCTGCAAGCGCGCCCTCGACGACGCCCTCAACACCCTTGCGCCTGACGACCGCTTCAACGTCATGGCCTTCAAGGACACCACCACCACCGCCTTCACCGCCTGGCAAAAACCCGACCCCTCCAACCTCGACCGCGCCCGCAAATTCATCAGCCAAATGTCCGCCTCCGGCAGCACCGACTTCTTCGCCGCCCTGCAAAAAGTCCTCGACCTTCCCCGCATCGATGGCCGCCCCCTCATCGTCCTGCTCATCACCGACGGCCAGCCCACGATCGGCATGACCGGCTCCACCCAAATCATTGGCGAATTCACCCGCCTCAATAGCGGCCAAATCTCACTCTTCGCCTTTGGCACCCACAGCGTCGCCAACACCTACCTCCTCGACCTCCTCACCCATTCCAACCGCGGCGCCGTCCAAATCGCCAAAGGCACCCGCTGGGATCTGCCCAAGACCATCGCCCCCTTTGTCGACACCATCAAGGCACCCCTCATGCACGCCATGCAGGCCCAATTCACCGGCTCCTCCGGCAGCGAAGTCTACCCCTCCGAACTCCCCAACCTCTTCGCCGGCCGCACCCTCGACCTCTACGGACGCTGCCCCGCCGGCACCCGCGAAGTCGTCATGCAACTGCGTGGCAAAACCTCCGCCTCCGCTTACGACGCCATCTTCCGCCTCGATCTCTCCGACGCCGAATCCGGCTCCCCCTCACTCCGCGAACGCTGGGCCCAACTCAAAATGTACGACCTCATCGCCCGTTACGCCCGCTCCCCGGATCCCGCCCTTTTCCAGTCCCTCCGCCAACTTAGCGACGGCTACAACGTCCCCATGTTCTACGAGCACGACATCAGCCCCTGATGTCTCAAACACCAAAAGTCTGCCGTGGCAGAGCCCCACCTCTGCCACGGCGCGAGATTTTTCGTGTGACATAATTGCAAATTTATGATTGTTGACATGCTATGGTGATGAATTGTATACTGTGCGCATGAGCATAAAAAATGGTATTGCAATGATGGCGTTTGTTGGAGTTGGCTTTGCTGCATTGGGAAGCGGACGCTGGGAGGCGCGACTTGCGGTGGAGGCGGGTGAAACGGCGGTGGTGCGAATTGGGGAGGTGGCGGGTGTGATGCCGGTGACGGGCGCGGAGTTTCCGGTGGCGACGGTGGTGGCACTGCCGTCGGGATGGGCGCAGGTGATTCCTGAGGATGAGTATCCGCTTGATGTGGCAGAGGTGGGGCTCTGCCACGGCGAGTTGAAGATGGTGTTTTGGGGTGATGAGGCGCATCGCGGAAGGGTGGAGGTGGAGGTTGAGGGACGGATGGTTCCGGCGTGGTGTTGGGCGCGGAGTGAGGGTTGGGCGGCGCCGTTGAACGGGGAGGCGACGAGGTGGTCGGGGGATTTACGTATTCGCAACCGGATTCGGGAATTTTTGAAATGAATTCGGGAAAAGAATGCCGCGCATGAGGCCGTCGGTGATGAAATCGGCGGTCTGATTGTTTTGGGGCTGCAAGGGTCATGCAAGGCCCATGCGGGCGGCTAGTAGATGCCATGCAGCCGCCGCCACCGCCGGAACCTGGCCGTTGCCAAGGGCTTTAAGCTCGTCCGGCCAGGCCGGCCATCCCATGAGGTATGACTGCACGGCCGGGCTGATCAGGCGGCCATGGCGGGCAAGCAGCCAATAGTTCATTGAATTGGTCCCGCAGCCAAAGGTCGAGGCGAGGATCGCGTGGCCGCGGCGTTGGGGGATTGAAAATAGGGGGCGGGGAGTTGCGTGGTCATTCGGTGATCCTGTCGTTGCGGTCGGCGAAGCGGGTGGTGTCGTTGTGGAAGTTGAGGCGGACCTCGCCGGTGGGGCCGTTGCGGTTTTTGGCGACGTCGACGATGGCGAGGAGGGCGTCGTTAAATTCCGGGTCGCCGGGGTTTTTACAAGGGCGGCGCAGAAGCAGAACCATGTCGGCGTCCTGTTCGATGGCGCCGGAGTCGCGCAGGTCGGAGAGCTTGGGGATGCCGGACTTGTCGCGTTGCTCGGGGGCGCGGGAAAGCTGAGAGAGGACGAGCACGGGGATGTTGAGCTCCTTGGCCATGGCTTTCAGGTTGGCGGAGATGGCGGAGGTTTCGAGTTGGCGGCCTTGTTTGGCGTATTCGCGGCAGTTGAGCAATTGCAGGTAGTCGATGACGATGAGCTCGATGGCGTGGCGTTTTTTGAGGCGGCGGGCGCGGGCACGGAGCTCCATCACGTCGAGAGGCCGCCGGCGTCGTCGACGAAGAGGGGCGCGGCATTGAAGTCGGCGGCCGCGACGGTGAGCTGGCGTGCGGCGGCGGCGTTGTTGACAAGACCGGCCTCGATCTTGTGGGCGGAAACGCCGGCGCGGCCGCAGAGCATACGCAGCGCGAGGGCCTCGGCGGACATCTCGAGGGAGAAGACGGCGACGGGATGGGGCCGGCCGTGGTCGCCTTTGAAGGGGCGGTTGGCGAGGTCCCTGCCGAAGGCCACGGCCTCAGCGATGTTCATCGCAAGGGAGGTCTTGCCCATGGAGGGCCGCGCGGCGAGGACGGTCATCTCGGCGGGGCGCAGGCCGCGCGTGATGTGGTCGAGGTTGTGCAGGCCGGTGGGGAGGCCGGAGAGGCCGCCGGGGCCGAGCTTGAAAAGGCGGTCGATGCGCGCGAACGCGCCGCGCACCACGTCACCCCAGGGCGCGGCGTCGGCGGCGGTGTCGCCCGCGATGTTGAGGAAGGCCTGCTCGGCGTTGGAGAGACCCTCACCAAGGCCGAAGACCTGCAAAACGGACACGCCGACGACCCCGTGCTTTTGGGGAACGTTGTCGGACTGTCCATGTTCATCATGGCGCAACACATCGAGTACAACGAAAAACAGGACGCCGCATTTGAAGAGCGCGCCACCA
>JAVBOU010000018.1:0-33181 GCA_031550185.1 Kiritimatiellia bacterium | reverse complement strand
TGCGTGCGCGACCTTCTCCTCAACCGCCCCCTCAACGACCTCGACATCGCCACCTCCGCCACGCCCGATGACATCGAGCGCATCTTCCCCGACCAAACCCTTCCCGTCGGAAAATCCTTCGGCGTCATGATCGTCAAGCGCGACACCTTCACCTTCGAAGTCGCCACCTTTCGCACCGACGCCGCCTACGTTGACGGACGCCATCCCGACCACGTCACCTTCTCCACGCCCGAGCTCGACGCCCAGCGCCGCGACTTCACCATCAACGCCCTCTTCCTCGATCCCGTCAGCGGCGAGATACTCGACTTCACCAACGGCCTCAACGACCTCGCCACCAAAACCCTCCGCACCATCCGCAACCCCGACGACCGCTTCCGCGAGGATCATCTGCGCCTTCTGCGCGCCGTGCGCTTCGCCGCGGTGCTTGATTTCAATCTAGACCCCGACACCCGCGCCGCCATCCTCCGCCTCGCGCCGCTTTTGAAATCCGTTGCCGCCGAACGCATCGCCGCCGAATTTTTCAAAGCCCTCTGCCATGCCCCGCGTCCCTCCGTCTTCCTCAATCTCCTGCGCGACACCAATCTCCTCGCCCAGTTCCTCCCCGAAGTCCTCGCCTTCAACGGTTGCGACCAGCCGCCCCAATTTCATCCCGAAGGCGACGTCTGGACCCACACCTGCCTCATGCTCGACGACCTTCCCCCGCCTCCCCGCGACCTCGCCCTCACCCTCGCCACACTCTTCCACGACCTCGGCAAACCGCCCACCTTCCAGCGCCAGCGCGACGCCTCCGGCCGCGAACTCATCCGCTTCATGGGCCACGCGCCTGTCGGTGCGCGCCTCACCCGCGACATCCTCGCCCGCCTCAAGCAATCCACCGCACTCGCCGACGAAGTCGCCTCCATCGTCTACGACCACATGACCTTCCACGAAATCCCCAACATGCGCCCCGCCACCCTCCGGCGCTTCCTGGGCAAACCCACCTTTGCAAAAGCCCTTGCCCTCAACCGCCTCGATCTCCTTCACAGCATCGGCGATCTCTCCGACTACCACTTCGCCAAACAAAAATTCGACGACTTTGCCAGCGAACCCATCCTCCCCGCCCCCTGGATCACCGGCGCCGACCTCATTGCCGCCGGCCTTTCTCCCGGCAAAACTTTTTCCGCCCTCCTCAAACGCGCCTACGACGCCCAGCTCGAAAACAAATTCCCCGACAAAGCCGCCCTCCTCCGCGCGTTGCTCAACGACGCGGATTGATGCCGGCACTTTCAAACGTTTTCCCGCACGTCCGCTTTTGATAAGATAAGCGCCACCTTGAAACGCCAAAAGTCTTTCGTGGCAGGGCAGGAACTCTGCCACGCCACGCCTTGTTTGCAACCTTGAAGGAGACACGATGAATTTCAGCGACGCCTCAGACGACATGCCGGTTCTGAAAAAAACCGCGCACCCCAAAAAACGAATGCGCATGGGGTGCATTGTCCCGTTGTGTCTCCTCGTCGCAGTCATCATCGTGGTCATCTTTTTGCCGCGCATTTTGTCGACCACCCCCATGCGCGCGATCATTCTGCAAAAAGTGAACGCGAAACTCGCGCCTGTAAAAGTCGACGCGAAATGGAAGTTGCGCTGGTGGGGCGAGCAGAACATCACGGACGTGCGGTACGAGGATCCGGCGCATGCGATGGTCTTTGAATGCGAACGCATCGTCGCGACGCCGCATGTCACGTCGCTGATTCCACCGTTGACACGGCCCAATCTTGGAAAGGTGCTGGTGCAACGCCCGAAGGTGTTGGTGGACTTGCGCACGTTCGCACCCGCGGCGGTAGACACGCCCGTCAGCGTGCCGCCTCGTGTCACGCCTTCGGATCTGCCACGTGTCACGGAGACGCGTCCTGCCACGCCGGTTGTTGAGACGAAAAAGCCGGCGTATCCGAAGTGGCTCGAAAACGTGACCATGGAGCTGGTGATCGAGGACGGCCGCATCGACGAGGTCGAACCGTCGCGCGTGATGATCGACAAGCTGCAAGGCGCGCTTTCGTTGAAGACTTTTTCAGCGCCGGTGATTGTGTCGCTGGAGGGAAGCTCGGGCGCGGAGGGCGTGACGTTTTCCGCGACGCTGCCGGCGTTGCGGACGCTGCAAACCGCACCGCTGGATTATGCAATGCGCGCGGTGGCGCATCTGGAAATGCGGCAGGTGGACGTGCGTTGCGCCAACGTGGCGCTTGAATTTTTGGGCATTCATCCGTGGCTGGGCAACGGCGTTGCCACGGGCTCGTTGTCGCTGGAGCCGTCGCAAGACGCGGTGCCGCGAACCACGGTGCGCGCGGACGTGACCATCGCGGATTTTGCGCTGTTGGTGCCGGGTGCGCCGACGCGCATGACGGAGCACGAAGCGCTGACGCTGAAGACCGTGGCGGAGCTGGCGCGCAGCGGCGTGACGTTGCAGGAGTTTGCATTTTCATCGGCGTGGATGAACACCCTGGCGCACGGCGAATTGAAAAAAAGTTTGAGCGCCGCGGTGCCGCTCGGCAAAATCAACGGCTCGGCGCAGGCGTTTTTGCCGGAAATCGCCAATGATTTCGGCGCGCTGCTGAAACTGCCGGAAGGGACGAAATTGTCGCGCGGCGTGGCGTCGGCGGATTTCACGGCGGAGGGCAGCGATTATGCGATGACGTACACGCTAAACGGCAAGCTCGACAACTTTCACGCGACGCACAACGGGCAGCCCGTCACGTTTGCGCCTGCGCCAACGCTGGAGATGGAGCTGAGCTGGCCATACACCGCACCGCCGGTGTTGTCGCACCTGGAGTTGCAACTGCCGTTTCTGAAGATCAAGGGCAAGGGTTCGCTGGATGCGACGGAGATTTCCGGCGGCATGGATTTTGATTTGTTCACGCAAAAATACGGCGGACTTTTCGCGTTCATGCCGAAGTGCGCGGGCGCGCTGGTTTTCGATGTGAACACGACGCGCGCGGGCGACATGATGCAGGTGACGGCGACCGCAAACACCACCGGTTTTGCCGTGACGCTGCCGGAACGCGAACCCTTTTCGCCGGGCACAAGCAAGCTGACGTTTGCGGGTCAGGTGCCGCTGTCGGACAACATGAAGCCCAAGACGGAGTTGCGAAAAGTCAAGACCGAGGTCGAGGTCGGCTCGCTGCAAGTGCAGGCTTCGTGCGCCCAACTGACGTTGCCGCCGGAGGGTGACCCGTTGATTCGCGCGCTGGAGCTGGGCGTGAAGGGCGAGCTCGCGGTGCTGACCAAACTCGCCGCGCCGTGGCTGCCGAAGTTTCAGACGTACGCGCCGAAGGGTGTCGCGACGCTGAACATCACCGCGGAGTCGACGGGCGGCAAAACGCGGATGCAGTTCGTCTCGCTCCTGCGCAACGCGTCGCTCACCACGCATCAATTCGACATCCAGGAGCCGGGCGCGCGCTTCGACGGCGGCGCGACGTACTCCGCCACGAACAAGGTGCTGACGCTTTCGAATGTGCAATTCAAGTCCACCGCCGCCTCGTCGTCGTCGGAGAAGCTGACGCTTCAATTCGCGCGCGATGCGGATCGCAAACTCCCCCTTGTCAACGGCGCGTTCAACGTGGAGGCGAACCTCGCGGAGATCGCTGCGTGGCAGAGGTCAGGCATTGCCACGCCGTCGAAACGCTTTCAAGGCAAGTTGAAACTGCAGGCGGATGTGAGCACGCCGGATGCCGCGGGCGACACGGCGGTTTCGCTCGACGCGACGCTGGTGAACACGGTGTACCCGTTGAAGGTGCCGCTGCACATCGAGCACGGCTCGCTGCACACGCGCATGGCGCTTGCGACGGACGCGGAGGCGCTGACCGTTCACGAGGCCGCGCTGCGCCTGCCGTTTCTGTCGGCGGACGTCGCGGGCCGCATCACGGCGCTTTCCAGCGCGATGCACGCGGACTTCACGGGCACGATGACGCCGGATCTCTCGATGATCTCGCCATTCCTTCCGGCGGAGTTGACCGAGGCCGGATTCCGCATCAGCGGACGCGAAGCGCGGCCCGTGAAGTTCACGGCGGACCTTGCGGACGGCGTGGAGGCGCTGCGTTTGCGTGGGTATGCGTCGCTCGCGGTCTTCATCGAGTCGCTCTCCATTTTCGGCATGACCGCCTCAGCCGCGGACGCGATGCTGACCTTGAAAAACGGCATGCTCGACGTGCTTTACACGCCGAAAATCGACAGCGGCGTCGTGACCTTCAACCCGACGATCAACACGGCGGCGTATCCCATGACGCTGTCGTTCGCGTCCCCTCTCCCGCTCTTCGACAAGGTGCCGCTCACGAGCGCGCTGGCCGACGCGCTGCTGGTTTATGTGAACCCGATTATGAAGGGATCGGCGCAGTTGTCGGGGCTGATCACGCTGTCGCTGCAGGCCGACCAACTCCCGCTGGACGAAACGTGGAAGACGTCGTCGTTTGACGGCCATGTGCAACTTGAAAAGTTACAGCTCACACCCGGCGCGCTGCTCGGCGACATCCTCACCGCGATCAACATCGCCCCGAAATCGCTCCGCGTCACACTCGATGACTACACCTCCGCCATCGTGTGTCGCGACGGACGCATTGCCACGGATCCCATGACGCTGATGTTAAAAGACATGCCCGCGAAGTTCGAGGGCTCCACCACGCTCAGTGGCACCATCAACTACCTTGCCACGCTTCCGCTGACGGAAAAAATCGTCGGCGACACCGCCTGGAAATACGCGAAGGGCGTCAAGCTCACCGTGGCCATCGGCGGCACCGTCACCAAACCCGTGATTGACACCCGCAAGCTCGCGCAACAACTCGGCGCCATCATTCGCGACGCGGCGAAAAGCGTGAGCACGGAGCAGGCGGTCGACCTGCTCCAAAAAATCCGCGATGAATTGCGGAAGTAAACCGTGTCGTGGCAGAGCTCCTGCCCTGCCACAAAAGGAAACGAAGATGAACGAAACTATGTTGGCTGATTTTGCGTCGCCCGGTCGCGCGTTGCGCGGGGCGCCGTTTTGGTCGTGGAACGCGGAGCTGGAGCCGGCGGAATTGCGGCGGCAAATCCGGCTGATGAAGCAAATGGGATTTGGTGGTTTTTTCATGCATGCGCGCGTGGGATTGGCGACGCCGTATCTCTCGAAAGAATGGTTTGAGTGTGTGGACGCGTGCGTGGACGAAGCGCGAAAGCAGGGCATGTTCGCGTGGATTTATGACGAGGATCGCTGGCCGTCGGGCGCGGCGGGCGGACTGGTGACGAAGCATCCGGCATACCGTTCGCAACATGTGGTGATGTATAAATCACGCGAACAACTGTCGAAGGACGCCACATTGCTGGCGGCTTTTGACGTGACGCTGGACGCCAGCGGCGCGCTGCTGAATTACGCGAAGGTCGCGGAGGACGCGCCGAAAACCAAAAACGCGACGCGCGTCTTTTTCGCGCAGGAACCGAAGGAACCGTCGTCGTGGTACAACAACCAAACCTATCTCGACACAATGAATCCGGAGGCGGTGAAGGCGTTCATCAGCGTCACGCACGAGGCATACCGCAAGCATTGCCACACGGATTTTGGCGGCGTCATTCCCGGCATTTTCACGGACGAGCCGAATTACATGTCGACCAACGGCTGGCACCGCCATCATCCCGCGATGCCGTGGACGGCGAAGCTGCCGGCGTATGTCAAGAAGCATTGCAAGTTCGATTTGGTCGCGGTGCTGCCGGAGCTCTTTTTTCCATTTGCGGATGACGCGCCGTCGAAGGCGCGGCACCATTATTACGATTCGATTTCGCAGTTGTTTTCCAACGCCTTTGGCAAGCTCATCGGCGACTGGTGCGCCGAAAACAATCTGCTCTACACCGGCCATCTGCTCAAGGAGGCCACGCCCGTCAGCCAGTCGGAAGAGGTGGGCTCGGCGATGCGCTTCTATCCGCACATGCAGGCGCCGGGCATGGATTTGCTGACGGAACGCTGGCGCGAGTACGACACGGCCAAACAGGTCTCGTCGGTGGCGCACCAATTCTCGCGCACGTGGCGGTTGAGCGAGACGTACGGCTGCACGGGCTGGGACTTCAACTTCGCCGGACACAAGGCGCTCGGCGACTGGCAGGCGGCGCTGGGCATCAACCTGCGCTGTCCACATCTCTCCTGGTACTCGATGCAGGGCCAGGCGAAACGCGATTATCCGGCGAGCATTTTTTACCAGTCACCCTGGTTCGAACAGTACACGCTGGTCGAAGATTATTTCAGCCGCATCAACGTGTTGCTCACGCGCGGGAGTGAAACACGCCGCATCCTCGTCGTGCATCCCGTCGAGTCGGTGTGGCTCTACATGGCGCACGACAAGGGCCGCGCAAAACCCGACGCCATCAGCGCCGGACTGCGCAATTTGCGCGACCTGCTGCTCGGGGAGCACCTTGACTTCGACTACGGCGAAGAGACGCTCATGCACGACTTTGGAAGCGTCGAGGGAAAAGCCTTCCGCCTGAAGGACGCCACGTACGATGTGATCGTCGTGCCGCTCGTTCACACGCTCCGCGCGACCACGCTCGCGCGGCTCGAACAATTCGCCGACGCCGGTGGCACGATCATCTGGACGGCCACGCCGGAGCTGGTCGACGCCGCGCCCTCCGACCGCGCACGCAAACTCACGCAGCGCACCACATTCGCCGGGACGCCCGGTGCGCTCATCGACGCGCTCGAGCCCTTTCGTGTCATATCCATCACCGCTCCCGACGGCCAGGAAATTCCAAGCCTTTTGTATTTGCTCCGCGAAGACGCCGACGCCGCGTATCTCTTTGTTTGCAACACCTCCTTCAACATCACGGGCGAAGACGCGCCGCTCGTGCGAGACCGCAGACTCGCGCATCCGGACGTCAACATCACCGGTTTGCCGGACTATTCCGGCACGCCGCTGGAATGCGATCCCGAAACCGGCGCTTTTTACCGCGCCGACGCGAAGAAACTCGCCAACGGCAACTGGTGCGTGAACACCTCCTTCCCCGTGATTGGCTCGCGTCTTTTCCTTTTCCCCAAGGCAAAGGACGCCAGTCACGCAAAGTTTCCCAAGCGTCCGCATTACACCACATTGAAAACGCTGCGCATCAGGCCCGTATACTGGAAGATCCGCCGCAACGAGCCCAACGTCCTGCTCCTCGAATCGCCGTCCGTCAAAATCGCGGACGCCGCATTCAAAAAGCCCGAAAACTTCATCTTCGCCGACGACGCCATCCGCGACGCGCTCCACATCGCCCACCGCGGCGGACACATGGCGCAACCCTGGCTTCTCAAACTCGGCGACGCGCCGAAAGTCTCCGAAATTCCCGTTATTTTGCGCTACACCTTTGAATGCGAAACGATTCCCGAAACCACCGTCGACCTCGCCCTTGAATGCCCCGAAGTCTTCACCTCCATCACGCTCAACGACCAACCCGTCAACCTCGAACTCGTCAACGGCTGGTGGTGCGATCCGTCGCTCAAGCGCGTTGCGCTTCCCCCGGCATTCCACATCGGAACCAATACCCTGGAGCTTCAGTTAAACTACGCGACCAACTTCAGCGGACTCGAAAACATCTACCTGCTCGGCGACTTTGGCGTGACCTTGAAGCCGGACACGCCCGTCATCACCGGGCGGCCCGTGCGCCTCAAGATCGGCCACTGGACTTACCAGGGCCTTCCCTTCTACAGCGCCGCCGTGCAATACGTCACCACATTGAAACTCCCGCCGCGTCAAAAGGGCCGGCGCATTGTCCTTCGCTTTCCCGCGTACGCCGGCACCCTGCTCCGCGTATTCATCGACAACCGGCTCGCCGGCTCCACCGCCTGGGCGCCCAATGAAATCGACGTTACCGACGCACTGCCCGACGCCGCGTCCTGCGAGCTGGCGGTCGAGATCATCTCCAGCCGCCGCAACTCCCACGGCCCCTTCCACTTCCCCAGTCTCACGCTCCCCTGGACCGGTCCCGACCAGTTCAAGGGCATCAAATCCTGGTGGGACGACACCGCCACCGGCTGGACCGATCAAATCCAACTCGCCCCCTGCGGACTCCTTGACACGCCAGAACTCATCATCCGCGCGTGATGCGAAAAGTCAAAAACCTCGCCGTGGCAGAGCCCCACCTCTGCCACGGCGAGGTTTTCATATTCACCCCACGCGGCCATGACCCGGTGGCATGTCTGCGCCAAGAAGCACGGAATCCGGCGCGGGCGTGTAATCTTGAATCCAGCCGTTTTCAAAGCCAAGGTCTTCAAGCGTGTTGACGACGCGCGTGTATTCGTCCTCGGTGATCGCGCGGTTCCACGCGGGCAACGCGAGCGCGCGATGCGTCGGCGTGTATTGCGCCATGAGCGAAACGTGAATCTCCGTGCCGATGTTTTCGGCGAGCCATCGCAGGTTCGCCTCTGTCTCGCCGGCGCAACCCGGAAGGATGAGCAGACGCACAATCGTGCCGCGTTTTGCAATTCCTTCCTCGTCTTCTTGAAGCGGGCCGAGATGCTGCCAAAACCATGTCAATGCCGCGCGCGACGCCTCGACGTAATCGCCGGCTTGTGATGCCGCGCGCGCCGTGGCGTTGTCCGCATAACGCAAATCGCAAAGTGCGACGTCGATCAAATCCGCGTATTCATCGAGCGTGGCACGCGATTCGTATCCCGACGTGTTGTAGACGATGGGAAGCCGGACGTCTTCCAGCGGCGCGAGCGCCTCGCGGATTTGCGGCAGCCACGGCGTCGGCGACACCAAATTCCAGTTGTGGCATTTCTGATCGGCGAGCGTTTTGAAAATGGTCGTGAGTCGTGGCACGGCGATGTCCTCGCCACGGTTCGACTGGCTCCACGGATGGTTTTGGCAATAGAGGCATCGCAGCGTGCAATGAGAACAAAAGACCGTTCCCGAACCGTGTTCGCCGGTGACGGGCGGCTCCTCGCCAAAGTGCGGGCCGTAGCGGAACACGCGCGGCGTCAGCCCCGCGTCGCAAAAGCCGAGGTGTTCCGGAGCATCGCGTGAGACGCGGCAATTTCGTGGACAAAGCGAACAAATCATGCGGCAAAGTATACGCAAAACTTCAGGCGTCTCAAAGCGGAAAAGACTCACCGCGCGTCAGAACGCGTCCGCTACAATGTGGCGGTAATCGTCAACCACCATGCAAAGCTGAATGGAACGGAGCAGTTGCGGGCCGCGTTTGAAAGAATGCTGCAAATAAAACCAAAGCTCCTTCATGCGCCCGAGGACAGGACGGTCGCCGGAGAGTTCGAGGCAAACAGCGGCCAGGTAATCGTCGAGAAAATTTTTCAAGCGCGCGGCGTCGACAGGGATTTCGCGACCGGCCTTGATGGACTCGCAGAGGAACGGATTGCGAATGACGCCGCGGCCAATCATCCAGCGCGTGATGTGCGGAAAGCGTTGTTGAAGGCGTTGAAAATCGTCGAGCGTAAAGATATCGCCGTTGTAAACGACGCGGTGCGCACAGCGTTCGGCGGCAGAGGCGAAGGCGTCGACGTCCGCGATGCCGGCATACATTTGCCTGGCGGTGCGTCCGTGAATCGTGACTTCGTCAAGCGGAAATTGGTTGATAAGCGGCATGCGTTGAAGCAGAAGCGCGGGGTCGTCGATGCCGAGGCGAACCTTGATGGAAAAACCGTTGCCCATCACGTCGCAACCGGCTTCGAGCATGGCGGCGAGCGCGGTTTCATTTTTCAGCAAACCGGAACCGCGGCCGCGTTTCACGACCATGGGCCACGGACAACCGGCGTTGAGGTTGACGCGCGCGAAACCGAGATCGCGCAAAGCGTTGAGCATGACGCGAAAAGCTTTTGGATCGCGCCCCAGCACTTGTGGCACAAGGTGAAGCGCTGCCACGTGAGGGCGAAGATCCTTGAGCAGTTGCGATTTGACGCGCGCGCCTTCGACCGTGGGGATGAACGGTGTCACAGCCTCATCAATGCCACCGAAGTGGCGCATGAACATGTCGCGAAAAGTGTGCTCGGTGACACCGCGCAAAGGGGCGAGGATCAGTTGCATAGGAGGAAGCGTGGCGCGTGACCGGCGAAAACGAAACGAACGGGAACTTGCGCGAGTCCGGCGTCGCGCGCGGCCATGAGACGGTGGTGCCCGTCGCGCAGTGTGTCGCGCAAGCCAAGGTCGCGGCGCAGCATGACGCGCAACGGAAATTCGGGGTTGAAGCCGTTGCGCATGGAGGCGACGAGCTTGTCGTATTCGGCGACGCGTTCGGCGGCGGGCGTGTTGCGGAAGCGGCTGCAATGCGAGTACGCCGTGTCGCGCGTGTAGTGCTGACGCAGGAGGCGGAGCTGGCCAAAGGCCGCGAGGTCGAGGTTGTACGCGGCGCTGCTGACAAAGTAGACGCGGCGTTTGTACGGCGCGAAGAGATGCAGCGGCCAGCGCAACAAAGCGGGCGAGTAACCGCGGAAGAAAAAACGAACCGGCAGAAACGGCGTGTTGTCGGCCAGCGCGCGCGCGATGAGGTCACGACCGGCGAGCAGCACGTCGCGGTCGTCGTCGGACGCAATGCCGCTGGGCGCGGCGCGGTTGCGACCGAGATAAACGGCGACGCCGTTGAGCGAGGCGTCGGGCGCGTCGTGGAGCGGCGCGAGACTTGCCACGCTGACGGAATACGTGAAAGAACTCCAGCCGGAGAACGCGTGTTGTGAAGTTTTTGGCATTTGAAAACCTGCAACATACGCCTTCGGCGTGATCATGTCAAGCCGGTTGCGCGTGACAGTCCGCGGCGGTCCGTGGTATCATGGTTCGCGTTATGAAATTTCCGGAATACATGAGCGAGCTGGCCGTGCGGCGGGCAGTGGAAGCGGCGGTGGCGGAGGATCTCGGGGAGGCGGGCGATGTGACGACGCAGGCACTGGTCGACCGCTCCGCCGTGGCAGAGGGTCGGGTCTTGACACGCGAGCCGTGCGTGGTCGCGGGCGGCGAAGTGGGACGCATGGTGTTGCGCGCGGTCGATCCGTCCATCACGTGCGAAACGCTCGCAGAGGACGGCGCGAGTGTCGCGGCGGGCGGCGGCATTTTGCGCGTGCGCGGCAGGGCGGCGTCGATCCTGACGGCGGAGCGTGTGCTACTGAATTTCATGCAGCGGATGTGCGGCATCGCGACGCTGACGCGCCGGTTTGTCGATGCGGTGGCGGGCACGAAGGCGATGATTTTGGACACGCGCAAGACAACGCCAAACTTCCGGATGTTTGAAAAGTACAGCGTGTTGTGCGGCGGCGGCGTGAACCATCGCTACGGCCTTTTTGACCGCGTGCTGATGAAGGACAACCACCGCTCTTTGTGGCGCGAAGGCGAGGCGAGCCGGCTCGATCTCGCGGTCGCGGCGGCGCGCCAAAAATATCCGCATCTGATGATCGAAATCGAGGTGGAGAGCCTTGAGGAATTACACAGCGCGCTCGCGGGAAAACCGGAGTGGATCATGCTCGACAACATGACCACCGACTTCATGCGCGAATGCGTGGCGCTGACCGCGGGCCGCGCGAAACTCGAGGCATCGGGCGGGATCACACTCGAACGCGCGAAGGACGTCGCGGCAACCGGCGTGGACGCGATTTCACTGGGCTGTCTGACGCATTCGGCAAAGGCGGTGGACCTGACGCTGGAGTGGGACGTGGTATGAAAACCGCCGCTTTAGTCGTGGACATCGGCAACACGTCGGTGCGTCTCGCGTTGTGCGAAAGCGGTAAAATCACACGCCGCTTTGATGGCATCGGCGCCGTGGCGGCGAAATCGTTTGTGGCGCAACTCAAAGTCTTGCGCACACGCGCCGCAATTCACGGCATCGGCATCGCGTCCGTGGCAACGCCCGAAATGACGCAACTTTGGGTTGCGCTTTGCCAAAAAGTTTTCCCCGACACACCGGTGCGCATTCTTGCCGGCAACATGAAAAAATTGCCGCTCAAATTCGCGCCCGGCTTCACGATGAAAAAACGTATCGGCGCGGATCGCCTCGCCAACGCCATGGCTGCGATCGCGCTTTACCGCGACCCGTGCGTCATCGCCGATTTCGGCACCGCGCTCACCGTCGACGGCGTCAACGACAAACGCGAATTTGTCGGCGGCATGATCCTGCCCGGCATGACCACTTTTCTCAACGCGCTGCACACCCGTACCGCGCGGTTGCCCGCGCTTGGCGTCCCGCCCAAACCCTTCACAAAACCATTCGGACAAAACACCCGCGACGCCATCCTCGCCGGTTTGGAACACGGCTACCGCGGCCTCGTGCGCGAGACCGTGCGCCAGCTCCAGGACGCGCTCGGTGGCAACCCCCGACTCATTGCCACCGGCGGCATGGCCCGACGCATCGCGCCCGCCAGCGGCCTGAATTTCGACATCAACGCCGACCTCACACTCCTCGGCATCGCCCAACTCTTCAACCCACAAGGCACCCCATGAACCACCCACACTTTTACGCCGTCATCCTCGCCGGCGGCCGCGGCGAACGCTTCTGGCCGCTCAGCCGCGCCGACCACCCCAAGCAATTCATCGCCCTCTTCGGCGGCCGCCCGCTCCTCACCCTCGCCGTCGAACGCCTCGACGGACTCATCCCCGCCGACCGCGTCCTCGTCATCACCTCCCGCGACCTCGTCGACGCCACGCGCACCGCCGCCGCCAACATCCCCCCGCACAACATCATCGGCGAACCCATGGGCCGCGACACCGCCGCCGCCGTCGCCCTTGCCTGCGGACTCGTCCGCCAGCGCGACCCCGACGGCGTCGTCTGCATCCTCACCGCCGACCAGCTCATGACCGACGTCAACACCTTCCGCCGCACCCTTGACGACAGCCTCCGCGTCGCCGCCCAGGACGACGTCATCGTCACCATCGGCATCACCCCCACCTACCCCGCCACCGGCTTCGGCTACATCCGCGCCGGCGAACTCCGCGACACCTCCACCGCCACCCGCTTCTTCAAGGCCGACGCCTTTGTCGAAAAACCCGAGGAACACACCGCCGCGCGCTACATCGCCGAGGGCAAATACTATTGGAACGCCGGCATGTTCATCTGGCACACCCGCGTCATGCAACACGCCCTCGCCACCCACATCCCCGTCCTCGCCGACCTCGCCGAAACCGTGGCAGCGCTCGACTCCTGCCACGACGTCGACGCCGCGCTCAACGCCATTTACCCCTCGCTCTCCAAAATCTCCATCGACTACGCCGTCATGGAACACGCCCAAAACATCATCGTCGCCGAGGGCAACTTCGGCTGGGACGACGTCGGCACCTGGTCCGCCCTGGCCGGCCACTTCGTCCCCGACATCGAGGGCAACATCGCCATCGGCGGCACCGAAACCCTCGACGCGCGCAACAACATCATCGTCTCCGAAAACCACCTCACCGCCGTCATCGGCATCAGCGATCTCGTCGTCGTCCAGGCGCCCGGCGTCACCCTCGTCTGCCCCAAGTCCCGCGCCCAGGACGTCAAAGCCATGCTCCGCCGCGTCGCCTCGCGCCCCGATGGCGAAAAATACGTGTAACCATTGCCGCCGGTCACCCTTCAAAAATAATTTCAAACAAAACCGCGCGGCGCGTTGTCTAACAAAATGAACTCTGCGAAGGACTCATTTTGAACGCGACAGAACAAACAGATGCGGAACTCATTGCCGCGGTACTGGCCGGACGAACACACGACAGCGTGGCAATGCTTGTGCGGCGCCACACGACGCGTGTGCGGGCAATCGTCCATCCCATGCTTCTGAACCACGCCGACACTGACGATGTGACGCAAGAGACGCTGGTCAAGGTTCTGGCGTCGCTCAAAACCTTCAAGGGTGAGTCGGGGTTTGCCACATGGGTTCACCGCATCGCCGTGAACACCGCGCTTAACTTCATCAAGCGCCGCAAACGCCGGCCACCGGAAACCGAAGACGTGGACGCCATCTCGCAGTTTGAGGACGTGATGGCCGCGCGCCCCGCCGACAAGCTGGAGGCGGAGGAAATCGACGTCGCCATCTCCTCCGCCATGACGCAACTGCCGCTGGAACAGCGGCTGGCGATTTCACTCGTGGCGATCCAGGGCATGGACGAACGTGAAGCTGCGTCCGTCGCGGGTTGCAACACCGCAACACTGCGCTGGCGGCTGCACGCCGCACGCAAAAAGTTGCGAATTTTACTGGGGGATTTGAGGAGTCATGGGAAATGAAAACCGATGCTGAACAAAACCAGCAGCTACGCCAGTGGGCGGCGCGCCAATGCGGCGACACGAAAT
Organism: Kiritimatiellia bacterium; assembly: GCA_031550185.1. Classification (GTDB taxonomy): domain Bacteria; phylum Verrucomicrobiota; class Kiritimatiellia; order RFP12; family JAVBOU01; genus JAVBOU01. The sequence goes on along the minus strand of JAVBOU010000018.1, from coordinate 18,964 downwards.
CGCTGGAGGAACGGATTATTGCGGCCGCGATGCAGGGCAAACCGCCGCGTCGCTGGACGCATGGCATGTCTTTCCTCGCGGGCGTTGCCGCCACTGCCATCGCGGTACTCACGCTGATCATATCGCGTGCATGGTCAACCGACTCGCAACTCGCGCGACTACTCATTGAAGAAAAGGAATGCCTGGAACAACGGCGCGCCTCGTTGTCGAAAATTTTCAACGAAACTGAGCGCGTTTTCGGCCCGAACCTCCAATGGATCGCGGAGAGCAAAACCACCGCGGAGCTGGGACTTTCCGAAGCACCTTCCGGTGGCGAACCTATGTTGCTTCGCGTGACCGTCGTTCGCAAAGGCACCGACGGCCAATGGCAACGCGTATGGGGCATGGAGCTCGTGGCGCGCAATGAGAGCGTGCTTCAGCTCACAGAACCGGACGGCGCGCAACGTCTCGCGTTGTCCCTGTCGCGGCTCGACGAGCATCTGGCCGTAGTCGAGAGTTTCCTTGTCATGAGCAATGGGTTCTCATTGACCGCGCAAAACCGTGACATCCTCCGCTTCGGTGAAGCCAAAAGCATCCGGCGTGTTTCCGGCGATGGCACCGAATACCGCATCCTGCAAACCCTGACGCCCGCCAACCAGGAAAGCTGATGAATCCTCACTCAACACACGACAAAAACCCGCCAGGCAACGCACCTTTTCTGAAGGCGTCGAACGCTGAACGCGCGGTTGTTTCCGCAAAAACGCCATTCTGGCGTGGCACGACCCCTGCCGTGCCACGACGCGGAATTTTCAGTCTCTGCATGACGGTCTTGTTGGCCGTGTGCGGACGCGCTGAGCCGCTGAATTTTTTTGCGTCTGAGGATCATTTGGTCGTGCGCGCGGACACACGATTTGAACCTGGCGAACGTATTGCATATCGCATTGCAAAGGATCATCGCACACTGGCCAACGGGACCGCGCATGTGGAGGCCGATGGCATGGCGCGGCTCACCGTGACGCTACCGGAAATGATGGCGGGCGTGGCATTGCCGTTGAGCGTGACATTGTCTCACGCTGGTATTGAAGGCGAGCCACAAAAAATTTGGGCGTTTTCACAACAACCGCCGCTCAACGTGAGGCGAAAAGTTTTTTTGATCGCGGACGACGGCGACACGTCGGCGGCGTTCACATCCATTGCGCTGGATTTTGAAGTGGTTACATCCATCGATCAAATCGCATGTTTGACCAACGCACTGATCGTCGTGGCCGAAGACGTGGATTGCCACGATACATGGACGAGCCTGATGTCGGCAGCGGAACTCGAAGCGGAAGTCTTGGTGCTCGCGCCGGCGAAGGATTGCGCATTGACACTGCCACGCACGATGACAACCTTTTCAATGGGGCGCATGGACATCCTGCGACACGCCAAACCCGCACATCAACTGGCGTTGAGTGAGTTGAGGCGCGCCGGATTGCGCCTGGACGTGCGCGGTGACAAGATCGCATTGTTGGCCGACGAATTTTCGGAAATTTTAGCCGCACAATGGACGCATGAAAAGGCCGGACGCGTTCGCGTCCTTGGCGTAACGGTGATTCACAATTGGAACACAACGCCGGCGGCCCGATGGTTGCTGGCGGAAATCATGGGAGACCAAAATGAAAACAACTAAACACGTCGTCACACTCGTGCTGGCATTGCTGGCCACGTGCGGACACGCGGCGGACATCGTGCCGGCGGCGTTGCTGAACTTTACCGAGCGCGGAACGGAGACGAAGGGATTGGGTGCAAAAGTCACGGATCTGCTTTTCGCCGAACTCAGCACGCTCGAGAACCTTTGGCTTGTTGATCGCGAGGATTTACAAAAGACGCTTTCCGAACAAGAACTCTCCGCGTCCGGCATGGTCAATGCGGCGGATGTTGTGAAGATCGGCGGCCTCACCGGAGCGAAAGTACTCGTTAGCGGTTCGATTTTTGAGGTCGATAAAAATATTCACATTGTCGCGAAGATCATCGGCACCGAAACATCGCGCACCTTCGGGTTTTCCGCAAAGACCGACAGCGTGGCCGGACTGCCTGCCCAGGTTGCGGTACTCGCCCAAGAGATCAGCAAAAAAATTGACGAAAAATCCAACACGCTCCTCGCCCCAGAAATCAAGCAGGAAGATCGCGTTGCCGGCATTCGCGTAAAAATTGGCAACGCCAAACTGCCATCTGCCAGTATTGTCATCACCGAGCGTCACGTCAGCGCGCCGACCGTGGATCCCGCGGTGGAAACCGAGTTTACCAAACTTTACATCGACGCGGGTGGGAACGTGGTAACGCAGGATTCGACCATTGCCATCAGCGGCGAAGCGTTCAGCGAGTTTGCAATTCGCCGCGGCAATTTTGTCAGCGTCACCGCGCGCGTTGAAATTAAGGTGCTGGACCGGGCAAGCGGCGACGTGTTGGCGACGGATCGCGAAATCGCGACAGAGGTCGGCCTCTCCGAACAAATCGCCGCCAAGCAGGCGCTGCAAAACGCCTCGGCCAAAATCGCCGAACGCATGATCCCCAAACTGGCGCGTTAACCATGAGCTTATTTTCCACTCCTCCTAACCTGCCGCGCACGGGAACTGTTGAAAAACCCAACCCAACTCCCGGTCCCGGGTGCATGGCGGCGGAGGCGTGGAATTTTGTTTGCCGCCTTGTGGCGTGGCACGACCTTTGCCACGCCACAAGAAGCGTTTTCACGTGCATGATGATGTGCTGTTTCGTGGCAATGGGCGGCGATGTGCCACGGCTCGCGGTTTTTGTCGACGGTGACGCGGAAGAGAGCCGTATGCTGGCGGACATGATGCAGGCGGAGCTGTCGAAACGCGAGGGGTTTGAGGTTGTCGAGCGTTCGGAGATCGACCGCGTTCTGCGCGAGCAGGAGTTGGGCGCGGCGGGATTTGCCGACGACGCAACGCGTGTACAACTTGGAAAAATTATGAAGGCAAATGGACTTGTGTTTGTCGGGCTGCGTTCCGTCCGCATGGTGGAAACGACGGATGGTTTTCTTGCGGGATACTTTACGCATCCGCAGAGCGATAAGCTGGCGCACGTGTGCGCGGTGTTGTGCGAGGGCGTGGCGGCGCTGGCGCCCAAACTGTCACGCAATTCAGAGTTGCAAACCTACGTGACGATACTACGCTTCAACACAGCGATAATCGGCACGAACGACGCGCACCCTGACGAGTCGCGGTTTGACGCCGTGATGCTCGCACGCCTGACCGCGGCGTTGTGCGCGGAGCCGGATGTACTGGTGATGGAACGCCGGCGCACGGGCGATTTGCGGGACGAGGCGAAACTCGCGGGCGAGCACTTGCAGCTGAAGAGCGGCACGCTGCTGATCGACGGCGAGCTTGCAAGCGTGCTGGGTGTCGCCATGAATGAGAAACCGTCGGTGGTGCTGACGGTTCGCATCCGTGATTTATCTGGCCGTGCAATCGAACCCGTTATAGTGCGCGGCTTTCGTTTGGAGCTGGACAAACTGTTGGAAGATGCGGTGTTTCAAACAGTTGACACGGTGCGCCGCAATTTACGAACCGGCTCGCAGGACACGTTGAAGGCGGAGGTGAATGCGTTGATGGATTTTGGGAAAACGTATTTTGCATCATGGGCGAATGAGGCGGCGTATGCGCTGAACACTACAAACACAAGGACGCGCGATGAATTAATTGAACGGCTTTTCAAAGGGGAGAAACAAAAGGAGTTCCCTTTTGCGTCTTATTATGGATATGCGCGGTTGGAACAGATTTTCCGTGAGCACGGCATGTCCTTTCAAAATTATGTCATTTATCACGACTACGCCAGCACGCAATTAGTCCGGGATATGTCCGTGGAGTGGTCGCACACAAAACCTGAATTACGCGCCTTGCTTCAGCCGGTCCGTCAGGCATTGACACGCGCTTTGGAGGAAGGTTACGCAGCCAAAATGTCGCCGGAGCGGAAAGGGTTACTACTGGCGCGAATGGTGACGTGGGTGTCGGCGATTGCAGGAACAGACCGCGAAAGAACGGCCCTCCGTCTTAAAATTTTTGAACGCGTGGTTTCAGATCCTCATGTCGATGACGAGGCGCGCGACATAGGACTTGGCTATATGCTGACACAACATCATTGGAAACCAACATTTTTTTTGGAGCAAACCCGTTCCGTTGATCCCGTCCGCAAGTATTACGCACACTGCAGATTGATGCAATTGCTGGATGACGTCGAGGACAAGCGCTGTCATGCAGGCGCCGCGGCACGTGAAATACACGATCTCTTGCAGCGTCGCGGCTCATTTGGCACATATCACATTATTTACAAGATCAATGCCGTCTCACCCGGATCGTTGCAATCCACCGACCATTGGCTGGTGTTTACGATGCGTCAGATTTACGGCATTCTTCCCGAAATGAAGGAGCCGCTCGTGCGTCAATTTTTTGAACGAACAAGAGAACTGACTGTAGAAAAGGATATCCGCGCGCTTGAACTGCTTGAACCGCACATCACATTTGCCGAGCTTCCTGATAGCGAATTATTACCTTGGATTAATGAGATATTGAAACAAAAACCATCCCCGGACAAATACGTGCCGGACATGTTCACGCAGTTGGAAAGATACGCGGCCACTATTCGCGCGCGTGCTCACCCGGTTGTTTCCGAAACACCGGAAAACGCCAGTTTACAAAGGGAAGTTCTGTTTACACTCAATGATTTTGAGCGCGAATGGAAGCTGCCGGACATGCGTTGGCGCTACCGTCCATCCAATACGAACATCGATTATGACCTGTCGGACTTACTGCCCTGCCGCCTGCTTTTGGATGGTGACACACTGTGGATGGCGTTTGGAGGAGGAGTTGACAGGCAGAATGGAACCTTGATGAGGTCGTGCGGGTTGGTGGGTGTCAATGTTTTGACAAAACAAATTCAAAGCGGCCGTTTTGGATGGCGTGAATGCTCCGATCACAGATCCGGCATCCAAAATTATGGACTCATATTTCGTCCATCCCAACTGGGGTCGCGCAGTAAGCGAGAAGTTCACACTTATCCCATCATGCCGCTCGAACGACTCAATGATGTCGTCATGGTGCCGCACGGTGACGTGGGTGTCGGCATGTTCCCAATTCATGCGTCCAACTCCTCGGATTTACGCGGGGTGGATTGGCTGGACATCAACTCGGGGTTGCTAGACAGCCGTATGCGGTCTTTTACTCGCGTCGGTGACATCTGTTTTTTGGGATTAGGTGAAAGACTTGTCTGCATGTGGACACCCCCGGCAAAAACGGTCTCCGTAGTTTTTGACACCAGCCAAGAAGTAACGTTTTTGAACACACCCGGCGCCAAAAAAACGATTGAACAAATGTGGTTTGACAGCAACGTCGAAAAACTTGTCGTTGTCTACAGCTCGTGGCGGGAAAACGCTCCCGGACAATACGCGGGTGGAAAATTATCTGCCTTAGGATTTACACCAAAAACCGGCGATTTGGAACTGTTGAACGCCATCCCAGAGTGTCCACTCATAGACTCGCCGTCCCGCACCGCACGAAAAGCACTGGAAGAAGACAGCGACGAGTTTATCATTGACATCGCCCCTGTTGACAACACCACGTTTTACGCGTTGGTGGGATTCGGTACGCGGTGGCGCCTTGAAAAAGTAACGAAAGGCAAATAACCATGCATCGAAAATCCATATTCCCAAACATGCTCGCCGTGTTATTGTGTTGTTTCGTGGCAATGGGCGGCGATGTGCCACGGCTCGCGGTTTTTGTCGACGGTGACGCGGAAGAGAGCCGTATGCTGGCGGACATGATGCAGGCGGAGCTGTCGAAACGCGAGGGGTTTGAGGTTGTCGAACGTTCGGAGATCGACCGCGTTCTACGCGAGCAGGAGCTGGGCGCGGCGGGCTTTGCCGATGCCGCGGCGCGCGTGCGGCTCGGACAAATCCTGAAGGCGAAGGGACTTGTCTTTGTCGGGCAGTCGGGCGAAAAGCATCGCGTGCGGATCGTGGAGACGGAGGACGGCTTTCTCGCCGGTTACCTCGGGTTTCCCAGGGACGCCAGCCTTGCGCGTGTCTGCGCAACCTTCAGTGAGGGCATCGGGGAGCTCATGCCGAAACTGCTCACCAATCCGGAGTTGCAAACCTGTGTCACGATCCTGCCGTTCAACACCGCGCTGATCGGCCCCAACGAATCGTTTGCCGGCCGGGAGCAATTCGACGCGGGGATGCTTGACCGCCTGACCGAAGCCCTGTGCGCGGAGCCGGATGTGCTCGTGCTTGAACGCCGCCGCGCCGGCGATCTGCATGACGAGGCGAAGCTCGCGGGCGTGGATCCCCACCTCAAAAGCGGCGCGCTGCTCATCGACGGCGAGCTCGCCACGCCTGTGATGCAAGCGGTCGACACGGCTAGGCAGCCGGTGGTTTTGACCGTCCGCGTGCGCGACCTTTCGGGGCGTAAGATTGATCCGGTTGTCGCGGAAGGTTTTTACACCGCGCGCGACGCGTTGCAGGAGGGCGCCGTCGGCCGGACCGTGGATGTCGTCCGTCGCAACCTGCGCACCGGTTCGGCCGACACCCTGCAGGCGGAGCGCGAGCGGTTGATTTTTTTGGCGCGCGAGAAAAACGCCGTGTGGGCCGGCGAGGCGGCGCACGCGCTTGATCCGACCGACGCAAAAGCGCGTGATTTGTTGATTGAGCGTCTGTTTAAAACCGGATCATTGTACAAATACGTCCAGGCGGAACAACTTTGCCGGGAGCATGGAGTCCGACTTGACAGCAAATACTTCACACAAAATATTTTCATGAAAGGCGACGTTGCAAACAACCTTTCGCGAGAAGACACGCACGTGAATCCCGAATTGAAGATGATTTTGCAACCGCTTCGAAATGTCTACGCAAGCGTCATGGAAGAGGCGTTCACGGTCAACGCCGACTGGGAGAGACGGGCGCTGATGTTGTGTGATGCGATGGAGTTGATTCCCGCCATTGCCGGGACAAACCGGGAGCGCTGGGCGCTTCGCTGGAAGATGTTTGAACGCGTGATGAGCGATCCGTCGATCGACGAACGGACGCGCGACTCATTTATCGCGTATGTGAGCCTGAAACATCTTTGGCCACTGAAATTTTTCATCACATTGAGCCAGTCGGACGACCCGGTGCAACGGTTTCACGGACATTACCGCCTGATGCGAAAGTCCCATAAAAATCCACTTTTACAACGCCAATACGCGGAGCTTGCCATTGAAGATGTGGACGCCGTCCTCAGGCGAAACGGCGCCTTGGGCACGCCGTATCACTTTGCACGCACACCGCGGCGTGAAGGTCTTGAATTTGGGAACATGAACAATTGGATGGTCATTCCCTTGGCCGAAATCCAAAAAGCATTGCCGGAATATTCACCCATGCTACAGCGCAAGGTCTTCGACCGCGTGAAGCAATTGGTTCAGGAAAAAGACTTAGACACCCTCGAATATTTCGAACCACACAAGATTTTCACGACAATCCCGGATGCGGAGCGGTTGACATTCTATGAATCGGTTCTTCAAATCATACCCGAACAAAAACCATCGTGGAAGGTGTCGGAAATGCAACGGCGCGTGACCCAGGCGATGCACGACCTTCGCAAATCGACACAACCCAAGGAATCCACATTGGTGCGACAAGTCTTGCTGACGCGAACGGACGCGGAGAAAAAATGGCCGGAGAAAAAAAACGAATGGCGTTACGACTCACCGTATGGCGGGCAGAGCTCGCATCTTCTGCCAAACCGCCTTTTGCTGGAGGGTGACACACTGTGGATCGGATGCGCCGGGGACACGCGCAAATCACATGAAATCCGAAACACAACGACTCTTTCGATTGCCCACTACGCCTTGATGGCCATGGACACGGAGAGCCAACAAATTGTGTCCGCGCATTTCGGAGGAACAACAGGGGACAACGTCCAGGACACGATCACCAGCAGAGGCGGCAACAGGTGGCAGTCATATCCATTGCTACCGTTAATCCGCTGGAACGATTCAATTGTGATGACGCATCGCGACATCGGTATCGGCCTGTTTTCCATCACCGGGCGGACAGTCACAACGGCCGCTTCATGGGCAACGGTGCACTTTGATAAAGAAGAATACATTTCACTCCAAACGATGACGGATGAAACCCTGTTCTTTGTCAAAAAACGATGGCTTCATCATGGCGGCGATATTCTCATGACATGGAACCCAAAGGCATCGCAGGTTTCCATCATTCTTAACGCGGAACAGGATTTGACACACATCGGCCTTCCGGAGTTGCGGTTCGACATCGTATCCCTGTGGTTTGACAAGGAGTCCGACCGCGTGACGCTGGTCTTCCTGCCGTTCAAAAATCAAGGGAATTCCAGTTATAAAAGCACTGACGCTGTCGCGTCAAATTACGATCCCACGGCGAACCAATGGACCCGGCTTTCTGAAATTCCTCAGCAGACGCCTGCGCCGGAGGCGCGCCTGCGTGCCGCCGCCAGAAAGGCTCTGGAGGAAGACCGCGATGAACACATCGTGGACATCGCCATCATTGACGAGCACACATTTTACGCCATTGTGGGATTCAGCACTGACTGGCGTTTGGAAAAAGTAACGGTGAACCATGACAAATAACTTCATGCAACAAGGCGCACGCCTGCTGGTTTTCGTCACTCTTTTTGCAGGCGGCCTCTCCGCCGCCTATTTGGATGACACCGTGCCGCATCCGCCAATGTTTGACGAACTCATCGCGAGAATCCGCAATGGCGAGACAATTACCCAGAACGAAAAGGAAGTGTGCAATGATATTGGCGACGACTATGTCAACGACTTGCGCATCGCCAACGACGAACTGAAAATACACGATTTTCTAACGGCGGATCGTGTCATGTACTATATGAGTTGTGTGAAAATGTCCATAATATATCCGGAAAAATTCGATAGACTTGCGGCTTCCTCCGCGGAATGCATGACGACTTTCAAGGGATTCCAACAGTTGCGCCAGTCGGACAAAGACACCATGACCACGCTCTCCTGCATCATTCCGGCGGTTAAATCCAATGAAATTGATTATGCGGTTACGGCATACAAGGAGCTTTTGGAAAACGACCCGTTTTTGGCATCCTACGCATACCGATGGCTTCAACGCGATTCCAATGTCGTGTCAAACGCCAAAACCTTTCTCGAACAAATCAAGTCACTGCCCCTTCCCAAACCTCCGGAAAAAAGCAAGCCATAAAAATGCAAGGCTTTCAGCCTTTGGATTGCGGTGACGTGGCAGAGGTCGAGTTGTGCCACGGATCGCATTCAAAACAAGTGCGTGATCTCGTGATGGAGCGAACGCCGGAAGAATGAGGGAAGGGTGTTGAAGAGGTCGTCGAGGTTGGCGTCGATCAATGGCAGGAGCGGCGAATCGGGAGTGGCGTGTTCGCGGTGGAGGCGCAGGTAGAGCGAACCCATGCCAAGGCGTATCCACACCGCGTCGCCGGAGGAGAGGCGAATGAGACGGGCGGCTTCTTTTTTTGTGGCAGGATCGAGGCTCTGCCACGAAGCGGGATCGTCGAGGAGGCGACGCGTCATGCGCAGGTCGAGGACGCAATGGCTGGTGTAGGCGGCGAAGAAGAGTGTGAAGGCGTCGGCGTGCGCGCGTTCGTCGGTCAGCGAGTCAATATGGATGAAACCGCGAAAGCGATCCTCAATGGCAAGCAGCGCGTTTTGCGTGGCGTGATAATCGTCCCACAGCGCGGCGGAATTTGTGGCGGTGAGTTCGGGCAGGATGTGGAGCGCGGGAACGTCGAGCGTGTCGGGTTCGACAGGTTCGAAATCGAGTCCGCGCGGGGCGAGTACAAACCACGTGCGCAGTCCGATCAGCAAAAGTAATCCGACGAGGATGTACGGTAAATAAATCCAGAGCGCGGCGAGGAAAAAACGGCGGCGCATTTTGAAGCGGCGGAAGTCGCGCAATGAAATGACGAAGAGTCCGGCGGCGATCGCGAGCAGCGTGAGGCTGGCGAGGCGCGTTGTGATTTCGCGCGCGGGCAGCGTGACGAGCCAGATGCCGGCGATGGTGAGCAGGAGCGCGGCGGCGAACGACCGGCGGTGACGCGTGGGCGGCGGCGCGGGGATGGCGTCGTGGCCGTGTTTGGCGGCCATGTCGACGCGCCAGAGTTCGTGCTGTGTGCGGTAGACGGTGAAGAAGAGTCCGAAGGTCGCGGCGGCGAGCGTATAGGGCAGCGCGAAGATGAGCGGCCGCGTGCCGAAAATCACGAGCAGCGTGTTGACGAGGATGAACGCGAGGCGCATCTCCGTTGGGCCGACGCCCATGTAGGCGATTTGAAAACGGTTCGTCGCGGCGAAGGCGAGAAAGGAGTTGACCATGAATCCCGCGAAAAGCGCGAGCACGAAGAAGAGCGCGGTGCGGTGGATTTGCGGCAGCAAAATCGCGTAGCCGATGAGCAGCGAGCAGAGGAAGACGAAGTCGAGAAAGTGGTCCATGTAGAAGCCCCACTTCACGAGCCCGGTGTCGCGCTGGCGGCCGATCGCGCCGTCGAGCAGGTCGGTGACGTATTGCGCGACGATCATCGCGGAGACGCCCCATAGCCAGTTGATGTTGAAGCGCGCAAAGTAGCTGAAGAGCAGAATCAACCCGCACCACGGCAACGTCAGCAGCGTGAGGTGATACGTCTCCACACACTTCGGCACCCACGGCAGAAGCGCGCGCTTGAGCGCCTCCTCGGGTCGATGCAAAAAGGACTGTCCGAATTTTTTATCGCCTTGGAACATGCCATGAGTATAGACCAAAAACGGGGAAAACAATACGAAAAACCATTGTCTGGCGTGGCAGAGGTCAGGCTCTGCCACGGCGCGGTTTTTCTGTTGTGCCGCACGCGGGAATGCGCAATAATTTGTAGCACTAAAAGGAATTCTCATCATGACGTCACGTGAGCGAGTCGCCCGTTGCCTTGCCTTTGAAACGCCGGACCGCATTCCGCGCGAGTTGTGGGCGCTGCCGTGGTTTACCACGCGGTACCCGGAGGAAATGGCGTGTTTGCAAAAGCGGTTTCCGGCGGACACGGGCGACGCGCCGTGGGTTGGGCGGCCGTCGTCGCGCGAAAAGGGCGGACGCTTTGACGTGGGGCGTTATGTCGACGCGTGGGGTTGTGAGTTTGAGAACGTGCAGGCCGGCGTGATCGGCGAAGTGAAGGAACCGGTCCTCATCGACCTCGCGGAGTACGACCGCGTCATCCAACCGCCTTACGACACGCTGCCGGAAAATTTTGATGCCGCGCGCGACACGGTGAACCGCACGCTCGGCGCGCCGGGCGGACACGAGCGCTATGTGCGCGGCCACTCCTGCCTGAATCCTTGGGAACGCTACCAGTATTTGCGCGGCACGACGGAGGCGATGTGCGACGTGATGGATCCGGACAACCGCGACCTCAAGGGGGCGTTGAACAAGATTCACGGGTTCTTCATGAAAGACCTGGAGTTCTGGGCCTCGACCGACGTCGACATGGTGGGGCTGATGGACGACTGGGGTTCGCAACGGCAACTGCTCATCCCGCCGGAAAACTGGCGCGCGCTTTTCAAGCCGATGTACCGCGAGGCGTGCGAGCTGGCGCGAAGTTGCGGCAAGACGGTCTTCATGCACTCGGACGGATTCATCGAGGAAATTTATCCCGACCTCATCGAGATCGGCGTGACGGCGTTGAACTCGCAGCTCTTCTGCATGGATCTCAACCGCCTCAAGCAATACAAGGGCAAGATCACGTTTTGGGGTGAGCTTGACCGCCAGCATGTTTTGACGAGCGCGGATCCGGCGTCGATCAAGGCGGCGGTGCGCCAGGTTGCGGACGCGTTGTACGATCCGCGCGGTGGTCTCATCGCGCAGTTCGAGCTTGGTCCCGGCGCGCATCCGAAGGCTGGCGTCGCGGCGTTCGAGGCGTGGGAGGAGATTTAAATTGTTAGTTAACCGCAGATGCGGCAGATTAAGCAGATGATAACTCATAATGGCATGCAGGAGAAAAATGAATTATGAGAGGTTCCCGTCTGTCCAATGCCCGGCGCGCCCGGCGGTCGCGCCCCACCTTTGATGTTCGTCCGTCTAAATAGTGTTGACATGCATTACGCGAGAATATTAGCCCAAATGGCAATACAGCGAATTTGAATAGCAGCCACAAAAGAAGCAGTCGTCTTGGCGTAGCGTGTGGCAATGCCTCGCCATCGTTTCAAATGCAGGAATGCATTTTCGACAAGATGGCGTACTTTGCAGAGATACTTGTCGTATTCCCGCTGATACTTTCGGTTGCGCTTTGGAGGAATGACAACTTCCATTCCAGCCAGCAGTGCATTCTCTATAATCTCGTTTGTGTCGTAGCCTCTGTCTGCCAATAGATAATCGGCAGTGAAACCATCTATCAGAGCAATAGCCTGCTTACAATCCGCTGTGGCACCTGCTGTGACAAGTACTCTGAGCGGCATGCCATTTGCATCCACGGCCAAATGTATCTTGGTGTTGAGTCCCCTTTTGTGCGTTCCATATCCTGATTGCCACCAACAGCACCAGCGGCATGAGGATGCACTTTTACGTGACTGGCATCAATCATCAGCCATTCAAAGTCGGGCTCATCAATCAATACTTCGAGTATCTTTTCCCAGGTTCCGTTATCCCGCCAACGCTTAAACCTTTGGTAGACAGTGTTCCATTTGCCATATTCGGGCGGCAAATCCCGCCAGGGAGCTCCGGTGCGCATTTCCCAGAACACGGCGTTGATAAAAGTTCGGTTATCCTTTGCAACACGGCCCCACTGCCCTTTTTGGCCGGGGAGCAACGGTTCCAACAGTTCCCAGACGTGATCACTGATATCGTGGCGGTGTTGTGCGTTTTCCATTATGAAAGCCTCCGTATTGGGTTGCTTTTATTATATCACATATCTCATGTCAACACTATCTAACGTAATTCTCACATAATTCGCAAACTCGCCTCATGCAGCCCGGATAGACTTCGGGCTGTTGTTTTTTGAAGGCAAGTTTAGAATGAGTGTTTTGACACGGAAAATTTTCGACAAGTGCTCGACGGGATTCGGGTTTTTCACGTTGCTGATGATGGGCGCGGCGTTGACGATTTTGCTGTTGCCGATTTTTGTTCGCGGTGCGGGCGCGGTGGCGTTTCGCGCGACGTGCGAACACCGGCGAATGTTGTTCGAGCAATTTGGAATTGGCAACGACGCGGAAGTGGAACGCGAGGACGCGGAAAAAAACGCGGCGTTTGCGGCGGTGTTTGACGCGATGCGCCACTTTGAAGACGTGGAGCTGGCGGAGCAACCGATGGCGCAACGCCGCGCGATGCGTGAGGCGTATGCGGATTTCAAAGACGCGTTGCGCAAGCTGGTCGGGCCTTTGCCGGGCGAGACGCGGCCGGTGTTGCTGCGCGACCAATATGGCGTGATGCGGCTGGACAAGGCGCGCGAGGCGTTGCACCGCGCGTTGTATGCGGAGCATTGGGAATATCCGCTGGACGCGGAAGGAAATCCGGGTGTGGGGCGGCTGGTTGAGACGCCGCGCGCGGAGGCCTTTCGGAATGTGGAGCTTGGAAAGGTGTTTGACATTTTGGAGGCGCGTGGCACAGCCGGACTTCTGCCACGGTGGACGTTTTACTGGCGGTTTTTCACGCTGGATTCGCGGGACTCGCATTTCGTCGGCGGGATTTGGCCGGAGTTGAAGGGAACGCTTTTTTTGTCGCTGCTGGCGATGTTGTTCGCGGCGCCGGTGGGGATTTTGGCGGCGGTATATTTGACGGAGTACACGCGGCAGGGAAAATTTGTGGGATTGATCCGCACGTGCATCAACACGCTGGCGGGCGTGCCGAGTGTGGTGTTTGGTTTGTTCGGCCTGGCGTTTTTTATTGTGACGCTGCATGTGTCGTCGGGCAAAAGCGTGCTGGCGGGAAGTTTGACGCTGGCGCTGCTGGTGCTGCCGACGATGATTCGCTCGTCGGAGGAGGCGATCGCGGCGGTGCCGGTGAGCTATCGCGAGGCGGCGTTGAGTTTGGGCGTGGGGAAGTGGCGGAGCATTGTGACGGTGGTGTTGCCGGCGGCGCTGCCGGGGATTTTGACGGGCATCGTGATTTGCATGGGGCGCGTGGCGGGCGAGACGGCGCCGGTGATTTTCACGGCGGTGGTGAGCGCGGGGCCGATCATCAAGTTGACAAATTTCATGAGCTCGCCGACGCCGGCGTTGTCGTGGAACATTTACAATCTGGTGAGCGAGCATGAGGCGGCGAATGAGTTGCGGCACGTGCAGTACGGGATGGTGGCGACACTGGTGTTGCTGGTGCTGGTGTTGAACCTGGTGGCAATCATTGTCCGCGCGCGAATCAGCAGGAGGCTGCATGGTCATTAAAAACAAAAACGCGGTTGTGGCAGAGCATGACCTCTGCCACGCGCCGAAATTTATTTTTCACACAAGGAGAATGTCATGGACATAACACCGCATGTTGTGGCGGATCAATTTTCGGTTTTTTATGGAACGCATGAGGCGGTGAAGTCGGTCTCAATGAGCATTGCGAAGGGCGACGTGACGGCGATCATCGGGCCGAGCGGTTGCGGAAAGAGCACGTTTTTGCGGGCGGTGAACCGGATGAGCGACTTGAATCCGGTCTGCTCGACAAAGGGCAAATTGTTTTTCGATGGCGTGGATGTGTATGATCCGAGCATGGATGTGGTGACGTTGCGCAGGTGCATCGGGATGGTGTTTCAGAAGCCGAATCCATTTCCGAAAACGATCTTCGACAATGTGGCGTACGGGCCGCGTTTGCACGGGGTTCGCGGGCGTGGAGAGTTGGCGGCGATTGTGGAAAAAAATCTGAAGCTCGCGGGGCTTTGGGAGGAAGTGAAGGATCGTTTGGAGGGTTCGGCGCTTGGACTTTCGGGCGGACAGCAACAGCGGTTGTGCCTGGCGCGCGCGCTGGCGGTGAAGCCGGAAATTTTGCTGATGGACGAGCCGACGTCGGCGCTGGATCCGCGGTCGACGGCACACATCGAGGAGTTGATCGGCACGCTGCGCGGGACGTACACGATCATGATCGTGACGCACAACATGCAGCAGGCGGCGCGCGTTTCGGACTTCACGGCGTTCATGTACGAGGGCGATCTGGTGGAGTACGGCGAGACGAAGGAGCTCTTCACGCGACCGCGAATGAAGCAGACGGAAGCGTATCTGACGGGACGTTTTGGTTAAGGAGAAAGACATGTCAATGGTATTGCACAAAGAAATCAATTTACTCGAACGCCGCATGCTGGACCTCGGCGCGCGGGTCGAAGCGAGCGTGCGACAGGCGATCCGTGCGCTGGAAACGCACGACATCCCGCTGGCGCGGCAGGTGGAGACGGAGGACGCGGAGATCGACGCGGAAGAGGTCGCGCTCGAGGAGGCGTGCCTGAAAGTGCTGGCGCTGCACCAGCCGGTTGCGATAGACTTGCGGGTGATCATTTCCGTGCTGAAGATCAACAACGATCTTGAGCGCATCGGCGACTTCGCGGTGGCGATCGCGCGGCGCGTGCGGCCGTCGGACAAGGCGGCGCTGGCATGGCCGGAACAGCTCCCGGAGTTGACGACGTTTGCGACGCGCATGGTCGGCGAAGTGCTCGACGCGTTTGTGAAACTCGACGGCAAGGCCGCGCGCAACGTGTGCCTGAGCGAGGAGTCGTTCAAGCGCGCGTACAGCGCCCTCTACCGCCTGCTTTCGCAGACGCTGCGCGAGACGCGGGACGCGGGCGTGGTCGACACCGCGCTCGATTACCTCGCGGTCGGGCGTTCGCTCCAGCGCATTTGCGGGCACGCGGTGAACATCGCGGAAGACGTGATTTACATGCTCGACGGCATCGTCGTGCGCCACAACTACCAGGCCATTCAACCATGAAACAACAACGCATTCTTGTGGTCGAGGACGACCGCGACATCCAGGAACTCCTGCGCTATCACCTCGAAAAATACGGCTACCAGGTCGAGGGCGTCGAAAACGGCGGACATGTCGCGGCCGCGGTCAAAAAGTTTTCGCCCGACCTCATCCTGCTCGACCTCATGCTGCCCGGCATGGACGGCCTTGAGATTTGCCGCATGTTGAAAGGCGACGCCGGCACCGCGTCCATCCCCGTCATCATGGTCACCGCGCGCGGCGAGGAGGCGGACATCGTCACCGGCCTCGAACTCGGCGCGATTGATTACATTTGCAAACCCTTCCGCCCGCGTGAAGTCATGGCGCGCGTCAAGGCCGGCCTCCGCCGCGTCATCGAGGAACGTAACAGCGACGCCGTCGTCACTTACCTCGGCATGCGCATCGATCCCGCGCGCCACGCGGTCATCATCGACGCCCAACCCGTCGACCTCTCCGCCGGCGAATTTCGATTGCTCCACTATTTCGCCAAACGCCCCGGCCGTGTTTTCACGCGCGACCAAATCATCGACGCCGTCCGCGGTGACGACTACTCCGTCACCGACCGCGCCGTCGACGTCCAAATCGTCGGCCTCCGCCGCAAGCTCGGCGACTACGGCCAGTACGTCGAAACCGTCCGCGGCGTCGGCTACCGCATGAAGGCCATCGAAGCATAATTATGAAACGCCGCCATTCCCTCTTTTTTTGCCTCTCCCTCGTTCTCGCCACGCTCGTGCTTCTGGCCGTCGGCGTCACGTTGTGGGTGTCCATCACCGTCAACGAGCGCCGCGCGCGCAGCCAGACGCAATCCGCGCTGCTCGAATCCGCCCGCATGCTCGCCGCGCGCCTCAGCGACCCCAAGGCAGACCCCGAGGCCGCCAGCGCCGAATTCAAAATCCTCGCCGATGCCCGCGTCACCATTGTCGACGCCAACGGCAACGTTCGCGGTGAATCCGACCGCGACGCCTCCGCCATGGAAAACCATGCCGACCGCGCTGAAATCCTCGCCGTCCTCCGCGGCCGCCCCTTCGACGTCCGCCAGCGCTTCAGCCCCACCCTCCGCCACCACATGCTCTACGTTGCCGTCCCCATCCGCGACGCCACCGGCAACATCACCGGCGCCTGCCGCATCGCCCGCCGCCTCACCGACGTCCGCGCCATCGAAGACAGCGCCATTCCCTCCCTCCTCATCGCCGCCCTCGGCGTCGGCCTCTTCACCATCCTCACCGGCTTCATCATCAGCCGTCGCATCGTCGCCCCGCTCGCCGACATGGAGCGCGCCGCCCAACGCATGCGCGACGGCGACTTCTCCGTCCGCCTTCCTCCCTCCTGGTTTCACGAATCCGCCTCACTCGCCGCCGCCTTCAACTTCCTCTGCCAGTCACTCGAACAGCGCATCACCGCCGAACACCGCCACCGCGCCCAGCTCGAATCCATCCTTGCCTCCATGACCGACGGCGTCCTCGCCGTCGACGCCGGTCAGCGCATCATCCTCGCCAACCGCGCCGCCGGTGACATGCTCGACCTCGACCCCGCCAGCGTCGTCGGCCACGACATCCGCGCCACCCTTCGCCACCCCGAAATCAGCCGCCTCCTCAACGCCCCCATTCCACCCGGCCAAATCCTCGAACGCGACATCCTGTTCGTCCACGGCTCCACCTCCCGTTCCTGCCTCCTCCACGCCGCCGCCTTCGACGCCTCCGGCTGGCTCCTCGTCTTCACCGACGTCACCCGCCTCCGCCACCTCATGAACCTCCGCAAGGACTTCGCCTCCAGCGTTTCCCACGAACTCCGCACACCCGTCACCGCCATCCTCGGCTTTGTCGCAACCCTCCTCGACGGCGCCCTTGACGAACCCCAAAACGCCCGCAAATTCCTCGACATCATCCACGCCCACACCCTCCGTTTGCGCGCCCTCATCAACGACCTTCTCGCCCTTACCCGCATCGAGCGCGACGAAGAATCCGGCCTCCACAACCTCCAATATCTCCCCCTCAAACCCCTCCTCCTCCAAGCCCTCGACGACCACCGCCGCAGCGCCGAATCCAAACACATCGCCCTCGTTTGCAACTGTCCCGATTCGCTTTCCGCCACCTTCGACAACAACCTTTTCCTCCAGGCCGTCACCAACCTCATCGACAACGCCGTCGCCTACAGCCCCGAAGGCCGCGTCATCACCCTCGCCGCCCGCGACCTCCCCGACGCCGTCGAGCTCGACGTCAGCGACCAGGGTTGCGGCATCCCCGACACCGAGCTTGACCGCATCTTCGAACGCTTCTACCGTGTCGACAAAGCCCGCACCCGCTCCAACGGCGGCACCGGCCTCGGCCTTGCCATCGTCAAGCACGTCATGCAAGCCCACCACGGTTCCGTCACCGTCCAAAGCACAGTGGGCCAGGGCAGCACCTTCACCCTCCGCCTGCCCAAGTGAGACGTTTCTGTCTGTCTTACACTTGCTTCGATTTTTTGCGGCAGGCTCAAGCAAAGGGCCGAGTCCGAAACAACGATGAGGCTGGCGAGGGGAAGCAATATTTTATCGCGCGCGGATTCGTAAAAACCTCGCGCCAACCCCTGATATGATGGAAACGACATCAATACCAAATCGCGAAAGACACGGAACATCCTTGAGTGCGACGTCCCAATTGTCGCAAAAAAGGCGAGCTCCGGCGTTTGTAGCGCGGCGCCATAATACGCGGCGGCGTTCGTGGCGGGACAACATAAAAATTGTACGGCACAATCCTTCAGGCATGTGACGGGTAAGCAGGGCAGCGACACACAACACACCAAGTGACACGGCCATGGCAATTCCCCTTATCATCTGAAAAGGTTTACGCGTTGTCCACATGTTTGTGCAAGTAAGTTTTCAGTTGAAATTTCAAAAGGGAAAACCGAAAATGAAACTTTTCTCGTTGCTTCCTTATACTCTGGCTCATCTAAATAGTGTTGACATGAATTACGCGAGAATATTAGCCCAAATGGCAATACAGCGAATTTGAATAGCAGCCACAAAAGAAGCAGTCGTCTTGGCGTAGCGTGTGGCAATGCCTCGCC
>JAVBOU010000083.1:0-7725 GCA_031550185.1 Kiritimatiellia bacterium | reverse complement strand
AGCGTTGTTTCCCGCGGACTTTGCCGCTTTTGACGCAGTTCGTAGATTCACAATTTTTGCAACTGGGCATTGCTAAACCTCTGTGGTGTTCGTGTGAGAGGCATATTTTAACATGTTTATATCTATATGTCAACACTCTCTCTCAAAAATATCAATCTCAGGCACGGAACCCAGCGCACGCGACGTGATGCCACGACGCGATGCCTCAAAACCCCAGAAGGCGCGCGGCATTATCGTGAAGAATGGCGGATTGAAGGGCGGAAGAAAGGGGAAGCGCAAGGAAGTCGGCGAGAATTTTTTGGGGATCCTGCCATGGCGCGTCGGTGCCAAAGAGAAGCAATTCGCCGGAATGCGCGTGAATCATGCGGAGTATCTGGTCGGTGGGGCAAAAGTTGAGCGTGTGCGAAAGGTCGAGGTAAATGTTTTTGCCAATCAGGCAGGCCTCAGATTCGTCCCACATTTGGAATCCGCCAAGATGCGCGGCGGCGACGGTGAGTTTGGGGTAAGCGTCGAGAAAAGCGGCAAGCGACGCGGGGCGCGTGTGATAGGGCGCGGCGAAAACGCGTTCGCCGCCGGCGTGAAGCATGAGGAGAAGGCCGAGCTCGTCGCACGCGCGCCAGATGTCGTTCATGCGCGGATCGTCGAGTTGAAACTCCTGGTATTCAGGATGGAGCTTGATGCCGCGAAGCCCCGCGTCCTTGATGCGGCGGAGTTCCGCGCGGGGATTGGGGAAGTCGGGATGAATGGAGCCGAGCGACAGAATCGGCCATTGATTGGTGGCGATGGCGCGGTCGTTGATGGAGACAACCTGGTCGGGCTTGGTCGCGACCGGAAGGTTGAGTGCGCCGATGTAAGCGGGGTTGGCCGTGAGCAGGTCGAGAAGGCCGCCGCGCGTGCCGTCGAAACTGGGCGGGTTGCCGAAGCGCGCGGAAAGCGCGGGGATGACCTTGGGCGCGAGGGCGTCGGGGTAGATATGGACGTGGTAGTCGAAGACGTGCATAAGGCACGACAGTATAACAGACGATGACACAAAAAACGAGACGGGCGAACAACTGCTTTGTGGTGGCTCATTTGATTTTGGAATTGTCACTTTGCGTCGAACACCACCATCGTCTTGCGTTGCGGCATGGGATGTGTTAAAAGATTTGCCTGCTTTTTCGCCGAATGCGGCGAAAGGCAAGGAGTTTTGCGCATGAAAATTTTGTTGTCAGGCAATGAGGCGGTGGCGCACGGTGTGTACCGGGCGGGCTGTCGCGTGGCGGCGGCGTATCCGGGGACGCCGAGCACGGAAATTATGGAGAACATCGGGAAGCACTTCAAGGACGGGGTGGAGTGCGAATGGTCGGTGAACGAGAAAGTGGCGATGGAGGTCGCGATCGGCGCGTCGATCGTGGGGCGCCGCGCGTTCACGGCGATGAAGCACGTGGGCCTCAATGTGGCGATGGATCCGCTGATGACATATACCTATGTCGGGCCGCTGGGCGGATTGGTGGCGGTGACCGCGGACGATCCGAACATGCACAGTTCGCAGAACGAGCAGGACAACCGCGTGCTGGCGAAGTTTGCGCGCGCGGTGGTGTTGGAACCCGCGGACAGCCAGGAGGCGTACGACATGACGGTCGCGGCGTTCGATTTGTCGGAGGCGTTTCAGGTGCCGGTTTTTGTGCGGATGACGACGCGCACGTCGCACACGTCGACGCTGGTCGAGCTTGGCGACAATTTCCGCCACGAGTCGCGCGCGCCGCTGCCGTACACGAAGGACATCACGAAGACGATTCCGGTGCCGGCGTTTGCACGCGGGATGCGCGTGAAGGTCGAGGCGCGCACGCAGGCGCTGCGCGAGGAGGCGTGCCGCAACGCGTTCAACCGCGTGGAAATGGCGGACCGCTGTTTTGGTTTCGTCACCGCGGGCGTGGCCTACAATTATGTGAAGGAAATCTTCCCTGAGTTCAGCGTGTTGAAGCTTGGATTCTCCAATCCGCTGCCGCTTGAGTTGATCAAAAAGTTTGCGCACGACGTCGATCATCTGGTCGTTGTCGAAGAGCTTGACCCGGTGATTGAGGAGCAGATCCGCGCCGCCGGTATCGAGGTGCTGAAGTTGAAAACCGAGCTTCGCATGATGGAGCTGAATCCCATGCGCATGACCGCGTTGCGCAGTGAGTTGCTTGGCGAACCCGCACCCGCGCCGGTTGCCGCGCCGCAGGGTTTGCCGACGCGTCCGCCTGTACTCTGCGCTGGATGCAGCCACCGCGGCGTCTTCCATATGCTCGCGAAACTCGGCGTCACCGTCACCGGCGACATCGGTTGCTACACGCTCGGTGCCTTCGCCCCGCTCTCCGCGATGGACACCTGCATCTGCATGGGCGCCTGCATCGGCAACGCGCTCGGCATGGAAAAGGCCAGACACGAGGGCCGCATCGCCGCCGTGCTCGGCGACTCCACGTTTTTTCATTCCGGGCTCACGGGCTTGCTCAACGTCGTTTACAACGGCGGCCGCATCACCACGGTCATCCTTGACAACCGCGTCACCGCGATGACCGGCCATCAGGACAATCCCGGCACCGGCAAAACCCTCATGGGCGCCGACGCGCCGATCGCCGACATCGCCACGATCTGCCGCGCCCTCGGCGTGCCGCACGTTCACGAAGTCGACGCCTATTCGCTCAAAGAGCTGGAGGGCGTCCTCACCGAAGCGCTCGATGCCAAAGAAGCCTCGGTCGTCGTCGTCAAAGGCCCCTGCGTCATCGCCGCCAAAAAAGCCAACGACGGCATCACGTATGACGTCAGCGCGGAGAAGTGCAAGATGTGCGGCGCCTGCTTTAAGCTCGGCTGCCCCGCGATCGTCCGCGGCGACGGCGACGGCAAACGCTTCAAGGCCGTGGTCGATCCCGCCTCCTGCGTGGGCTGCGATCTCTGCCGCCAGGTTTGCAAATTCGACGCCATCCACCGCGCCTAACAAGGAGTCCCAAGATGAACGATGTTTTCAATGTTTCCCTCGTCGGTGTCGGCGGACAAGGCATTTTGCTCACCAGTGAAATCCTCAGCCGCGCCGCCGCCCGCGCCGGTTACGACGTCAAGAAAAGCGAAATCCACGGCATGGCCCAGCGCGGCGGCAGCGTCATCAGCCAGGTTCGCTTTGGCCGGCACGTCTACTCGCCGATCATTCCCGACGGCGCGTCGCATCTGCTTGTCTCCTTTGAAAAAATGGAAGCGCTCCGCTGGCGTCATCTCCTCGCGCCCAACGGCACGGTGCTTGTCAACGACATCGAATTGGTTCCCGTCACCGTCTCCAGCGGACAGCAACCCGCGGTCTTCGAGCAGGAGGCCGAGCTCCGCAAGCTCTACGAAAAAATCCATTTTGTCGACGCCCAGGCGCTCGCCCGGCAGGCTGGCAATCCCCGCACCGCGAACATGGCCCTTGCCGGCGCGCTCTCCGTGCTCACGCCCTTCGAGCTTCGCTGTTGGCACGACGCGATGGAAGAACGCGTTCCCGCCAAACTTCTCGCCGTCAACATGAAGGCCTTTGAGCTCGGCCGCGACGCGGTGAAAAAATAATGGGCGCTTGTGGCGTGGCAGGAGTCCTGCCACGCCACGAAACGTTTTCCGCCTCAGCGTTCGCCGGTGATTTCGAGAAATTCGCCGGGCATGGTGACGGGGACGCCTTCGCCGATGGCGTCGAGATAGAGGACGACTTTGGTGCGGGACTGGATGCGCACGACCCAGCCGTGCATGTCACGCATGGGACCGTTTTTAACGCGCACCCACTGGCCGGCCTTGAGTTCGCCCTTGGGATCTAGCGCGGGATTTTCCTTGAGCGCGCGGCGCACGACGACGAGCTGGCGCAGGAGGCGAATCGGCGAGAAGGGGTCGATGATGCGCAGGATGTACTGCTGCCGGGGAAGGAGTTCGCGGCGCTTCGCGTCGTCGAGCGCGCAAAAAATGTAGCCGCCAAAAAGCGGGAGCTCGACGGTCTTGCGCTTCGAAGCGTAACGCCGAACGACCTGCCGAACGGGCAGGTAATATTCGATGTTGCCCGACTCGAGCAGACTCGCCAGCGCCTTTTCCGTCCGCGGTTTCAGGCGCAACACTTTCCAGTTTTTCAAATTCGCCGACATGCGTTATACTTCCCACAAAACCCGCACACTGTATCATAACTTTTTTCTTTCGAACAGCCCATGGATCATCCTTATCTTCGCTCCGAATCGATCGCGCAAATCCAGCAGCAAATGGAGGAGGCGGGCATCTTTGAGGAGGACCTCGACGAACGCTTCATTCTCGGCAGCGGCAGCGGCGGACAGAAGGTCAACAAGACGTCTTCGGCGGTGCAGTTGATTCACCGTCCGACGAACACGGTCGTGAAGACGCAGACCACGCGCTCGCGCGAAATCAACCGCTGGCTGGCGCGCCGCAAACTCGTTGAGACGATCTTGGAGCGCATCTCGGACGAGAAGACAAAACGCCAGCAGGAAGAGGCAAAAGTCCGCCGCCAGAAGAAACGCCGCTCGCGCCGGCAGAAGGCGAAAATGGTGGCGGAGAAACGCCACAACGCGTCGGTCAAAGCCAACCGAAAACAGGTTTCGGCGGACGAGGAGTAGGGCGGCTTTCAAAGGTTTTTGCGTGCCGGATGTTTGGCCTTGACAGGCATGGGGGGGAAGCGTAGTTTTTGCGTTTTTTGGGGGCGTGTTATTTTGTTTGGGTTTTAGTATTGGAGTTATGATGAAGAGTCATCGTGTGTTGGTGGCCTTGCTGGCGCTGTGTGCGGGCGTGGTGGTGTGGCAGCAAATGAAGTTGCGCAAGCTGGAGGCGCGGATGGCGTGTGACGCGCCGGTTGCGGAGGAGGGAGCGCCGGAGGTGTGGCCAATGGTGCCGACGAATGCGTTGCCGCCGACGCCGCGCAACGACGTGCAACAGCGTACCGGGCGACGGCCGGACGTGTACACGCACCGCATGGATGTGAAGAGCATACGGGCGGGGCGGAGTTGTTTTGAGATCAAATTTTACGGGTCTCACGCCGCGGATCTGCCCACGTTTGCGTCATTGCAAAAGGCGCTTCGCGTCGAACCGGCGGTTGCGAATTTTGTGGCGCGTCCGGATGCGAATGGCTGGTGTTATGCGTTGGAGGGCGATTTCGTGCCGGAGGAAACGTACACGCTGGTGATCCGCAAGGATCCGGGGTTGGAGACGAGCGAGGGGCAGCGGATTGAGCAGACGGAGGATTGGGTGTATGTGGTGAAGGCGCCGTTGCCCAAGGCGTCGGTGCGGCTGGACATGGCGGGTCGGTATTTTGTGCCAAAGGGAAAGTTGCTGATGGGCGTGGATTCGCTGGCGACCAAGACGTACACGCTGACGGTGGAGCGGTTGGCGGCGCACAATGTGGTGAACATGGCGCGGCTCGAGGACCGGCAATACTGGAATGGGCCGGAGGGATGGACGCGTGATTTGACGGCCGCGACGACGTCGCTGACGTACACGGTGTCGGCGCCGCTGAACGAGGTGTGCAGGCAGCATGTGAGTTTGCGGGATTTCACCGGTGACGCGACGCGCGGCGTGTTTCTGGTGACGGCGCAGGTGCCGCGCGAAGAGTCGGATTGGTGGACGTGGACGGATGCGCGGTTGAGCGCGGTGACGGACATTGGGTTGAGCGCGGTGTTTGGCGAGGGCGAGGTGTCGGTGTGCGCGTTGTCGTTGTCGGAGGCGTTGCCGCTGGCGGGCTTGGAGGTGGAGCTTTTTGCGTTGAACGGGTCGTCGCTGGCGCGCGGAAAAACGGGCGCGGACGGCGCGGCGCATTTGACGTTTGCAAAGGCGGCGCAACCAACGGACGAGCCGCTGGTGGTGGTGGCGACGGGCGCGGAGGATCAAAGTTTTCTGCTGGTTAACGCGAAAAATGAAGTAGACGTGCCGGTGCTGTCGTCGCATCGTTATTTGAAGGAAAAAGCGCTGGAGGCGTATGTGTTTACGGAGCGTGGCATTTATCGTCCGGGTGATGCGGCGCTGGTGCAGGGGCTGGTGCGCGGACGCGACGGGTTGCCGCCAAAGGAGACGTTCCCGTTGTTTGTGACGCTGACCGGGCCGGGCGATCACGCGTACAAACCGCACAGCGTGATGTGCGACGCGACGGGAAGTTTTTCGCTTGAGCTTGCGCTGCCTGAAACAGGCCGCCAGGGACGTTATGAGATTAGCGTCGCGCATGCGCCGAAGGATGCGGAGGCGATGGGTTGGACGTCGGTCAACATGGAGTCGTTTGTGCCGCCGACCGTGCGGATGACGCTGGGCGACATGGCGTGGAAGGACGCGGAAACTCTGGAGATCCCCCGTGGATGCGGACTTTCTTTTTGGTGCGCCCGCGCGCGGGCTGCCGTTGAACGCGCGCCTGCTGGCAAGAGACTGGCCGTTTGCGCCGGAGCAGTGAAAGGGGTTTGTGTTTGGCAACGCGACGGCTGCGGCGCTGAAGTCGCCGGCGGAGAAGTTGGGCAACCTCCAGCTTGATGACATGGGCAAGGCGCGACTTGCGTTTGCGTGTCCGAAACTTCCGGCGCGCGGCGCGTTGCGGCTGGTGGTCGAGGCGGAGGTGACGGAGCCCAGCGGACGGCCCACGGCGGAGGTGCGCGAGTATGATTTCTTCACGTGTTACAAGGCGTATTTGGGTTACAAAAAGTTGCCGGACTTGATCCCCGAAAATACGGCGCAGGCATTGCAGCCGGTTGTGGTGAAGAGCGCGGACTTCACGGAAAAACCGGCGGACGAAACGCGCGCGTGGCGCTATCGCTACACGTTGAAACGCGTGCATCGCTACTGGATGATCCGCGAAGACAGCAATGGATATTGGACGTGGGAATCGACGCGCCGCGACGAGATTGTCGCCGAGGAACGGCAGCTTGCGGCGCCGCCTGTCGCGTTGCCGCCATTGCCGCCCGGGGAATATGCGTTGCTGGTTGCGAAGGAGCCGGACGACGGCGCGACGAACGCGTGTTGCAGCGTGAGCTTGGAGTGGCGCGTTGCTTCGGAGCATGGCGATGACGAAACCGCGGATCGTTCGCTGCCGGAGAAAATCACGATCACGCCGGACAAGCCCCGATACGCGCCCGGCGAGACGGCGGTCTTTGATTTGCGCGTGCCGTTTGACGGTGCGAAGAGCGTGTGGGTCACGCTGCAAAACAACGTGCTGGTCGAGCAGTTTGTGCTGCCGATCGAAGGCACGTCGGCGCAGTTGCGGCTGCCGTTGACGAAGGCTCACGTACCGGGGCTCACGCTGCTCGCGTCCGCCGTGCATCCCGCGCGCGTTGAAAACCAGTGGGGTTCGCATCGCGCGTTCGGCGCAGTGTCGTTCGTGGTCGTGCCGGAGAACACGACGTTGAATCTTGCCCTCGCGTCGCAAGACATCACCACACCTTCCCGCGATTATCCCGTCGAGCTCACGGTGCGTGACGAACGCGGAAATCCCGTTGCCAACGCGCGCGTCGTCGTGATGGCGGTGGACGAGGCGATCTGCCGCCTCACTCAATTCAAGACGCCGAATCCGTTTGATTTCTTTTTTGCGCCACGTCAGTCGCTGCTGAATTTTTATGATGTCTATCGCGCGTTGATTGCGCACCATGAACCGGCAATGGTGGGCGGACTTCCTCGAACGTTATGGAAAGCCGTTCCTCAAGGGCCGTTACAAAAACAAGGAAGACCGGCGCGTGATGGAAAAAGCCTTCCGGCTCGCCCAGAAGCTCGGCGGCATCG
>JAVBOU010000167.1:0-32361 GCA_031550185.1 Kiritimatiellia bacterium | reverse complement strand
AACCCGGGTCTTGCCTTCCAACACCCTCCCCCCCCCCACGAATCGCTTTTGACATTTATTTTTTGAGCGGATCGTGGGCAAGACCCTCGGTGCGGTTGGAGAGCCAGAAGGTTTTGAAGGCGGATTGGAGTTTGGGAAGCTCGGTGGTGGAAAGCATTTGGAGGGTGGCTTCGTCGGGATTGCCGGAATCGCGGAGGGCGTCGACGTACACTTGGACGAGGTCGGCGTGAGGGGTTCGAAATTCGAGCGGAGCGCCTTTGTGAAGGTAGTAGATGAAGGCCCAGGAGAGGGCGTAACGGAAGCGGCGGTCGTCATCGGTGCCGGCATAGAAATCGGCGTAGGACCAGGTGAGCAGATCGGGGAGAAGCTCGACAAAGGCGTCGAGGTTTTGGGTGAGCAGTTCGATGTAAAGTGGGTGCTCGTCGAAGGTGATGGCGCCGCCGGATTTTTGGGTGGTGGATTCGAAGAAGACGGCGTGACCTTCGTTGAACCAGGCGGATGTGGGCAGGCCGGCGAACGCGGCGTGGAGGTATTGGTGGGTGGATTCGTGTTTGAAAACGCGAAGCATTTCGTCGAGGGAGTCGGCCTGGCGCATGACGAGTTCGCGGCGGCCGGGGACGTAGAGACCGGCGGCCCATTTTTGGGTTTCGCCGGCGTAGCGCTGAAACATGAGGGCGGAGCGGACGATGCGGACGACGGCGATGTCGGGGGCGTCGGAGAAGGGTGGAAGCAGTGTGGCGAGGGTGCGGCGAAAAGGCGGCAGGAGGCGCGTGGCGTCGTTGAAGAAGGATTCCCCAACGAGCTTTGGGACGTCCGACAGAAGGATGGCGTTGTCGAGTTCGGTGACGCGCCAGGCGGGATAGGGGGTGACGGTGCGGCGGGCGAGGACACGGACGGGATGATCGAGCCCACCGGGGGTTTTGGCGGTGAGGCGGGTTTGATCGACAACCGCGACGTCGGAGAGACGGGCGGCCTCAAAGCGGCTGAGCGTGGCGAGTGCGGGAATGACGGTGGATTCGACCAGCGCCTGGGCTTGTTTTTGCGGGAACGCGGGGGTGGAGAGGATGAGGGCGAACCACTCGGAGGGACGGTGGTCGGCGAAGCGGGGACGGAGGAGGTAGAGGGACGTGGAGGGGTCATCAAGGGTGAGGAGAAGCGCGTCGTCGAGGGCGAAGCGGTTGATCATGACGTCCTGTGTGTTGAGAACCGTCTGGCGGGTGAAGGTCTGCGCCCATTCGAGGAGTTCGGTGCGTGGGGAGCGGGAGGTGATGCGGTTGTCATCGGTGAGAACGAGGCTTTGGAAGTCGTCGTAGGTGAGCGCGGGGGCGTCGGGTTCGGGCGGGCGACAGGTGACGCGGGCGAGACGGAGAAAGTTGCCCTCGAGGTCGACCCATTGGCCGACGAGTTGGTTGAGATACCATATTTCAAGGGGCGAAAAGAAGTCGACGCGGAGATCGGCGTCGGGTTCGTGGAAAAAGAGCATTTGGGTGAGGGGCATGCGTTCGGGCAGCGCGGTGGCGCGCGCGAGCAGGGGCAGCTTGACGCCAAGCTCGGGAAAGGCTTTCAAGATGCTCGCGTCAAATTCGGGAGCAGCGAGGAGCAGGGATTGAAGGCTGAAGACAAAAAGAATGGCGACAAACCTTCGGTGCAAAAAATGGACAAATCGACTCATGTGTTTTTACGACGCATAATCCATGCCGACAAAAGCCAGATGCAAACGGCGAGTTCGACGATGGTGGCGCCAGGTGGAAGTTCGGGTTGATAGCTGATTGCAACACCGCCGACCATTTCAACAGCGGCCAGAATGACGGCAAGGCGCATCATGCGGTCGAGGCGGCGGGTGAAGAGGCCGGCCGTGGCGGCGGGGACGGTGAGCAGCGCGACGGCCAGCATGACGCCCACGGCCTGCACGAGAAGCACCACCGTGACGGCGGTGAGGACAACGAAAAGGATTTGATAACGCTGGACGTGAATGCCACGCAGAAGCGCGGCCTCGGCGTCGAAGGAGATGGCCTGAAGGCGGCGGTAGAAGAGGAGCATGAGCAGGACGACAGCCACCGCCCACACGCCCATGCAGATCAAATCGGGCGTGTTGATGAGCAGCAGCGACCCGAAGAGGTAGCTCATGAGGTCGTTTTGATATCCTGGTGTCATGGCGACAAAGGTGACACCGAGCGCCATGCCGACGGACCAAACCACACTGAGCGCGGTGTCAACACGCGCGCCGCGCTGGGTTTGGCGGACAACAAGCAACGCGGCGGCAATCGCGGCCAGCAACGCGCCGGCGAGCGGCGTGAAGAAGGTGATGTGCAGCGTGCGCGTCAAAAAAAGCGCGAGGCCGAGACCGGCGAGCACGCAGTGAGAGATCGCGCCGGCAACGTAGGTTTCGCGGCGCACGACCACCAGCGAGCCGATGATGCCCGCGGGAATGGCGCAGAGCAGGCAGGCGAGAAGCGCACGTAAAAGAAAAGGGGAAGACATGGGGAAAGGGCTAAGGGCGAAAGTTTGTTACGGCGTGGCAGACGTCGTGCCGTGCCACGAAGACGTGTTGATTCGGCTTGTTCCAATACCTGAACTTGGAGGACAAATGGGCGAATTTTCCCTGCATTTTATACCTCAACGGGTCTATGCGCTTTTCGGGTTGGCACGAATTACGGAGCGGGGTTTGCACTGAAGCCTCCCTGAGCGATGAGCTCCATCCAAAACTTGGAAACAAACGGGTACGCCATGTTCATCAGGTCGGCATGCATCCACCGCTTGCCAAAGACTTTTATCGAAGTCGCGCTTCGCGGCCAGTCGGCGTCGTTGGCCTTGTAAAGTCGGTTGTCAGGCGCGCCGGCCTCGAGGTTGAAAGTCTTTTCAAACGGCCCGTTGAGTACGACGCCGGTCGCCCAGGAGAGGGCGGGGATGCCGTCGGCGAGGCGGTCGTTGATGCCGGCCTGCGTGATGCCGGGCGGCAGGACAGCCTCGAAGTATTCGGCCGGCTTTTTGAGGAAGACGGGGTGGTGGCGAAGCTCGTCGTCCGTTGCGGCGGCGGCGCCTTCGCGGGTGTAGGCGGGCCAGGTGGCGCGCCATGCGATTTGCTCGCCGGGTTTGCACAGGAGGAAAGCGGGAACGAGGTAATTGAGGTCGGCGATCCACAACTCGTATTCGCCCTGGTAATCGCGCAATGGATGGGGGATTCGGTTGATGGTGATCTGATCGCCGGGCGTGATGGGACGGAAGGTGAAGGACCAGAGGTCTGGCAGTGTGATGTGGCAAAGCGGCGGGTTGCCGGTCCATGCCACGTCGAAGGGTTCGTGCGTGACTTCGCCCAGGGTCCACTCAAAGCCCCAGCCCATTTTGTCGCTGGCGACGGCGGGGCCGACAATCGGGGTCGGGCGGCCCTTGTAGAGCTCCTGCTTGTGCCAGGCGTAATGGCGCCCGGTGAAGCCGCTGAACAAATTGATGCCGTCCCATATCGCGGACAAGTCGCCGCTGGGCTCGACTTCCAGCACCTCCTCGTAGGGCGCCGCGTAGTTGTGCATGATGCCGGCGAGTCCGGCGAAACGGCCGGCCCATGCGGCGTTGGCGCGAAGGTCGCCCGCGGGCCAGCTGAGGCTGTGCCATCGCGCGGCGAACGCGCGGCTGGGGATGTGCTGGTCGCGCCACTCGGAGGGGATCATCACATTGGGGCCGCCGTTGATGAGCAGGCTGGTATTGTGCCGGCCGGCGTCGTACGCTTCGGAGGCGACGGCGCTGTTGAGGGAATTGTAGAGGTCTGCGCGCGCGCCGTGATCCTTGATCGCGCTGCTGACGACCATGTTGCCCAGGGAGTGCGCGGAGACGTTGACGGTCGTGTATGGCCCCGCGCGCGCCGCGATGAGCAGCCGTGCAAGCGCCGGCGCGGTCTTGAAGGCGTTCTTGACGTTTTGATGGTAGTCGGGCGGGTAAAACAAAATCTTCCCCTGGTCGCCGTACCATGACACGCCATGATGCCGGGCGAAGCTGCCGGACTGGTGCATGCTTTTGAACATGCGGGCGTGCCAGGCGGCGCCTTCCTCGGCGGAGGTGTTGTAGCCATGCACCCAGAAGGAGACGATGTTGTTGCACAGCGCGTCGGGCAGCGCGGGCGTGTCGGCGCGGGTTGGAAATTTACCGGCATTGCCGCCCGCCTCCGTGCGCAGGCTGGTGTGGAGGTAAAATTCCTCCACATCGCTGACTTGAACCGGCACGGTGTTCTCCACATACGCGCGCTTCCAGTTGCCGATGATGAGGCGCATGGCCAGCGTGCCGGCGCCCTTTTCACTGCCTTCGACGTAGATCACATCTTTGCCGGTGTTGCGCATGTGCGTGGCCAGCGCGGGGGGGAAAACGCCTTTTTTCGTCAATGGGGTGGAGGTCGCGTTGTGATTGGACTTTACAAACGGGATGTCGCGGTGGAGCGCGCCGGCATTCGCCGCGGTGGTCAGGGAGTTTTGATTGAGCAGCGCCTTCAGACCCGCGCCCTCGCTTTCGAACGCCACCTGCGACGGAAGAGGCTGCAAAAACTCCGGCACCGACAGCCACAGGTTGGAAAGCTCCAGCTGCAAGGGGAAAAAGTTGAGGCAGTCCTTGGCGCCGTTCACCTCGTCATCCTGCCCGTTGCCTCCTTTGCTTTTGCCGCGATGTTTGGTCAGCCCGCGCAGAACGGCGGCATCACCTTCAAGAAGGTCGTCATTCAACCAGATGCGCCATGTCTTGAAAACAGTGTTGGTGTGGCGCGCCCAGTCACGGTCAACGTCGTCAATGACGCCGTCATGCGTCAGGTCCGGTATCAGGACGCGGGGCATGGAGACGATCGTGAAGGTGTCGCACCAAAACTCCTGCTCAAAGGGCGTGCCCGGATATTTCACCAGCCGCGCCGTGTAGGTCACGTCGTCACGATCCGGCGGCATGAGCGGGGTGAACTTGGATGGCTTGTCTTTCAAGGCATCCAGACCCGGCTCCCGCCATTGCATGGAGTCATGCTTTTGACCTTCCATGAGGAATTCGCCTCCCGTGACTTCAAGCGTCAGGCTGCAGTCTTGGGAGGTTGTCGGCCCCCAGTATCGCAAATGTATCACAGAACGTTTCACGTTTTCACCATGCTCCACAAAATAGTAAAACCCGTTGAGATGGTGTTTTTTGCAGCGTTCATCCAATTGTGTGAGTTCGGCCTCTCCCGTCCAGCTCCCGCAGAGATCGAGGCGTGCGACGGTGTAGGTGTGGTCGAGGGCGTAATGATCCTGGTTGCCTTCCCGAATGCTGACCTTGAGGATCGCGTCGTTTTCTTTGTCGCTGGGCTTGATGCCCTCGACGTGATAATCGCGGGTCAGGACGGATTGGTAACCCGTGTAAAAGAACGGCCAGCCATACTGCTCCGATGACTCATCGTAAAAATCCTTCAGCGGGATGATCACGGGTTGCGTTATGGCAACGCCCGTGCCGGCGTCCCGCAACCGCATGCGGTGGCCGGTGTCGGGACGGATCGACAGGTCGCTGTCTTTAAGCGTTTCAAGCGCCAACCCGCAGCAGACGCCCAGCGACACCCGGAACGGCGAAAGGTCGTTCTCATTGTCCACCTTGCCCAAGTCCGCGTGGTCGGGGTTGCCGTTGTCGTTGTCGTCGTCGTTGTTGCAGGTGAGCCAGCCCATGGGAATTTCAAACGTCTCCCCGGGGTCGGCCAATGAAAAGTCATGCCCGTTCAAATAAATCAAGCCTTCGTGTTTTTCGCGAGTGAATTGCATCCACCACAATAATCGCAAAGGCGTTGCAACAGGATCGCCGTTGGCGTCCTCGGTGACGATCACGCCGTCGAACATGCCGGACAGGTAGAAGTCTTCAAAAATCCGCATATTATTAGGTAAAACATATTCAAAGGCAGGGTCTGTGCCGCCCGCAAAAGTCGGATGATCGTCGTTCTTCCAATAGATATCCAAATCCCATGACCAGTCGCCCACCAGATTGTCGGAGGGATTGATTTCGGCGTTGACGCAAAAGTCGTTGGCCCAGTCGTTGATTTCCGTTTTTAAGAGGTACGCGGGATCGGACGTGTCGGCGAGCCCGTAATCGCGACAATGCGTGCCGTTGTCGTCTGTAAAATTAACGAAGAAAAAGGGTGAGATGTATTCCTGTGCCATGATCAGGGGTGCCAGCAGGCACATCATCCAACACAGGTTGTCTCGGCGCTGCATCATTTCACTCCTGTCCACGGATTGACGCGCTGCTCGAAGCATTCGCGCAGCGTCAGACCCTTGTCGTTGAAAATCATGGTCGCGGCGTTTTCATCATGCGGATTGATGTTGTTGCGGACTTTCCATGCATCGGAAATCCCGTCATGCGTCATGTTGCCGTCAAGCGGATCCAGCGCATAATGCGGGGTGAACGTGATTTTCTTGCCCGCCACCATCTTCTCCTGCGGGACCGTCAACCCGTAAGCGCCTCGCTGGCACTGTGCGCCGCTGAAAAGTTCGGGGTTTGAAAAATCACCCTCCAGGTAATGGAATTCCACGCGGCCATCCTCATATAAACGGCCTTCAAATGTGGCCAAGAGTCGGTTGTTCAACATGGCATAATCCATCTTTTCCCAGCGCGCGAAGAAGTAGCGTTGTCCGCGCTGCGTGCCGCGAAAGCCCGCGATGATCCGCGTGTTGGGATTGGGCTTCTTGGGCACCCAGTAATCCCACGCCACGGCCACCGCATCACCCGTTAACTTGGGAGTGGGGAGTTTCCGGCTGTAATAATTTTGTTCCGGATCATCAAACTCCAACGTCCCGTACCCGCAAACATGCACAGGTCCGGGCTGGTAACGGATGCCCAGGGGAAAACGGAAATCACCCAGGGGAATGGCCATGGGCACCCATGTGGTTTCGTAATCGCCAAGATTGGGAATGAAAACATGGTCGCCCTCGGCGACGGGCGTGGCTTCGGCGACGCCATCCTCGGCGAGGGTGAAGAAGACGGACGAAGCGGGGCGTTCCTCCGTCCATCCGGGCGGACGCATTTTGGCGAGGTCGGAGATGCCGTCGCCGACCGTGCTTTCGTCCGTGATGCTCAGGCCCCAGCGGTAGCGGTCGCGCAGCGAGATGCCGCCGAGCATCGTCGCGTCCGTGTCGATGTCCAGTGGAAGCCCGGCGAGTTTTTTCACCGCGTTAGGAATGCCCGAGTCCGTGGGGTCGATGTTCAGCATGTCCGGGTGGATAAAAATCGGCGGTATGGCGCCTTCGTCAAACTGGATGGTCTTCACGCCGTTGACAAACCCCTCGTCCATGATGGGGTCCTTCTTCTGGCACAACGCCGGTGACGCGGCGGCCAGCAACATGGACGCGAGCGCAAGATGTTTCAGCAGTGGATGGATCATGGGGTTGTTCCTTTTCAAAATTGGAAAGTGGAGTGAAGCAAAATTTTATGATGATGCGGGCAAACACGCAAACAAAAACGCGGTTTGTAACGGCACAGCAGCGCCGCTACACGACGATGCATCATTTCACTCCGGTCCACGGATTGACGCGCTGCTCGAAGCATTCGCGCAACGTCAGCCCCTTGTCGTTGAAAATCATGGTCGCGGCGTTCTCATCATGCGGGTTGATGTTGTAACGGACTTTCCATGCGTCGGGAATCCCGTCGTGCATCATGTTGCCATCAAGCGGATCCAACGCATAATGCGGGGTGAACGTAATTTTCTTGCCCGCCACCATTTTATCTTGCGGAACGGTCAACCCGTAGAATCCCTGCTGACACTGTGCACCGCTGAATAGTTTGGGGTTTGAAAAATCACCTTCCAGGTAATGAAATTCAACACGGCCATCCTCATACAAGCGGCCTTCAAACGTGGCCAATGGTTTATCGTACAACATGGCATAATCCATCTTTTCCCATCGCGTAAAGAAGTAACGTTGCCCGCGTTGCGCGCCACGGAATCCCGCCACAATTTGTGTGTTGGGATTGGGTTTCTTGGGTTCCCAAAAAACCCACGCTACAGCCACCGCGTCGCCCGACAATTTAGGAGTCGGCAAGTCGCTGCTGTAATAATTTTGCCGCGCCTTGCCGAACTCCAACGCCCCATACCCTGAAATATGAACAGGACCGGGCTGGTAGCGGTTTCCCAAAGGAAAACGAAAGTCACCCAATGAAATGGCCATCGGTTCCCATGTGGTCTCGTAATCGCCAAGCGCGGGAATGAAAACATGGTCGCCCTCGGCAACGGGCGTGGCCTCGGCAACGCCTTCCTCCGTGAAGGTGAAAAACACATTTGAATTGCGGTCAATATCGTTCCATCCAGGCGGGCGCATTTTGACAAGGTCGGTGATGCCGTCGCCGACCGTGCTTTCGTCCGTGATGCTCAGGCCCCAGCGGTAGCGGTCGCGCAGCGAGATGCCGCCGAGTTTCGTCTCCGTGTCCGTGTCCAGCGGAAGCCCCGCCAACTTCATCACCGCGTCGGGGATGCCACGGTCGGCGGAGTCATAGGCGGTCATGTTCACATTGATGACCGGGACATCAAATTCGCCCTCGTTGTATTGAATGGTTTTCACACCGTGCTCGTCAAACCCTTCGTCCATGATCGGGTCTTTCTTTTGGCTCAGCGCCGGCGATGCAACGGCCAGCAGGGTGGCGGCGAGCGCGAAATGTTTCAGCAGTGGACGTGAGGTCATGGGGTTGTTCCTTTGTGGAAATGAGAGATGGAGTGCAACGATTCATAAAAGGAAAGTGTGCGCGTCATTGTGATTCACTCCCATTATAGTAAATGCCTCGTGAAAACAGTATAACCGTTGAATCATGGTGCCTCAATGCTGAATTTTTTAGTTGTGTCAATTATTTTTACAATGTCCGCTATTTGCATTTCAATGTGAAATCTTGCTGCATTGGAATTCGCAAATGCTTTCATGCTTTCCATCAGCGGAATGCTTTCGCCAAGTCCCTCGTACATGTACGATTTCAGCAAGGCCAAAACATTTATGGAAATATAGTCGGCAATGTTTTTTGCATCCCCTGGATTTGTATAAACCGCTGCTACGTCAAAAGTCAACGCGGCGCCGGCGTTCACCATGAAACCGAAGCTGTTGATGTTTCGGGTGGTCTGAAAAGGCTGATCCAACCCGCGAAGGAGTTCGAACTGCCAAGCCTCATAAAGATCGTATTCGGGGTCTGTGCGCGATATGAGCAACAAGGCGTCCTGATTCATGTCCGTGGCTTCAATCAATGCCGCAGTGGTGGTGGCGGGGGTTGCATATTTTCCGGATTCCAATCTGTCGAGCGCCGCCGTCACATGTTGCGCCGGTCCAAAGTAAACGACTTTCCGGTCATCCAGCAAGGCGACAATGAACCGGTTATAATCGTCGTCGTTGAACTCATTGTACGCCAAACAGGTGGCCTGTTTATAATCATAGGTTGAAAACAAGTTGCCGTTGGCATCCTCGCATGGGTCTTGGAACAATGCGGCAAATTCCTTCACGGCCGCAATGAACGCGTTCACGGTTATGGCCTTGTTTAAGATAATGGACGCGACCATTGGCGGCTTGATCGCAGGTGAAGGTCTGTCAATCTGATCTCGTTTGGCGGGATCTTTTTGGGATCCTTGATATCTCCATTTCTGCCACTCAAATGAATCTTTTTCATCTGCCGCCGAGGCATACACGGTTTGTATGTTTTTTTCCGAAAGACCCGCGCGGGCAAGGATGGCGTGTGATCGTTTCAGCATTTCCAAAGGGGTTGACTTGTCGGAATACAAATACTTATCCGGGTCAAAAAACACCTCGTTTTGTTGGACGATCGGTGTCAATTTTTTGACGAAATCCGAAGACGCGATTTTGGCGGGTTGTACAACAAGTACGGCATCCGCTTCCGGCACGACAGCCGCCCTGAGAATCTGCTCCCGCCTGGCCGTGTTTGCCGGAGATGTCGGCGTGGACGCGCAACCTGCGGCGAACATTGACAACGCGCATGCGACCCAACACCATTGCAAAACGGTGGCGGTTGTTTGTGTCATGGGAAAGTTAAGAAATGGGTTTTTCATTGGATTGCGAGGTGCAGGTTGTTCATGGCCGTTTTGGAACACTCATCTCACCATCAGCAGCATGCCGTGGATTTTGAGGCGGGGCAGGCCGAGGCGATTTTCGACGAGGTTCATTTTGGCGTGGTTGATCTCCATGCCGGGCGGAATGGCGGAGGCGTCTTGAAGCGCGAAACGGTGCTTGTGGAAGAGATAGGATTCGAGGGCGTTGCGCAGGGTGTCGTCCCATGCGACGGGTTTGGCGGAGGCGTCGGCGCGGGGAATGAAGACAAACTCGGCAATGCGTCCGGGCCAGTAGGCGCCGCCGAAACGCGGGTTGCCGTCGCTGCCGAGCGTGGCCACGCTCATGTCAATGGGACGCGCGCCGGACTCGATGGAAATGACGGCCCAACCGTCGCGCGGGACGAAGGAGGTTTCGATGTTGTTGACGAGCATGCGGCGATCCGCGCCCACGGGTTTGAAACGGCAATGGGTGAGGGTTTGCGGGTCGTTGAAATCCTCCTCCGCCTGTTGGACGAGGAGGTCGGTGGCGCGCAACAGCGTGGCGCGGGTGGGCGCACGCAAACCGTCGAGGCTCGCGAGGATGACCACGGCCTGAACGTCGGGCAGGTCATAGAAGGAGAACAACGCGCCGGCAGGGATGTCTTCGTCGTCGGACGATTGTTCAGGCGCGAAGAGAAGCGTCGCGTGGCTCGCATCGCGCGATGCCACGTTGCGCGGATCGGCAAAGAGGCGTCCGGCGAAGAAGTTGGTGGTGAGTGAAACGCCGGCGGCCTCCACCGTCACCACGCGCGGTTGTGGCGTGATGTTTGTTTCCTCGCGAAGGAGCGTCGTGGTTTCGATGACAACGCTCTGCCCTTCATCCAAATTTTGCGCGGGAGTTACGTGGGTTATCCCGGTTTGCACGAGGCTCGTGTTATCCGCGGGTTGGTTTGGTGAAGCGGAAACATTTTGCGGCGATTTTGTGGCGCCAACTTTGACGGAAACAACGGTCAGCAGCAACATGCCGGCAAACGCCAGGCGGTTGGCTTTGAAAAAGAAACTCCTCATGCTCCACGCCAGCCGCAGCAGCACAAACAGCCCAGCGAGGATCATGCCGCTCAACACCATCCAACTCATTATCCCCGGCGTTTCGACGGACGCGGGAGTTTGTTCAAGGGCCGAACCCGCCGCATTGGCGACCATGGCGCCCAGCGCGTAAAGCAAGCCGACTCCGACAAACAATGGCTTGTGTTTCATGGTTTATAACTCTGAGAGGTTGCCTGAACAAGTAACGCCGTCATAGTTATGAGACCTGCTCCAACATCTGAGTTGATCCAATGGAAGCAGGCTTTGGAACAAGTCTATTGTTGTTCACACCAGGTCCTTGATGTTGTCGAGGTATTCGCGTTTAGCGAGGCGCCAGAAGGCGACGACAAAAGCGGACAGCGGAATGCCCAGCATCAGGCCGAGCATGCCGTTCAACACGGTTCCCCAAAAAATCAGGGAGAAGATCACGACGACCGGATGAAGGCCGGTGCGGTTGCCCATGATGCGCGGGGTGATGAAGTAACCGTCAAGAAATTGAACGGCGCCAAAAATCGACAGGCAGAGACAGAGCTTGAGTACGCCACCCTGCATCATCGCCATGGGCAGGACAATGGACAGCCCGATGATGTTGCCCAGGTACGGAACAATGTTCATCAGCCCCAAAACAAACCCGATGAGGAAACCGTAGTCGAGGCCAACGATCCAAAAGCCGAGGCCGAAAAGAAGGCCCTGGATCACCGCAACCAGGATTTGTCCGCGGAAGAAGGAGACGAGCATGTCGAGAAACTGGTTGACGAGGTAGACGATGTTGTGGCGCGTCTTCTCCTTGAGGAAGGGGAGAAACGGTTCGAGCCGGTCGCCCTCCATCGGCGCGCTGAGCAGGAAAAAGCCGAGGTAAATCGGCATCACCGCCCACGCGAGCAGAGTCTTGCCAAACGCCAGCAAGCCCATGCCGGTTGAGCTGGCCTTCGCGCTGACAAAGTCATAAGCGCCGGTGCGCACCAGCAAGGCGAGGTTGGCGATCATGCGCTGCACGCTCTCAAACCAGCCTTGATCGACGAGGAGCGTTTTGAGTTGCGGGACGTGCTCCCACAGCTTTTCCTCCATTTCCTGCACGGTTGCCGGGATGCTGTTGAACAGGCCGATGATTTGCTCAATGGCCAGCGCGCCGGCGCCGGTGAGAATCCCGATCAGCGGCAAAAAAATCGAGAGGTAAAAGAGAATCAATGCCGGCACGTCGCGTCGCACGCAACGGCGCAGCCATTGGAAGTACGGACGAAACAGCAACGCCAGCACCGCCGCGGAGAGCAGCGGCATCACCACGGACTTCACCATCTCCAAAAAGCCGAGCACCGAGTGCAGCACAAAGACAATGGCCGCGATCACCACGCTGGCCGCCAGCACCGTCAGCCCCGCGGCCACAATCCGGCGTTGCCGCTGGGAAAACCATTCGAATGAAGGAGTGGGGATTGGCATGGTGGTTCCTGTTAAAACGACGTTGGCGCGCCTCATGTGAAGCGCGCCAACGTCGTAGCATTATGAGTTACTCCGCGGCTGGAATTTCCAGCAACTTGATCCGGTAGAAGCCGGAGCGTTTGGTCGAATCCACGGGAAGCGCAATCGAGCCGAGCGGACCGTTGGTTGTGATGGAGCCGACCTCCACCCATTTGGCATCCTTGCCCAGCGTTTCGGTGCGCTCGATGATGTAACGCACATCCTTGCGGAAGGGTACGGTGTCCGACATCGGCGCGAAGACCGGCGCGGCGGGTTCGGCGCTCATGGTTTGCATTCCGGAGTCGGCGCTCACGCTGGTGCCCAAGGTCCACTGGATGGAGGGTTGTTGCCCGGTCGTTGAGAAGCTCTGAATCATGAGCTGAATCGGATCGGTTCCGGAGAGGCCCATGGCGATGCGCGTGGCGTCAGAGATGCCGTCATTGCCAGAAGAGACATTCTTGGGATCGGTTCCATATTCCAGTTCAATCGAGTCGGAAATGCCGTCGCCGTCGGAGTCAATCGGGTTGGTGTTGATAGCCAGCAACTGCATGAACTCCTCAGCCGTGAAGACGCCCATGGTTGAGAAGGAGACGCCTTCGCGAAGATCCGCGACCTGGTTCATGTTGACATCGGTGTCGTACATGGAGAGCGAATACCGCGGAACAGGGCGAATGTCCGTGATGCGCAGCGGGTCGTACTTCCAGCCGTTCATTTCAGGCGCGCAGACGTAGCCCCAGGAGTCGTAACCCTTGCGGAGCGCATCGCTATCGCCCGTGTTCGAGCGGATGTAAGCGCGGACGTAGTAGCTTTCCTGGCTGTCGAGGCCGGCCAGCGTGGCGGCAAAGCGTGCCGGGCGCGTGGCGGGCAACGCATAGACGCTGCGGGCAACGGGCAGACCGGAGAAGCCGGCGTTCTTAAACGCCTCAACATACAACGTACGGGCACCCGTACCCTGCGAGTAGTAGTTGATGTCCACGTTGATGGCGAAGGTTCCGGAGAGCTGGCCAAGGCGGTCGGTCACGGTGAAGGTTTCCGCATTGGACGTCACGATGCCGGTGGCACCGGTTCGCGGCGGCGTGTACAAGTAGATCTGCCACTGGTAGGTCGCGCCGGCTACAAGTTGGTTGGCGTAGAGTTGCGGCTTAAAGACGACAACCGACGGCGAGGTGACACCCAGGAGGCGGCGGCGGTATGGCGGCGGGAGAACGCCGGAGTCATACACCACGCTTCCACCGCGCTTGATCTCCAACCGGAAGGCGGTCATTTGGTCGGACATCTTCCAGCGGAATTCCAGTTCCGACATTTCGAAGATCGAACCCAGGCGCGGATACACAAGCTCCGGCCGTTGTGAGGAGTCGGATGTCGCCGGATAACCGGTGATGAAGTTGGTGGTCATCAACTGGAGGCCGCCCGCGACGGCAACCGGATCGGAGACAACGATTTGGTAGGAATTGGTCAGGGAGCTTGGATCCCCCTCGAATCCCCAGTCCAATCCGTAACCGTTGGCGTTCGCCTCGGCATAGAGCATGTCGCCCTCGTGGAAGTAGTTGCGAGGCCCCTTGATGTTCCGCGAGAAGAGCGGACGGGCATGGGTACCCATGCGCGAGATGGCCACAACGGAATCGTGCGCGGTATTGGGATTGGACCAAGAGAAGCGCGGGTATCCGTGCATTGCACCACGCAACCCGAAGTCGAGGTCGTTCTCATGCCAGCCGATGTCCATGCCGCTCAGACCCTTTCCGGTTTTCGCCGAGGCGCGCATGTTCTGGTCGGCGAGGGAGGCGGGTTCACCCGGATCCCAAGTGCCGTTGCCATTGTTGTCCAAGAAGGCGAAGAAGTAGTTGTCACCCTGGCGCAGGCTGTAATCGAAGGAGTCGGGGTCCTTGATGGAGAAGCTGACCGGCGCGGGCCAATTCGGGGTGATGTTGTAGGAATACGCCACACCCCAGGAGCCCATGCCGAGGAATTCGCTGTCGAGCTCATACACGCCAGTGAGGTAGTCAATGGTGCCCACGTCGACGAGATAATTGGTCGGCTCACCGGTGGTGGGATCCAAAACCGGAATCGTCATGACCAGATAACCAAACCCGCCGCCTTCACCCACAATGTCTTGAATGGTCAACAGGGCGCCGGAGGCCAGATCCGTGGTCTGCATCATCACCGTGTTGGGCATGATGTGCCCCGGCAGGAAGCGTCCGGAGAAGGCGCTGGCGCTGTTGAGCTCCATCACGAACTGGGGAACCGCGATTGTTTGGCCAAGTTGAACCGTATACACCGCGTCCGGCACGCCGTCCATGGTCGGCGTCGAGTAACCGTGAATAACAACGTTGCCGCTGCGGTTAACGGAGTCGCACCAGATCTTGACGTTCAAAACCGGCACGGGATGCTCGTATTTCGGGCCATTGGCGTCAACCGAAGCCGCGGCGTCCGGGCGCGTCCGGGCGCGTGTTTCGGACCAGTTGTCCCAGCCGTCTTCGTCGCGGTCAAGATGGGGGTCATAACGGCTCGGGGAGATGTAGTAGGAGCGATACTTCAGCTCCCACCAATCTTCCATAAAGTCCATGTCGATGAACTTAAAGGCATCTGTCCTCGAGGCCACATCGTCATAATCGCTGATCCCGTTGCCATCGCTGTCTGCGGCACGGGGGTTGAGGTCAAGGACGTACTCGACCCAGTTGGGCAGGCCGTCATTGTCCCAGTCGGCATCACCGTCGGCGATCTCATCGCCATAGGTGTAGCGCGAGGTCGGGTCGCCGCCATGGGCGAGTTCCCACTCGTCGGGCAGGCCGTCGCCGTCAAGATCAAAGAGCGGATCCGTGCCAGTCATACCGTCCCACATGACGACATTTTCGTCCGCCCGCGCCCAGAGCAACGGCAGGAGGTCGGGATACGCAGAGACGGTACCCATGTCCTGAAAGACGTCCGCATAACTGCCACTGCTGATGAGAGGATGGATTTCCTCCCCGTAAAGAGGCGCGGTGGTATAAACGAGTCCGTAGGGATTCCACGTGTTCGGATATTGGGCGTTCGGATCCTGCTGGGTACCATCCGGCATACCCATGTCACGCGGGACATCCAGCGGAATATGCGCGACAAGGTTTTTAATCCACGGCACATAGCGGTACTCGTCGTAGTATTGCGAGCGAACCGGAGACTGGCTCCAGAACGGCGCGCCGGTGTAGGAGAGAGGACGCCCGCCAGGCATCTCAAAGCCCAACGGGTAGACCGCGCTGTTCACGGGGTCGACCAAGTTGTCAAACGTGTAGCAGTAGAGGAGTCCCAGGCCGCCGTCTTGGGGCGCGACCGCGAGCGCGGCAATGTCGCTGGCCTTCCCGTAGCGGACATTTTTCTGCTGATTAATCTGGGCGGCGGTCAACGGCGCGCGCCAGACACGCACTTGGTCAATGTGACCCTTGTAATAATTTTTCAGGACAGGCGGAGTGAAGCTCATGCCCGTATCGGGGCCGACGAGAATTGAGGAGCCGTTGACCCAGCCGGCGGGATTTGCATCCGACGCGCCAACCACGATGGGCATGGGTACCAAATACCCGCTGTTGAGGGGGGCAGTGTCAACAGAAATCGTCCAGCCGTTCATCGGGATGACAGAGCTGTTGACGGTGCCAGCGGAGACGCCGTTAACGTAAAGCGTCAGGATGCCGGACCAGAACCCGGAGCTATGGAAGTCACCGGAGTAGGTCGCGGTCAGATGATACCACGTATCAGCCTTAAGTTCGATCTTACCCGTGGCGCGAGGCGTGGGAGACTGGGTGTCGGCCTGGCTGCCGTTGTACTCGGCAAAGGGATGACCCTCTTTGTCAATGCCAAGACGGAAGTTGGCGCGGACAGCGGTGGAGGTCAGGTCGGAGCTACCCTGCGGGATCGCGCCCACGCGTTCCAGAATGGTCTGCTCATGGGCGGTGTTCTTCGGGAGTTCGGGACGGATCCATGCATCCACCGTAAACTGGCGCAAATCCCAGACATCATGCGAATACTGCGGCATGGTGCGCGCGGCGGCCTCAATGCCGTCGAGATAAAGCGTGCGGCGCCTGGGCG
This sequence comes from Kiritimatiellia bacterium, assembly GCA_031550185.1. Taxonomy (GTDB): domain Bacteria; phylum Verrucomicrobiota; class Kiritimatiellia; order RFP12; family JAVBOU01; genus JAVBOU01. The sequence continues at coordinate 15,776 of JAVBOU010000167.1, read as the reverse complement.
GCGACATCGTGTCGGTCGGGTCGGTCGCGCCGATAGACTCGGGAGTGTCGCTAAGTTCCGCACGATCGGCCAGGAAGTCACCGTCGGTATCGAAGCCCTCGTTCATTTCAAAGGTGAACATGTAGGAGGGTGCGACCAGTGAATCGAAGGGCAGGCTCCACGGCCACTGGCGATACAGCGTGGACGAGCCTTGGAAGAGACCGAAGGAACCTGTCCAGTAAAACTTGTTGACGAAGCTGTCGGGCGACGAAATGTCCGTCATCCAGAGCGGACTCGGATCCGAGTGGTGGAAGGGCGGCGTCTCATTGTTCGGCTGCAGGGATTCTTCAAGATCACATATGCCGTCCTGATCGGAATCCGTGTATTGGAAACCGGCAAGCCAGGGGCGTTCGCGGAGATCCGGCGGCCATCCCACAATAAAATTAGCTTCGTCCAGATCCATGGATAGGCTGGAGAGAACTTCCATGCCGGATACTTTCGAACGGACAATGTCAAGGGTGCCGTAGAGTGGATTCAATCCGTGGAAAACCTCCCAATAGTCATCCATGCCATCCTCGTCGGTGTCACGATTCATTGGATCCGCAGTTGAATACCAGAGACCGGTGGGATGCTCCGCCGCAGAGAGGAAGCGGTAGGGAATCGACCACGTGATCGGACCGATGTCAAAGTGTGGATCCCACACTTTCGCACCAAGGCCGCCGCGGTCAATATTATACGAGCCGCCGGACTTGGTGATGTCAAAGAAGTCATACGGGTCGAACTGGTTCAAGCCTTTTGAGGAATCCCACAGCGGCACACCCATGTTGCTCTGGAACTGCCAGTGGCCAATCGAGCCGACCATGTACTCCTGATAATTCAAGAGACCGTCCTGGTCGGCGTCCTCATACGCGTCAAAGAGTGTGCCATTCAGGCCGGGAATGTTGGTGCTGACGCCCACGGCCGAGTTCATGGAGCCGAACAGCGCCTCCCAGGCGTCGGGCATGTAGTCGCCATCGGTGTCGACAGAAGTCGGGCAAAGGCCGCCGTTTCGCGCAAGGAGCTTTGCCGCCGGGGCGTCACCCGGACAAGCAAAGGTCACCCAGCCGCCATCGGGTTCGACGCCCACGTTAAAGGCGCCGAGCTCACCGCCATCGCCCAATTGGTCGCCGTCGGTGTCCGGATTCCAGGGATCGGTTGGATATGTCTTGTTAAACCAGCCCGGAACGCGGTACGCGGGGGCGGTTTGCGGCACAGGGCCAAGCGTTCCCAACGCGAGTGGTGGCGGCGTCATGGCACTCTGAAACTCCGCGATGTTCGACAAACCGTCCTCGTCCGGGTCATCTCCGGAATCCGTGGCAATGAAGGGATTCAGGCCCACATACATTTCCCATGTGTCGTACATGCCGTCACCGTCAAAGTCAACCACCTGCGGTCCGCTGGACAGCCAGTCACGCTGGTTCTCGAGCGTCATCTCAGCAATGCTCACGAAGGGAGACATGGGGCTGATGACGCCGACGGACGCACCGACCAATTCGTCATAATTGGTGTACCAGTCTGTGTACGGCGCGTCCTTAGGGATACGATTGGGATTGTCGGGATCACGCAACGGGGTGCGCGGATCAAAGCCATGTTCCACATAAACATCATGGTGGCGCAGACCAAGGGCGCGGTCAACAGCGAAGACATCCTTGTCCGGATTTTCATCGGGGTCGGCAGTGCCATTGTTGTCGGTGTCCCTTTTCCAGGGATTGTAGCCGTAAATGATCTCCCAGCCGTCCGGCAGTCCGTCATGATCCGTGTCCCAGACAAAAGGGTTGGTGCACCAGCGTTCCGTCGAATCGGCAGGTTTGTCATCACGCACAAGCGGAATGCTCGTCGGATCCTGGTTGTTCCAGACCAGATATTCTTCCATGTCTGAGTAGGGCTTCGTTGGACGCCCTGTCGTGACATCGTAGATGTACCCCATGTCAACATTGCTGTAATCGTGGAACCTATTGGGATGGAAGGGACGAGTCCCGTTGGTCCATGTTCCGCCCACCATCTGATCGACGGTGTTGGTGATGCCGGGCCAGCGGGCGACGTTGGTCATCAACTGATGGCCGTTTGAGATCTGCCATTTGTCCCATGAATACTCAAATCCATCGTCAAACTTGTCGCGGTCGGTGTCAACCATCATCGGATGAGAACCGTCGCCAGTGTCGATCTCAGGACTCTCATCACCGTCATTTTTTACGGCGCGGCGCACGGACTTCACAATCTTTGTAAAATTTGTGACCACGCCCATTTGTCGTGGCGGAATTCCATCAGGTCCCCTGTACTCCATGATGTTGGTCAGCGGCATCTCCGCCATTTCCCAGCCGTTCGCGGTGTCCCACAGGTAATCGCCGATCTCCGCGCCTTTCTCATAGTCGGGATTGCCGTTGGGTCCATAACGGCCATCCGGCGCGCGCGTGCCGGGATCCATGGGAGCCGGGATCCACTGCCCACCCTGGTTGGCGGGATCATTTCCAAACATCTCGGCCTCCCAGCCGTCGTCCATGCCATCGTAGTCCGTGTCCCAGTTGAGCGGATCGCACACGATGATGGAGGTCTTGTTCGAAAAAGTCAGCATGTATTCCTGCAGGTTGGTCAGGCCATCGTTGTCAGGATCCTCCCCCGCCATGCTCTTGTCCCCCGCCTTGGCAAAGGGATCCAAGCCGACATAGAGGCACCACCAGTCAGGAATGCCGTCGCCATTGCTGTCCGGATTGACCGGTTGGAAATTGGCGTTGATGATGGCGGCGGCGGTGGGGACAGCGACACCATCGGCCGATGAGGGAATAACCAGCCGCGGGTTGTTTTGCGGGTCAAAAAACGTGCTGGTCCAGTCTTTGAAATGAAAATCTCCTGATTCGGGCCTGGCCTCCAAAACCAGTGTCTTGTTGGTCACTGTTGTCGAAATCCAATAACGGAGACTTCCTGTCGGCGGCGCCGGATCCACATAGACGCCTGGGCCGGGTTGTCCCAACACGGTGCCGCCCGTGCCGGCGTAAACATCCAGCGGAATGCGTCTGTCCCACTTCCATGTGATGGTGCTGTTGGTCGTCACCTCGGCGATCGTGAAACTCATCGCGGTTCCATTCGCGGGGATGTCACCGGTTCCATCTGACCATCCGGTCAGGACGAACATAGCCCCGGAGCCGTCCGTGTCAGGAACACTTGTCAGCGGCGGAGCGACCACCACGCCGGTCTGCCCCATGGCGACGGTGGTTGTTTTAGTCATGCCGAAGGCATCAGTATTATTTTGCGTGATCTTCAAGACTGGCGCAAACACCCCCACCACCTCCTCATTATCGGTTCCGATGGTGATTTCATAATGCGGAGTCGGAGTCGTCACATACCGGACGCCCGGGTGCGGCGGATAACCCATGGTCGAATCATTGATGGCAAAATAAGCAAACGCATAACCGGTGGTGCCTGGCTGGGAAGGTGTCAGCGTCACGGTTGTATTGACGTTGTTCGTCAACGTGACGGGCTCGTCGAACTTGGCGTTTGGCGCATTCGCCGCCGTGCCAACCTTAACACTACCCACGCCCGGTGTCGTAGACGGATCATTGTATATTGAGACTTTCAGCGTCGGCTTGACTTGCCGGAAGGTCGCCAAGAGAGTGGTGCTTGCAGGCGGCGGAGAATCCAGCTGAAGCGTTATGGATGTGGCGATTGGATCGGGATCAATGCCCCGGCCATTTGTACTCCACCCGCTAAACTCATATCCAGGAGGAATACTGTCGATTGTAAAATGCCATTGTTCATCAGCTATAGTTGCGCCAAGGGTTTGCGTCACATTGTTTTGGTAAGTCGTTCCACTCAAATAGGGCAATCCAATCGCATTGAAGGCGTCGGATAACCCCTCGATTTGAAGCTTGGCGAGATCGGCCTGGGAGGTGATGCCACTCACCCGCAGGGTCAACGTCTGCGCCTGCGCAATGCCTCCCGCGCCCAGCAACATGCAGGCCAAAAACAGGCCGCACGCCTTCCGCGAGAGCGAAGAGGCGGCGGAAAAGTTGATCGGTTTCATCATTTTCATTTCTTTTCCTCGTAGTTGCGAAGCATCCGTGAGAGATCACGCTGACGCTGGGTCAGCAGAGCGATTTTACCAAGCACCATGGTCGGATAAAGTCGATCAGCCATAAGCTCATCGTATTTTTTCCGGGCGTCTTGGAAAGTGTTGTAAATATCCCTGACTTCGGGATCCTGTTCACGAATCTGCTCCTCATACTCCTGCTTGCGGGTGACCAGCATGTTGCGTTCGATCGCGTTGTCATGCAACATGAGGCGAATTTTGGCCGCCTTGTTGGTCGAAGCATCGGCTTCGGAGGGCATGGGGGGCATGAAATTTTGTTTTTCGTCCAAGTTCATGGACTCCAAGGCTTCGGCCATGATCTGCTGGACGTCAGCATAACGGACGGTGGTCACCACGTTGGTTATGACGACCACGCGTGGCGGCTTGTCTGTGGAGTCGGGCTTGCCGCATCCGGTTAGAAAAAGGAAAAAAGCAAACATGGCAAGGATGGGAATACCCATCGTGGATCGTGCCAGCGGAATGGTGCGCGAAGATGGCATAAGTTCAATGGTTTTCAGGTTTGGGAAGGACATAGTTTAACGGAAACCACGCACCGTGACAAGCCATTATGGCGTGTCAGGCGGCATGCCTCCGTGGATTTTGTAGAAGCGGACGGGTTCCTCGTAAATGGCCGGATTTTCATCGGTGTGATCCAATTCGGAAGTACCGGGATCATTCGACGAAAATCCCTCCGCATCACCATAGGCTTTTTCCCACACGCCGGTGAGGGTTGTGGAGGACATGACCCAATAGTGAACGTCCGGTTGAGCCGTCCATTTGATGAACAACGGATCAATGGTGAATTCGGTGATGATGATGGGTTCCGTCGGCGTCGGGAAGGGATCCTCGGCGGCGATGATTTCAAACAGATCCGGAAATTCGGCGGGCATGGGCGCCATGGTCAGGAAGGGCGAGGTGGGGCTGGAAGCGCCGGAGATGCGATTTGCCACCCAACCGGCGGGCGAGGATTCCCGCGCGGTGAAGATGAATTGATAAACCGTGTCGGAAAGTTTGGTCAGCATGATGTCACCAGTCTGGCTGGCGTCGGCAAACACAAGCCGGATCAGCGGATTGTCGCCCTCCGAACCTTTCACGGCGGAGCTGAACGTGACGGTCAAGGTCACCGACTGGCCCACCATGATGGCGTTGGTTGAGGCGCTGACACTGATGACCGTGGGAATTGTCCCTGTGGGCGTGGTTCCATCTATGGGGTCAATGCCATTGTTCATGTCCCACGAATCGCTACCGCCGTTATCGTTGGTGTCGTAATCCAGCGGATTGGTGCCGGCACGGTATTCACCGATGTTGGGCAATCCGTCGCCATCCGGATCATCCCACGCCTCGCACAACTCAGGAGAGCCAAAATAATAGCTTTCCCAGATGTCATCAATACCGTCGCCGTCAACATCCACATAGAGGCGCACCCATTGCAGGCGGTTGTTGTCCGTGTCGGCGACCAGCACGCTGTGGTAGGGAGTGGTTTTGTCGATGAAAATACCCTGAGGTTTTTTGAACTGCCCGGCGGCGGAGCCACCCAGCGTGCCGCTGGCGGGGAAATATGCGGCAACAGGGACGGGATTGTTGGCCACCCGGGTCCGCCGGCTTCCGGGCGCGTAAATGGCGATCGCGTTGTTGTCAGATTCCGCGACATAAACGTAGTTGCTGATGCCAATGGCAATGCCCTGCGCGCTTCGCAATCCACCGCCGATGGTCTCGGTGTAGACGGGGTAATCGTTGCGATTTGCCTTGTCGATGCACGCCGTGAAACTGGCGCCGTTCAACTGGCTTCCAACGTAGAGGGTGTTCGCGTCGAGCGCGAGCGAAATCGGCTTGTTGTTGGCGGCGAACTGGTTCGTCGAAGTTGTGGAAGCCAAGGGAATCCGTGCCCAGACCGTCGCAGCGGGCGTGGTCGCACCGAGGGTGATGTTTTGGATGCGGATGCCGGAGGTGGTCGCATATTGGTCGACCACGTAAACGCTTTCGTCGGATTCCAGCACGATGTCCATGGGATCGCCGAAGCACCCTGTCTGATCTTTACGCACCGTGGTTTCTGTGAATGCGGGGAAGGCGCTTTGATAGGTGAGCGCGGTCACTTTGCCGTTGGCGGTGGTGATGCCGAAGGTCAGGATGCGCCCGTTGAGGTTGCCGGCCATCGTGTCGCCCGCGGTCGTGACGTAAAGTTTGGTGTTGGTCCGATCCAGACAGAGCGACGTCGGGTCAAAGGTGTATGTTTTGGCATTGATGGTCACGGCGTTCACAGTGACCAGACGCGTTGTCAGATCCTTGCTCCACGCCTGCACCTCACCCTTGATGCCGTTGGCGACGCCCTGTTTGCGGTTCACGCAGAACACATACGTCCCGTCACTGACGGCGCGGCGCGGCTGGTAAATAAAGTTGGCGGCGCTTTGATTGGAGGACTGGCCCTGCGTCTGTGACTTGGTAACCACGGCGGGCGCGAGCGGCGCGTCTGTCTCGCGCGGATCCTGGTTGAGATGAATGGACCAGCCGTCCGGGACGCCGTCGCCATTCATGTCGCGCGTAAATTGCGTGGGCGTGCCGACAACCCATGTCCCGAAGTCGTATTGCTGGTTCGCGGCGGCGGTCATGGTGTACAGGACAGAGTCGCCATACGCCACCGCGGCCTCAAAGGTCTCGGCATCCCACGCGCGCACAAAAACCTTGTTGCCCGCGTTGAGATTGTGCATGAACACGCCCTTGAAAAGACCCTTGTCGGGTTCGACGCCGTTCTCGCCGATGCGACCGTAGGGTAGCGATGTGATGGCGGTGTACAGGACGCGGTCGTCGCCTGTGACCGTTCCCTGCGACCCGGGGGCGTTTGGCGTGCCGGAAGCGCCCGCATAGATCAACTGGTAGATCATGGCGTGCTGGCTGCCGTTGCCTTGGAGAGGCCGGCCCAACCAGTCGACCACGCTCTTGGTGGTGAACGCGGTGAAATTCTTGGTCAACGAAACGGCTGGCGCATTGGTGATGCTCAGCATGATCTCGTTGTCAGTGATGAGTTCCGGCCCATTGTAGCCGGCGTGCGTCAACACCACGCGGTTCGTGTAAAAACTAGAAGCCGCCGCCGTGATGGCCGTGATGAAACGGTTCGTATAAATCTCGCCCGGCTCAAGGCTGCCGTAAAAGATCTTTGTCCCGTTTTGAATCGTCAGGCCGGAATCGGCGGAACCGTAGGTGCCGCTGGCCGTCGGCATCACGTCCACGGAAGAGTTGTAGACGCGGGTCTCCACCTGCGTTGAAGCGCTCACCGGCAACGCCTGCGGACCGGCGTCAAGCAACCACAATCCAGGCGGCTGCACGCTGACCACGCGGAAATCGTCGATGTACAATCCCGGCGCGCCGGCATACAGCAACGACGTGCGCAGGCGGAAGCGGAAATTCACCGCCTTGTGGGCATATTTTTCCGGGACTTCGAAGTCCGCAAGCCTCCAGCCGTACGAGTCTCCCGGCGAGAAAATGGCCAGCACCTCCCAGCCGTTGCCGGCGTTGATTTCGAAATAGCCCATGTCATCGTAATTCAGGCTCATCCAGTAGTAAAAGTACACCACCGGCTGGTCGTCCAGATACATCTTGGGCGACATCAACCAGGCGTTCATCCCCGAGCTGCACGGCCCCTTCAGGATGGTACCCCAGCAGTTGTTCGGAGTGTGCGCCGTTCTGGGACCATATCCCGCCGGATTTCCAAGTTCCCAGCCGGCGGTCGTCGTTGCCACATAGGAGTTTGTGGAAACCGTCCACCCGCCCGGGCCATGTTCGAAATCATCCTTCAAATGCGTTTCCACATACGGCACGACCGCAAGGCTCCATTCCGAGGCCAGCGAGTTCCAGTTCTTCGACAAATCAAAGACCGCGTTGGACGCGACGCGGATGCGGATGCGGCCATAACCCATGAACCCCCGAACAGTCACAAAGAAACGCTCGCCACCGCCCGTGACCTGCGTCACGACGGCACCCGGGATGGTGTCCGCGGAAAATTCGAAATCAGCCGCCGTCAAATCCAGCACGACCTCGTTGAACCGCAGTTCGAAGCGCGCCGTGCCTTGGAAATTCAACTCAACATCTCCCGGCAAAATCAACGTATTCACAAAAGAGACAACAAGCGGACGCGCCTTGTCCTCGGCCGGTTTATGCCAAGTGAACCGCAGGCTTTGCCCGTCCGCCAGCCACATGGCCTGCCGGCCGTACGTTTCAACCGGGGCGCCGTCCGGATACACCAGCACCTCCGGCGCGTCGCCGTTCACCGTGTACACACGCGACAGAAAACCATTGTCCTGCAGGCCCACCGTGGCCTTGTGCGCCGCACCCGCGTCCTGATCCTGCGCGACCCGCTTGTAGTTGAAGCGTATGTCATTGCCATACGTCGCGTAGGGCGACAATTCGTCCGGCCGTGGCCCTGTCATGCCCGGAGTGGACGAGACGGAGCTCAGCACCACCTGGAAATCCATCGACGCGGCATCGGCGCTGGCCTCGCGCGGATACACGCCCTCCCACGTCACCACCACCTCCGGCACGCCCGCACGCTGCACAGTTTCGACCTTCACCGTTGCCGCGCTTCCCAGCAGGAGCGAGTCCCAGTATGGCATGATCAAAGGCACATCCAAACCGCGCACCGGCAACGCCTCATTGTCCTGTATCGGAAACGCCGAGGGTGAGAACCCGATCATGCCGTTTGCGCTGACCCACAACTGGGTGCAGACCGTGTCGTAATACGTGAACGCGAACGGGATGTCGAACTTCTGCGTCTCAAACTGCGTCACCGTCACCGCATTCTGGGTCGGTGCGATCCACTCATACGGCGCGCTCTGCAACACATAGTTTTCCGAAACTTTCAGCACGATCGTGTTCGTGTACGCCACATTCGAATCAGGCGTCAAATCCGTGACCGTCACCTTCGCCGTGTAGGTTCCGTACGGCAACGCGGCGGTCACGTCATTCGTCGACACCGTCAACGTCCCCGATTCCTGCGGCGCGAGCGAAGCCGAAACCGTCTGCCCGTAAAACGCATCGTTCCAATAAAGGTCCAGCCACTGCCCCGGATCCGGCCGGCCTTCTTCCTGAACATAATGAATCTCCGCCAGAAAATCGATCGCATTATCCGACTTGTTGTTCCGCAGCGCGTACTCCGTCGGCAACCCCTTAAACGTTCCGCCCAACGGCCCCACCACCTTCAACGTCTCGCCGTGCGGCGAAACCTGCAGGCTGTTCAACAACATCATCGCCGTCGGCAGATACAACTTGCCGCCCGTCGACACCTTGCCCTGCAAGTCCGCCACCGGGTTCATCCGCGCCGACTCCAAAATCGCCTCGCGAACCATCGTATAGTCCGCCTCCGGCACCAGCGCCAGCAGCAACGCCGCCGCGCCCGCCACATGCGGCGCCGCCATCGACGTGCCGTCCATCGACTTGTACCCCACCGCCACCAGGTTCGTCGGCACCGTGCTCCAAATCCCCGACCCCGGCGCGCCCAGATGCACGCTCTTCAGCCCGTAATTCGAAAACGACGACTTGATCGGCACATACGCCGTGTGCGTTTCATTCGTCCACTTCCGGTCCAGCGACGCCACAGCAATGATGTTGTCCACATTAAAGCTCGATGGATAGTGCGGTATCACGTCATTGTCCATCGAGCTGTTTCCCGCGGCCGCGATGAAAAGCTGCCCTGCGTCGCGGCTCTTTTCAATCGCCATCCGCTCCGCCGTCGCCGCGTACGTCCCGCCCCAGCTGTTGTTCGAAAGATGAATGCGCGGCCGGCCGTCCTTGCCGTCAAACCACGCCACATATTCAATCGCCCTCACCAGGTCCGCCGTTGTGCCATACCCGTTGTCATCCAACCCCTTGACTGGCACCAGGCTCACCTTCCAGTTCACCCCCACCACGCCGATGTTGTTGTTGCCCAGTGCGCCGATTGTTCCCGCGCAATGCGTGCCGTGTCCGTCGCCATCCACCGGAGAGTTCGTGTTCGCCACGCAATTCCATCCGCTCCAGTCATCGACATACCCGTTGCCATCATTGTCAATCCCATCCGTCGCACGGTCGTACGTCTCCCCGTCCTCGCCGACGTACGTCCCGGTTTCACCAGGATTATGCCACATGTTGCTGACTTCAAATCCCGGGTAATTATCTTCCAAATCCGGATGCACATTCTGCCGGTTCCCCGCGCCAATGCCCGTGTCAATCACCGCCACCACGATGTTGCTCGACCCGGTCGTCAAATCCCACGCCTCCGGCGCGCCGATGTCCTTCAAGCCCCACAAACTCCCATCCATATAATACTTGTCATTGGGCGTGGCCAACGTGCGCCGGATGAAGTTCGGCTCCACCGCCAGCACGTCCGGATTCGCCGCGTACACCGCCGCTGCCGCCTTCAACCCCCTCAGCCCCGAACCCGCCGGCAACGCCACCAGCTCACCCGTCACGCGCTTGAACGGCCTCACCGACCGCGCCTGCGTCCGCTCATGCGTCACGCTCGCCGAAATCGGCGCCTGCCACGCCTGGTCATTCACCCCCAGCCGACGCGCCTGGGGAACCGGCTGCACCGCCCCCTCCTTATATATCACGACCAGCTCGTCCGCCACCGCGTCCACGCCCAGTTGCAACGCATCCCACTGCGCGAACTCCTGCCCACGCGCCGTCGGCAGGATAAAAAGCAACGCCAGCCAAAGCCAGCCATTCCTTAACCATTGAAACCCATGTTCATTTGCTTTCATAAGAATTCCTTGTCGCGCTCCCGCGTGGATTCAACACTCATCGAGCCGGTCGCCGCGGAAAAACCGCACGGTCCTCCGCCTTCTCCGTCAAATTCGTAAACACATGTTTCAACGGCCTGGCCTGCCGTTGCGGCGTCTGCGGAAGCTCCAGCCGCACCAACCGCGCGTTGATGTCCTGGACACCCGTCATTTCCGCCAAGACCGCCTTACGCAACTTCTGCCACTCCGGCATCCCGCGCACCGCCGTGTCGAGCTCTTTCCGCGCCACCGCCCCTTCCGGATCCGGCTTCGTCGACGCCTCCGACAGAGCCTTTAACACCTCGTTCGTGGCCATCAGCTCCGCGTGCCACGCCGTCAGCTTCTCCTGCGCCTGCTCCATCGCCGCCGTGCGCCGCGCCAACTCCCCCTTCAACCAGTCAATATCCCGCTGGCGCGCGGAAACCTGCGTGTCCGCTCCCTTCTCCACCGCTGAGTCCCCCTCCCTGTCCTTCACAGCCCCCTCCTCCCCTCCATATAAGACCACAAAAAAGCCCGCCATCAGGCCGCCCGTGACGAGCAACCTCCGAAACAATCCACAATCAAGACTATGCGACAACATGGTAAAAAGAAGCATACACCATTACCCCCCTCCGCGCAACATCAAAAGAAAAGGCCCCCTTGAAAATTCCTCCCTCCCCGTCATGCCGCCATCTCAACGCGCCTCCCATCCCCGCGCCACAAGCGCCGCCGCGATCCGCTCCGCCCGTTGCAAACTCCGCGCCAGCAACGCCCCCAAACACTCCGCCAGCGGAAACCCCCTCCATCCCCGCGCCACAAACGTCCGGCTCCGGCGCGCCCCCCACAACCGCTGCCACTCCCGGCCCAACACCCCCCGGTACCGCTCCATCAACGCCAGCGGCAACACCATCACCTCCGGCAGTCCCCACCCCTTCAACACCTCCAAAAACATCCCAAACGACACAAACTGCCCCATCACCGCCATCGCCGCCACGCAAATATGCGCCTTCGCCAGCAACATCAACGCAATCCACACCCCGCCACGCTGAAACACCGCCAGCGCCGCCACCCCCAACACAAACACCTCCGCCTTTCCCATCTCCCGCGCCACCCTCCCCCACCCCACTCCCAAGCCCGTCCCAATCCCCGCCAGCACCCCCGACAGCACCGCCAGCCCCACCCATTCCCCCTTGGGCCACAACGCCACCACCACCACATACCCCAGCGTCAACCCCACGCCCCATTTCACCCTCCTCAAACCGCCTCCTCGCGCTTTCGCAACCCCCGGGCCGCCACCCACGCCACCCCAAACGCCATCACCCCGCCGATCACCGCGATCGCCCACGTCCCGTACGGCGCCGGAACCCCCTTCAACTCATAATCCGCAAACCACATCCGCTCCGTCCACGCCGCATACCCCGGCGTCGCCTCCTTCTCCGCAAACCCGTACCGCTCCGCCACATACTCCAGCCCGTCCGGCCAACTGCACGCCAGTGGCGTAATCAACAGCACCCCCACCGTCAGCAACGCCAGCACCCGCCGCGTCCTCGGCATCGCCAACGCCTCCCCCGGCGCCAACACCCCGGCTCCATACTTCGCCATCGCCGCCACCACCGCCGCCGTAATCACCCCTTCCAACACCGCGATCAACGCATGCACCCCCATAAACAACGGCGCCGCCCTCAACGGCGTCGTCCCCGACAGCCCCAGCTCCAACATGCAAAACCCCGCACTCACAAACATCCCCACCGCCGCCGCGCCAAAACACGCCACCACCCCGCGACGCCCCGCCGCCCGCAACACCAGCCCCGCCGTCAGCGGCCCCACCACCGCCATATTCAACACATTTGCCCCCAGCGCCGAAATCCCCCCATCCTTAAAGAACAACGCCTGCACGACCACCACCACCGCCACCGCCAACATCCCCGGCGCCACCCCCAGCACCGCCACCGCCAGCCCCGCCCCCAGCAAATGCCCCGACGACGCCCCGAACAAACACGGAAAATTCACCATCTGCGCCACAAACAAAAACGCCGCCATCATCCCGATCCCCACCACCTGGCCCGCCTTCTCCCGCGTCACCTGTCGCGCCGCCAGCGCAATCCCCCCCACCGCCGCCACCGCCGTTGTCGCCGCCACCGGCGCCGAAAGAAATCCATCCGCAATATGCATGATCAAAACTCCTTATTGGAACTGAACCCCAATTTAACATCTTGCCTCACAACATGCAACCCTTCCCGCAGAACAAACCCATCCTGGCGTGGCAGAGGTCATGCTGTGCCACAAGGTTTGATGCAAAGAACATAAATCGACCTGTTGGGTTATAAAAATTGGCGCGGAGCCGCAGTACAGGTCAACGGCTGAATGCCTTTCATCATTGAGGTAGGGCTGCGGGGCATTGCCCCGCAGCCCTACGTCAACGCACGCACATGACACAAGCCCCAACGGGGTTGCCTCATGAGCGGCCTCATCAGGGAACCCCGTTGGGGTTCATCATCTATGCTGACGCGTTCCCAGGGTAGCGCGAATACGCGCAACCCTGGGCTATGTTAGGCAACCCCGTTGGGGTTGAAGACAAATGTAACAATGTTGTATGGAAATACTATAGTAATTTTGCATAACATGGGAACACTCCTCGCGAATTTGCAACCTCGGAGAGGTTGGACATCAAAGCCCATGGTTGCGCGTATTCGCGCTACCATGGGAACGCGATGAAAATAAATTCCAACCCCGGAGGGGTTGAACAATCGTCTTCCGCCAACAAATTCCCGGCATGTTGTTGGCATAATTTCAATTCATTTTGTGCAACCCCGTTGGGATTGTGTTGGCGTGTGTCAATGTTGAGGAGAAACACTATATCATCACATGACCGCCATGCACCCAAAAAATTCGTGTTCATTCGTGTCCTTTCGTGGTTCAATATCACCTTGGCAAATAACGCGAAAGCGTTTGTCTCTCTTTCTCACTTTCCTTTTCCCTCCCCTTTAGGACTTCCTTGTTCCTCTGTTGAATCTTCTACTTCTCCCCTCCCCTTCTCACTTCTCCTTGCTACGCTCCAGCCGTTATGTTTTAATACCTCACTTTACTTTTCCACACAGGAGCCGCAGCCCATGACCGCCAAAGAATTGCGCGAAAAATACCTCGCTTTCTTCGCATCCAAAAACCACGCCGTGATCTCCGGCGCGTCCCTCATTCCCGAAAACGACCCGACCGTCCTCTTCACCACCGCCGGTATGCACCCCCTCGTGCCCTACCTCCTCGGCGAGCCCCACCCCGCCGGCAAGCGCCTCGTCGACGTCCAGCGCTGCGTCCGCACCGGCGACATCGACGCCGTCGGCGACGCCTCCCACCTCACCTTCTTCGAAATGCTCGGCAACTGGTCCCTCGGTGACTACTTCAAAAAAGAAGCCATCACCTGGTCCTACGAATTTCTCACCTCCAAGCAATGGCTCGGCATCGACCCGCAAAAGCTCTCCGTCACCGTCTTCGAAGGCGACGTCAACGCCCCGCGCGACGACGATTCCCGCGCCATCTGGCTCTCCCTCGGCATCCCCGCCGAACGCATCTTCGCCCTGCCCAAGGACGACAACTGGTGGGGGCCCGCCGGCACCACCGGCCCCTGCGGCCCCGACTCCGAAATGTTCATCACCATGGACAAACCCGCCTGCAACTCCGACTGCCGGCCCGGTTGCAAATGCGGCCGCTATCTCGAAATCTGGAACGACGTCTTCATGCAATACAACAAGTGCGAAGACGGCGCCTACGAACCCCTCAAGCAACACAACGTCGACACCGGCATGGGCGTCGAGCGCACCATCTGCGTCCTCCAGGGCCGCTCCACCGTCTACGAAACCGAACTCTTCGCGCCCCTCATGCAGCGCATCGCCGAGCTCACCGCCGCCGACCTCCCCGCCGACGAAAAACTCCGCGGCACCCGCATCGTCGCCGACCACACCCGCTCCGCCGTCTTCATCCTCGGCGACGCCAAGGGCGGCGTCAAACCCGGCAACATCGGCGCCAACTACGTCCTGCGCCGCCTCATCCGCCGCGCCGTCCGCTGGGGCCGTCGCCTCGGCTTCAACGGCTCCTTCATGGCCGCCCTCGCCGACATCGTCATCGCCACCTACCGCGACATCTACCCCGAGCTCGCCACCGGCCGCGACGCCATCCTCGCCGAGCTCACCGCCGAAGAAGAACGCTTCGAAAAAACCCTCAACGCCGGCGAACGCGAATTCGAAAAAGTCGCCACCGGCCTCCTCACCCACGGCCAGACCACCGTCAGCGGCCGCGTCGCCTTCAAGCTCTACGACACCTACGGCTTTCCCCTCGAAATGACCGAAGAGCTCGCCGCCGAACGCCACCTCTCCGTCGACCGCCCCGGCTACGAGGACGCCTTCAAAAAGCACCAGGAACTCTCCAAGCAAGGCGAAGGCACCTTCAAAGGCGGCCTCCAGGACGACTCCGACGCCACCCGCAAACTCCACACCGCCACCCACCTTTTGCACAAAGCCCTCCAAACCGTCCTCGGCCCCCACGCCCTCCAAAAAGGCTCCAACATCACCGCCGAGCGCCTCCGCTTCGACTTCACCCACTCCGACAAAATGACCCCCGACCAACTCGCCAAAGTCGAGGCCATCGTCAACGAACAGATCGACCGCAAGCTCCCCGTCACCGTCGAGACCGTCACCATGGAGGAGGCCGTCAAGCGCGGCGCCACCGCCCTTTTCGGCGCCAAGTACGGCGAGCAGGTCAAACTCTACACCATCGGTGACTTCTCCATGGAAGTCTGCGGCGGCCCCCACGTCGCCAACACCGCCGAACTCGGCCACTTCAAAATCGTTAAAGAAGAATCCTCCTCCGCCGGCGTCCGTCGCATCAAAGCCACCCTCGGCTGAGGAGAAAAATCAAAAGCTTGTTGTGGGGGGGGGGGGGCACACCCACCCCCCCACACACCCAATCAACAACCAGGG
>JAVBOU010000105.1:0-5270 GCA_031550185.1 Kiritimatiellia bacterium | reverse complement strand
TGTCGTTTTTTCATGAGGTTCCTGGTTGTGTGCTGGACAGACATGCCGGTGGCGTGGCAGTGGTCGGGCCACGCCACGGAGATGTTTTATTTGAGAATGAAGAGCGTGCGCGGGAGTTTGTAGGTGACCCAGATGGTGTTGCCAATGATGTCGTGGCGAAGGCGATCTGTGTCCGAAGGAATGAAGGCGAAATTCTCGGGCGTGATGAGTTCGTCAGCAATGAGAACAGGATAGGAACCGGGAAGGGCGTCTTTTTCGAAGTCGGCGACAATGAAGGTGCCTTCTTTAAATTCAACGTTTCCGGTGAAGGTGGCGGGCTTGACACCGGTCTTGCCTACAACGACGTCGAGGCGGTTGTTGCTGTGAAGGGTGAGGGTGGTACCGTAAAACGCGCCGCCGCAGAGGCGCAGGGCGTTGTCGCGGGAGTTATAGTCGGTGGTGACGTCGCCGCTGGAGATGATGGCGGTCTCCCGCCATTCGGTACCGACGCTGACGGCACCGGCGTTGAGGATGACGCCGCCGGGGGCGAGGGTAACGGTGTTGTCGTAAGCGAGAATCTGATTGGAGGTGGCGGCAAGGTTAGTGTGGCGAAGGCCGATGTGCAGTGCGCCACCGTTGAGATCCCAAACCGAGTCGCCGCTGAGTCCGCCTGCTATGAGGACGCGGTTGTCGTAGGAAGCGCCATTGCGGTTGGAGTTGTAACTGCCGCACGCGATGGCGACGCGCTGGAAGGAGGTCAGCGTGGCGCCGTTGGTGATGGTGAGGCGGTTGCCCCAGGAGTCGCGCGCGTGGGCGTAGCCCATGTTGATGGCGCCGGCATTCAGGAGGTTGGCGCCGTTGCCAATGGTGAGCGTAGAGTCGCTAATGGTGCCTTGTTCGGAGCGGCCAATGTAAAGGTTGGCGCGGTTCATGTTCCACACGGTGTCGGCGTCGGTGAGACGCATCCAGTTGCCGGAGCTGCCACCGGCGCTAAAGCCATAGCCGATGCCGGCGTCACCGCGGGAGTGGAGCTCGCCGCCGGAATGAAGGCGAAGACTGTTGTTGCCGCTGGCGAGGTTTTTGTCTTGGCAGAGTCGGACTTCGGTGATGTTGGTCACCACCGCGCGGTTGCCGATGATGAGGTGGTTGTCGCGGGTGATGGCGCCACCGCCGGAGTGGGCGAGTTCGAGAGGGCCGCCGCCATTGTCCCACAGGGTACCGGGGTCGAGGACGCGGGAAGTGGCGTTGGAGCAAAGGGTGCCGAGGCGGGCCCAGCGGGAGTAGAGTTTTCCGCCACCGGAAAGGGTCAGCTCGTTGCCGCTGAGTCCACCCTGCGATTCGCCGATGGCGAAGACGTTGACGTTGGTCATGACGCCGCCGTCGGTGATGATGAGCTTGTTGTTGTTGGAGTTGTAACCGGCGTCGCTATAACTGAGAAAGAAGGACTGGCCGTTGAGGTCAAAGGTGGAGGGCGCCTGGGTGGCGGGATCGCGTCCGGCGATGATGAGGCGGTTGTCCCTGGTGTTGTCGCCGAAGCGCAGGTGCATGGTGCCGTTGTGATAGCTGGCACCGTTGGTGAGAATGAGGGTGGAGGTGTTGCCGACGCGCAGGGTGCGGCGGGTGGCGAGGCGCTGGCCGGCGTCGAGCGTCAGCGTGACGTTGTTGTAGAGCGCGAGGGTGTTGAACATGTTATCGGATTGGGCGAAACGGATTTGACGGTTGCCCGCAAGTTCGAAGATGCCGGCGCCGCTGATGTCAACAGCGCTGGAGTCGAAAAGCGTCTCCTCCGTGGAGGTGTGGGAGAGCGTGCCGTTTTGAATGCGGTAGGTCAAGCCGGCGGGTAGCGCGGGCATGTCGAGAAAAAGACGACCATATCCGGATTTGGTGAGGATGCCGGAGGATGGAAGGGTGAGATTGCGGAGGGTGGCGTTTCGAATCTGGTCGGAGCGAATGGAGTCGGAGCTGTCGACATACGCGTAGAGGTTGCCGGAGGGCCAGTCGAGCGCGCCGCCGGAAATGACGGCGTTATTACCAAAAAGAATCGCGCCGTCATTGTCCTCGTCGCCGATGGTCAATGTCTTCGTATTAAGGTTGAGAGTGTTGGCGGTGAGCTTGAGCGCGAAGACGGTCTGATCGCTGGCGAGTGTGGCGCCGTTGATGGTGACAACCTGGTTGCTGACGGCAGGGGAAAATGCGGTCGGGCCTGTCTTGTATGCGGCCACTCCGTTGTCATTTGTGGTGGCAAAGAAAAACGAGTTGGCCGCCTGGTCAATCGTGATCCACGGAGGTAGAATGCCGTTTTTGACTTCGGCTTGGCTCGATTCGGGTATCATGATTTTCTCGTTGGTTCCCAAGTTTCCCGCGTCATTGACATGCAGCGTCAGCGTCGTGCCATTCTCGCGTGCAAAATCACTGATCACCAGTTGCGCGGGATTTTGGGCGTTGCCCTGGAGGCGCAGGATGTTTTCGTTGGCGGAGCTTCTCAACACCAGATTGTCGAGCGTCAACGAGGAGCCGCCCGTTCGCGAGGCCAGGGAAAGCGTTGCGGCGTACACCGCGTCGGGATCGCCCATGTCGACGGTGCTCGTGGTGCCAAGAGGGGCGCCTGTCGCGGCACTCTGAGCCGTGGACGAAATCAAAAGCGTGCCACTTTTGATTTGCGTGCCTCCAAAATAAAAGTTGCCGGCGTCGAACTGCACGACGCCCGAATTTTCCGGAAGGATCACGAACTCTCCGCCGGTGACCGGATGTGAAAAGTAGAGCTGATTCGCACCATGATTCGCCACGTGCAATATGCCGTCAAACGCGATGGGAAATCTCAAGGTGTCACCATAGGACACCGAACCACTGCCGCCCCGGATGATGGAGGGTGTTTGTTCACCATTGTCAAAGAAAATGGAGCCCGCTGTTCCGGTTTGCAATGTGATGCTACCGCCGCCGACCCCGTTGCCGACGCGCAACTCGCCCAACGTTAGCGCGACGTTGAGAGTCACCACGCGACCGCCATCCGCGGGGATTTTCGTGAGATCCGCGACATCACCCGCGGCGTTCGGAAAGCCGGTGTTGGGGTTCCAATTCGCCGGGGCGTTCCAGTTGCCGTTCGCGTTGAGGTTCCAGGAGTAAGTGGCCGCAAAGGAGGAAAGGGACGCCATGACGGCGGTGACCAAAACCAGAGTTTGGTTTTTCATGAATGCTCCTTGTTGAGTGTAGGACAGGCATTGCGTGGCGTGGCAGAGGTCGTGCCACGCCACGGGATGTTTTAGGCGTTAAGGATTTTGTCTTCGGTGAGAATGATGGTTTTGCCGTTGATGCGGCCGCGGGCGATTTCCGCGGGTTGGATGCCCCAGGGTTTGACGCCGCTTTGCGCGCAGAGGTCGGCAATGAATTGCGGAAAGAAGCCGTGGTCGTCGAAGCAGGCTTCCTTGTCGTATTTGAAGTTGACGGAGCCGCTGAAGAAAATGGCTTCGCCGTTGTTGTGCGGCCGCCGGAAGAGGGTGGCGACGGGATGAATGGTGGTGCCGCTTTGTCCGGGGCGAAGGTCTTCGACAAGCCACTTGTCGACGTCGGGCATGAGGTTGAGCCAGGCATGCTCGACGTGCAGGCTTTTGATGTTCGCAAGGCTTGGGTAACCGGCGGGCGCGTGAGCTTTCGGGTTGCAATGGCCCCACGCCTCTTCGGAGGCGGAGGTGATGCCGAAGAGCGCGTCAAACTCCGCAACGGGTTCGAGCTCCCAGTCGAGGCAGCGTTCGGTGGCAAGGAGGCGGCCCTGACACGCGGTGACCCAGCGCGTGATTTTGTCGAGCACGCTGCGCCGTGTGTAGCGCGCGCCGATCATAAGCAGGTTGGAAAATTGGTCGAGCGCGCCGTCGAGGATCATCTCCTCGCTGACCGGCGTGACGGGATAGAAACGGCGAATGTACATCAACGCGTCGCGCGCGGCCTGCGGCATGAATTCCTCGAAGAGCGCCTGGTCGACGGGCCAGAAGAGCGCGAGGCCGGGTTCGGGTTTGTGCGCGGTGAGAAAGGCGGAGTTGGCGACGCATTCGGCGGCGGAGGGACGCGGCTCGACGGTGCCGTCCTTGAAGAAGTTGCCGTAATAATGGAAGAGCTGCTGGTTGCCGTAAACCGCGGAGCCGAAGATGCGCGTGCGCGCGCCCTGCGTCGTGATCGGACCCACGGGTTCAAGGCCGAGATACGCGCCGTAGAAATTGCACGCCGCGTGCGTGTGCGCGGTGAGGCGGAAGTTTTCGCTGAAAATGTTGACCTCGTTGGTGAGACGCAAACCGCCGCCATGACGCGCCGCAATCTTGGCCTGCACGGCGAAATTCGCGCCCACAGTGACCTCGTCGTCCGCGCCGCCGGTGCACAGGTAAACGGGAACGCCGGGGAACGCGGCGCGGCAGGTCTTCATCCAAAACTCGCTGTAGCGCGTCATCGCGTCCTGGTACCACAACACGACGTCGAGCCACGCGGTGCGCGACGGCGCGCGGTGTTTGAGGAAGGGCTGCATTTCGTCGAACGCCGCGTAACACGTGCGCCATGCCGCGTTCAGCGCCGCGATCGTGCCATAGCGATCTTTGAAGTGCATGCGGAAATCCGCGATGGCGTCATCGCCCGCGCACCAAAAGCCGCGGTGCGTGTGGTAGTCGCCGGGCCAGTTGCCGAGCGCCGGATAAATCGCCTCGCCGTAGTCGCCGCAAATTCCCGGCTGTACGGATTCCAGCACGTTCATCGGCATGAAATGCGCCGCGAACGCCTGGGTCACGCGCTCGATCTGCGCGTAAAACGCGGGGTTCCAAATCGACTCGATCATCGACTCGCGGCCGTGCTCCAGACACTTGAGTCCGCGGTGGCGTTTGTCCTTCAGCCACCAATCGGGTGCCGCGTATTTCGGCCCCATGAGCAGGAACGGCACATACTTCAAGCCCGCCTCCTGGATCAGCCGCACATCACGGTCAATCTTCGTCCAGTCGAATGTCTCCTCGCGCTCCGGCTCAAAGTCCCGCCAAAACGTGTAGATCTGCACCGACGTAAAGCCCAGATCCTTGACCGCCTTCAACGCCTCCCGCTCACACGGCTTGCCAAACGGCACGCCGCACACAACCTGCTCAATGTGCATTTGCCCAACTCCTTCCACGTGACACAAACTGCTATGGTTTATAGCAGTTTCCTATAATAACACCACATCCAAAACAGGAAGTCAAGCGGGAATCGGGTCAGCGCGCGTGGCAGCGGTGATGCTCTGACACGCGCGTCATTTTATTTTGGCTGAGCTGGCGGGGAGGGCCGCG
>JAVBOU010000082.1:0-2921 GCA_031550185.1 Kiritimatiellia bacterium | reverse complement strand
CGCTCGCCCTCCAATTCGAAATCTGGTTTTGGAACAAGTCTACTATACAATATTAAGGCAGTTTTGATCGCGGTACATAGGACTGCTTTACAGTGTATTGACTATAATGGTGGACTTGACGTTGCGACCATCAGTCTCTTTTTTCAACTTCAGAAATTGGTCTTGTCAATATTTGAGTGGCTACTCTTGTGGCGTGGCAGGAGTCCTGCCACGCCACAATGCGGATAAAAGTTTGCCTAAAATTATTCGTCGATTTCGAGGTCTTCCTCGATGATGAAGGGCGATTGCTCGAGTTGCTTCTTTGCAATTTCGAGGAACGTCGCGTAGTCGTCGACCGTGGCGGTGAAGTTGATGGAGACGGAGTCGCCGTCCGCGACCGCCTTCAGGCTTTCGGCAAAGGGAAGGTTTTTGCCGGTGGCCTGGTAGAGCCCCATTTTGGCCGCGCCGAGGGCGTTGATTTCAAGGAAGTCGCGAAGGGTCTTGGCGCGTTCGGGCGTGTCAACAACGAGGTTGAGCGCACCGGTGGCTTTGTCAGAAACATCCATCAGGATTCGAAGGCCCTGGAAATTTTTTGCGGCATCAAGCGCGGGTTGCATGCCCGGGGGAAGCATTCCGCCGGCAACGGCCTGGTCGCCCATGGTGGTGGCAAAATCGCGCAACGCCTTGGGCGCAACCCAAATGAGGAGTCCGTCGTGTTTGGTGACCGGGGCGCCGGCGAGCGTGGCGTCGTGCAGCTTCTTCAGCTCCGGCGTGAACGCGGTTTTGGTGCCGGCGTTCGCGCGGTCAATGGCGGCCTTGACGTCCTTTTCGTAACCCATGTAAATCACCTTGTTGTCGCCCAGCGTCACAAACGCAAAAGGCGGAAGCTTGGGAGCTTCGCCGGGAAAAGGCAGGAAGTCAATGCCGGCGAAATCGACGTTGACGCTGACACCGTTGACGCCGCCGTGCGAGAAGTCCTGGGTTTTGACATTGGGCGTGGGCTTGCCGTCGGCGAAAAGTTTAATGGCAGCGGGGATGAATTTTTGCATGGCGTCGGCGGCGAGCGGCTTCTTCATCACATAGGCGCCCAGCACATCAACGTCCCCGAAAGAGGGCGGCTGTCCGCTTTCAGCGTTCGCGTAGACACGCGACAAGTTAACGGAAAAAAGGAAACGCTCGACAGAATCCTCGCCGAGACCAGCGGATTTTGAAAGCTCTTGTAAGACGTTGAAATTTTTGTAAAATCCGGCGAACGGCGCATCCTTGATCTTGCCCATGTCGTCCATATATTTGTTGCCAATGGCCTCGAGTTGCTTCGAGAACGCGGATTGGGACGTGTCGACACCGCTGCCATAGTAACCCGCGCCAGGGACGATGGCGGCGTCAATGGCGGCCTGTTGCGTGACGGCGTGGAGCGGTGCGAAGGTGTGCAACGCCATGACGGCGCATACGGCGAAGAGCGATTTTTTCATGAATGAAACTCCTGGTTAAGAAACACAAATACAATACTACGCCCGTAATATCGCGTCAAGTGGCGTTGTGGCGTGGCAGGGGTATTGCCACGCCACGGCGTTGTTTTTTACCGCATTGCCTGGTCGAAGTCGGCCTGGATGTCGGCGAGGTTTTCGAGGCCGACGGAGACGCGGACAAATTCCGGCGTGATGCCGCAGGCGAGAAGCTGGTCGGGCGTGAGCTGGCCGTGGGTCGTTGACGCGGGATGAATGACGAGCGTTTTCGCGTCGCCGACATTGGCCACGTGCGAGGCGAGTTTGACGCGGTTGATGAAATTTTCGCCCGCGGCCTTTCCGCCTTTGAGTCCAAACCCCAGCACGCCGCCGAAGCCGCCCTTGAGCATGCGTTTCGCCACGTCGTGTTGCGGATGCCCAGGCAGGCCGGCGTAATTGACCCACGCGACAGCGGGATGGCGCTGCAACCACGCCGCGAGTGCGAGCGCGTTCTCGCAATGTTTGGCAATGCGCAACGCGAGCGTTTCGAGGCCCTGCAAAATGATGAACGAATTGAAGGGGCTGGCGCAGAGGCCGATGTTGCGCATGCCCTGGACGCGCGCCTTGGTGATGAAGGCGATGTTGCCCGCGCCGGGAACATTTTGGAAGGCGTTGGCATACACGACGCCGTGGTAGCTTTCGTCCGGCGTGTTGAAGTCGGGGAAGCGCGGGTTGCGCCAATCGAAGCGGCCGCCGTCGATCAGCACGCCGCCGATCGCAGTGCCATGACCGCCGATCCATTTCGACGTCGAATGCACGACAATGTCCGCACCGTGGTCAAACGGGCGGCAGAGAACCGGCGCGAAGGTGTTGTCCACCACGAGCGGAACGCCCGCGGCGTGCGCGGCGCGGCTGATCGCGTCGAGGTCCGGCACGTCACACTTCGGGTTGCCGATCGTCTCGCAATACACGGCCTTCGTGTTCGGGCGGATCGCCGCCGCGATGGACGTCGCGTCCGGATCAACGAAGCTGACGTCGATGCCAAACTTTTTCAGCGTGAAGCGGAAGAGCGTGTCGGTGCCGCCGTAGAGCGAGGATGACGCGACAATGTGGTCGCCCGCTGCCGCGAGCGTTTCGATGGCGAGAAAGATCGCGCTCATGCCGCTGGCTGTGACAAGCGCGCCGGAGCCGCCCTCGAGCGCGGCGAGGCGCTGCTCCGCGACATCGTTCGTGGGGTTGTTCAGGCGCGTGTAAATGTAGCCCGGAATTTCGAGCGCGAAGATACGCGCCGCCGCGTCGGTGTCCGCAAAGGTGTAGCAACTGCTGAGGTAAATGGGCGCGGCGCGCGCGCCGGTTGTCGGGTCGGGAATCTGCCCGGCGTGGATGAGTGACGTTTCAATGTTCATGGGAGCTCCTTGACGAAAAAATGATAACAAAAAAACGATGCCGCAGGACATCGGTCAAAATAAAAAAAACGCGTGGCGTGGCAGAGGTTCT